>NZ_JBKFAP010000030.1:0-55094 GCF_053345715.1 Methylobacterium sp. D48H
AGTTCCTCGGCCGCCGCCGCCACGGTGCCGACGTTGCTGGCCGCCTCCTCGGCCGCGGCCGCGACGGTGGTCGACTGCCCCGCGGTCTCGGCCGCGGTCTCCGTCATGCCGCGGGCCGTGGCCTGCAGGCCGGCCGCCGCGGTCGAGACCTGCGCGACGATCCCGCCGACGGCGTCGGCGAAGCGGTCGGCGACCTGCCGCATCGCGAGGCCGCGCTGACGCTCCGCGTCCTGCCGGGCCGCCTCGGCCTCGGCCTCCAGCTGCCGGGTGCGGATCAGGTTGTCCTTGAACACCTGCACGGCGCGGGCCATGGCGCCGATCTCGTTGCGCCGCCGGAGGCCCGGGACGGCAACGGCGGAATCCCCGGCCGCGAGGGCCTCCATGGCCACGGTGATCCGCCGGATCGGCCGGAGCACGCCGCGGAACAGGGCGAGCAGCCCGAGAGCGACGAGCAGCAGGGTCGCGACCAGGGCCGCCCCGTCGCGCCACAGGGTGCTCCGCGCCGCCCCCGACAGGGCCTCGGCCCGCGCGACCATCTCGTCGAGGCAGACGAAGGCGAGGTCGACGAGGGTCACCTGCTCGGGCGTGTCGAGCTTGCGCGCCTGGGCGAGCGTCAGGCCCGGCGGCGCGCCGCGAGCCAGGGCCTGCGCCACGGCGCGCCGGCGGGCGAGGGGGGCGCCCTCGAAATTGTTCTCCCGGGCCCGCCGGAACGCGGCCTGGACCGTCCCGGACGCCTCGGCCGCGGCCTCGATCGCCGCGTTCCAGGCCGCGTCGAGCCGTCCCCGCTCCTCGGCGGCCGCGACGGTCTCGTCCAGCGACCAGGACGCCCCGGCCGCCAGGGACGTCTGCACGCGCAGCGCGACGGCGCCGTTGGCCATGCGCGTCGCCCACGCCGCCCGCTTCAGGGCGAGGTCGCGCCGGAGGAGCCCGTCGGACAGCGGGATCGCGGCGTCCACGGCGTCGCTCGTGGCGATCAGGGCATCGAGCATGGCCTGGAGGGCGGCCCTGGCCTCCGCCGTCACCGCGCCGTCGCGACGCGCGCCCGGCACGTCCAGGGCGGCGTCGACCCGCGGCCGGAGGCGGTCGAGGCGGCCGCTCGCCTCGTGCAGCCGGCCGACGGTCGCCGCCACGGCGGGGAGTTCGAGGCCGTCGAGGAGCGGCCGGGCCGCGGCGAGCCCCGCGATGGCCCGCTGCCGGTCGGCGTAGAGCGACGCGCGAGTCTCGGCCTCGACGGGCTCGGCGGCGGCGAGGAACTGCAGCGTCGCGCCCCGCTCGAACCGGGTCACGTTCAGCGTCTGGAGGAGGGCGCGGCTCGCCCGCACCAGCGCGATGACCCGCTCGGCCTCGGCGGCGTGCTGCCGCGCCTCCCGCACGGTGCCCGTCGCGAAGCCGAGCATGATCGTGGCCATGACGACGAGGACGAGGCTCATGGTCGTCCGGATGGACAGGTCCCCTACGCGCATCGTGCCTCGGCTCCGGCCGCCCGTTCGATCGGGCATGCCGGAGCATAGCAAGTTTTTCCCCGCACAGCCGGGACAATGCGGGCGGACCAAGGCACAGAACCGTCTTAAAATTTCCCTTTCCGAACTATCTTTCCGCCAAAAGACCGGGAAATGGTCAGGCACAAGCGCAGATATTCTCAGTCACCAATCGATCGGACGCGGATTTTTTGCAGAAACACTTTTATCTTCCCTGTGCGCAACGACACTCACGCTCGGAACGGCGCGCCGTCCGAGGGGTCTAGCGTCCCTCTCAGGGGGCGCCGCGTCAGCCGGCCAGAAGCGCGGCGAAATGGGCGACGAGCCGCCGGGCGACCTCGTCCTTGCCGAGGCGCGGCCAGGTCTCCACGGCGCCGTCCCGCCGGATCAGGTGCACCGTGTTGTCGATGCCGCCCATGACGCCGCCCTCGGCCGACACGTCGTTGGCCACGATGAGGTCGCAGCCCTTCCGGGCGATCTTCGCCCGGGCATGCTCGACCACCGTGTCGGTCTCGGCCGCGAACCCGACCACGAGGGGCGGGCGCCCGGCCGGCCGGCGCGCGATCGTGGCGAGGATGTCGGGGTTCTCGACCAGCGGCATCGGCGCCGGCCCGGTTCCGTCCTTCTTGATCTTCTTGCTGCCCGCCTCCTGCTCCGGGCGCCAGTCGGCGACCGCGGCGGCGAAGACCGCGATGTCGGCCGGCAGCGCTTCCTCGACGGCGGCCAGCATCTGCCGGGCGGTCTCGACCCGCACGACGGCGACGCCCGGCGGGTCGGGGAGCGCCACCGGCCCGGAGACCAGGGTCACGGCGGCGCCGGCCGCGGCGGCGGCGGCCGCGATGGCGTGGCCCTGGCGGCCCGAGGAGCGGTTGGCGATGTAGCGGACGGGGTCGATCGGTTCGTGGGTGGGGCCCGAGGTCACGAGCACGCGCCGGCCGGCCAGGGGCCTGTCCCCGCTCGGGGTGCCGAGCATCTGCTCCAGCGCGTCGGCGATCTCGTTGGGCTCGGCCATCCGGCCGGGTCCGGATTCGGGCTCGGCCATCCGGCCGGCGTTCGGGCCGACGATCCGGACGCCGTCGCCCTCCAGGACCGCGCGGTTCCGTCGGGTGGCGGGGTGCGCCCACATCTGGACGTTCATGGCCGGCGCGATCAGGATCGGCAGGGTCGTGGCCAGCAGGACCGTGGTCGCGAGGTCGGCCGCGTGACCGCCGGCCATGCGGGCCATCAGGTTGGCGGTCGCGGGCGCCACCACCACGGCATCCGCCTGACGGGCGAGCTTGATGTGACCGATCTCGGCCTCGGAGGCGCGGTCGAACAGGTCGGTATGCGCCCGCTCACCGGCGAGCGCGGCCGCCGCCAGCGGCGTCACGAATTCCTGCGCCCCCGCGGTCAGGACCGGGCAGACGCTGGCGCCCCGCTCGCGCAGCCGCCGGATCAGGTCGAGGGCCTTGTAGGCCGCGATGCCGCCGCCGATGACGAGGAGGACGCGGCGATGGGCGAGGGTCTCGGTCATGCCGCCGACCCTCTGCGCGCCGGCGCGCGCGCGTCAAGCCGCCTCAGGCGGCGGCCGGGACGGCCGGCGCCTTCAGGCCGCCGAACCGGCGCTCCCGGCGGCCGAACTCGGCCACGGCCTCGGCGAGGTCGTCGGGCCCGAAATCGGGCCACATCCGCTCGGTGAACAGCAGCTCGGCGTAGGCCGCCTCCCACAGCATGAAGTCGGAGAGGCGGCGCTCGCCACCGGTGCGGATCAGCAGGTCGACATCCACCGGCGAGCCGTGCATCGGACCGGCCACCAACTTGCCGAAGCTCTCGCGCGTCGGCTCCTCGCCGGCGAGGCGCTGCGCCGCCGCGATGATCGCGTCGCGGGCCGAGTAGTCGACGCAGATCCGCAGATGCAGCCGGGTCCCCGCCGCCGTGGCGGCCTCGGCGGCCGCGATCGCCTGGGGGATGCCGTCGGGCAGACGGTCGCGCCGACCGACGACGCTGAGACGGGTGCCGGTGCGGGCGAGGCGCTGGGTCTCGTTGCGCAGGTACGAGCGCAGGAGCCGCATCAGGCCGCCGACTTCCTCGGCCGGCCGCTGCCAGTTGTCCGCCGAGAAGGCGTACAGCGTGAGCGTGCCGATGCCGTGATCCGGGCACGCCTCGGCGGTGCGGCGGATCGCCTCGACGCCCCGGTGGTGGCCGGCCAGCCGCGGCAGGCCGCGCTGCGTCGCCCAGCGCCCGTTGCCGTCCATGATGATCGCGGCGTGCAGGGCTCCCGGCACCGCTTCGCTTTGCATCGTAAAGTCTCCCGGCATGGGCGTGGCGTAGAGGTCTATCGAAACGGGATTAACATTCCCGGCGGGACGGGCGGTCTCACGCCGTTTTCGTGGCCGGATCGAGGCCGCGGACACCGGACTCGGGGCCGCGCTCGGCCGCCTCCGCGGCGTCGCGCACCACCTGCTCCAGCACGCCGAGATAGCCGATGAAGCGCCGACGCCCGACCGCCGTGAGGCGGCAGATCGTCTGCGACCGATTCTGCGCGAAGCGCTTCTCGAGGCTCACCAGATCCGCCTCGCTCAGAACGGCCAGGTGGCGGCTGAGATTGCCGTCGGTCAGCCCGCACAGCCGCTTGAGATCCGGGAAGGGCAGCCCCTTCGGGTGCGCCACCAGGGAGGTCAGCACGCTCAGGCGCGCCCGCTCGTGGATGATCCTGTCGAGCCCCTCGTAGGAGAAGCGCCCCTCGGAACGGTCAGCGGTCGTCATCGAAGGCCCGGGCCCCGTGATGGATGATCCCGGCCAGCCACGCCTGGCCGATCAGGAAGGGCAGGCCCATCGTCCAGGGCGACAGGGCCCGCGTCTCGGCCGAGACCGCCAGCACGGCGAGGCCGGCGAGCAGGTACCAGGCCCCGACGCCCTGAACCGCCCGGGGCAGGATCCGCGCCGAGGCGAACAGGCCGAGGCCGACCAGCACCTGCCAGAGACCCGGCAGCATCCAGACCTCGCCGGGGGCGAAGCGGGCGATGACTAGGGCGAGGCAGGCCCCCGCGCCCGCGGCCGGCAGGAACACCTCGATGGCGTTCCACACCATCGCGTCGGCGAGGCCGGAATGCAGGCGCCGGCTGCGCCGGACCGCCTCGACGCCGATCATCGCGAAGGCCGCGAGGGCCGCCGCGATCCAGAGGCCGAAGAACAGGCCCGGCCGCGCCGCGGGATCGCCGAGCCACAGCGCCTGCCCCGCCGCGCAGGCGAGCGCGAGGCCGCCGGTGCCGGCGACCGTCGCCGCGCCCAAGCCGCGGAACGCCGTATCGCGGGCGATCTGCGAGCGGATGGCCACGATGTCGGCCAGCGCCTTGTCCAGGTCCTGCATGTGCCTCAAGCCCCCGGCTGCAGCATGCCGCACACCCCACTTTGCAGTGCAAAGTATCGACCGGGTCGGCTCACCGCAAGCCGATTTCCCGCGTGCGGAGGCCGATCTTCTCAGCATCCGGCATCGCGGTCGAGTTCGCTCCCAGGGGAATTCTACCTAACGGCTGTATTCGCCACACCGTCTTTAGTGGAATGGCGCAGCGCTCCGCGGCCGGTCCTCGGCATGGCCGGCGGCGGACGAAAGCCGTCAAACCGCACCCGCGCAGGGTTTCTCGGAGCGCGATCCGGGCCCATATTGTTCTCATGCCCGCACCGAAGAAACCGCGCGCCGCCTCCGTGACGGCCACGTCCGCCAAGGCGTCGAAGCCCGAGCTGAAGCCCCTGGACACCTATCTGGCGGAGCTTCTGAACCCGGCGCTCAACCGGAACCGTCCGGCCACCGTCGAGCCGCCCCCCGAGGCGCCGGCACGGCCGGGCCGCAAGGCGGGGGGCAGGAAGGGCAACCCCAAGGACGGGGTGCCCGCGGCCGCGACCCGGAGGGCCGAGATCGCCCGCGACGGCTTCGCGGAGGCACCCCAGGCCGGCTACGCGCTCGGCGACGCGGCCGATGTCGACCCCCGTCTGGCGCAGGCGCTCGGCCTGACGCCGCCCGAGGACGGCCCCGCGCCGGAGGGCGCCGAGCTGCCGGATCCCGGCGGCGACGGCGGCGCCTCGGCGACGGTGAGCGCGCTGGAGCGGCTGCTCACCGAGGGCAACCCGCTGTTCAAGGACGGCAAGACCTGGACGCCCCACCGGCCGGAGCGGCCGCAGAAATCCGAGGGTGGCGTCCGGTTCACGCTCAAATCCGACTTCACCCCGGCCGGCGACCAGCCCCGGGCGATCGCCGAGCTCGTCGGCGGCGTGCAGGCGCTGGAGCGCGACCAGGTGCTGCTCGGCGTCACCGGCTCGGGCAAGACCTTCACGATGGCCAAGATCATCGAGGAGACGCAGCGCCCGGCGCTGATCCTCGCGCCCAACAAGACGCTGGCCGCGCAGCTCTACGGGGAGTTCAAGGCGTTCTTCCCCGACAACGCGGTCGAGTACTTCGTCTCCTACTACGACTACTACCAGCCCGAGGCCTACGTCCCGCGCTCCGACACGTTCATCGAGAAGGAATCCTCGATCAACGAGCAGATCGACCGGATGCGCCACGCCGCCACCCGCGCCCTGCTGGAGCGGGACGACGTCATCATCGTCGCCTCGGTCTCGTGCATCTACGGTATCGGCTCGGTCGAGACCTACACGGCGATGTCGTTCACCGTGAGCCTGGGCGAGCGGATCGAGCAGCGCCAGCTGATCGCCGACCTCGTGGCGCTCCAGTACAAGCGCATCCAGTCGGATTTCGCCCGCGGCACCTTCCGGGTCCGCGGCGATTCGATCGAGCTGTGGCCGGCCCACTTGGAGGATCGCGGCTGGCGGATCGGCCTGTTCGGCGACGAGGTGGAGAACATCGTCGAGTTCGATCCGCTCACCGGCAAGACGATCTCCGAGCTGAAGTTCGTGAAGGTCTACGCCAACTCGCACTACGTGACGCCGCGCCCGACGCTGCAGCAGGCGATCAAGGGCATCAAGCACGAGCTGAAGGGCCGGATCGAGGAGCTGACCAGGATGGGCCGCCTGATCGAGGCGCAGCGCATCGACCAGCGCTGCACCTTCGACATCGAGATGATCGAGGCGACCGGCGCCTGCAACGGCATCGAGAACTATTCCCGCTACCTCACCGGCCGGAAGCCCGGCGAGCCGCCGCCGACCCTGTTCGAGTACCTGCCCGACAACGCCCTGGTCTTCACCGACGAGAGCCACGTCACCGTGCCGCAGATCGGCGGCATGTACCGGGGCGACTTCCGCCGGAAGGCGACGCTCGCGGAGTACGGCTTCCGGCTGCCCTCCTGCCTCGACAACCGGCCGCTGCGCTTCGAGGAATGGGACGCGATGCGGCCGATGACGGTCCACGTCTCGGCGACGCCAGGCAAGTGGGAGATGGAGCAGACCGGCGGCGTCTTCGCCGAGCAGGTCATCCGCCCGACCGGCCTCGTCGACCCGGTGATCGAGGTGCGCCCGGCCCGCAGCCAGGTGGACGACCTGCTGGGCGAGGTCCGCGAGGTGGCGCAGGCCGGCTACCGGACCCTCGTCACCACGCTCACCAAGCGCATGGCCGAGGACCTCACCGAGTACCTGCACGAGAACAGCGTGCGGGTGCGCTACATGCACTCCGACATCGACACGCTGGAGCGGATCGAGATCATCCGCGACCTGCGGCTCGGCGCCTTCGACGTGCTGATCGGCATCAACCTGCTGCGCGAGGGCCTCGACATCCCGGAATGCGCCCTGGTGGCGATCCTCGACGCCGACAAGGAGGGCTTCCTCCGCTCGGAGACCTCGCTGATCCAGACGATCGGCCGCGCCGCCCGCAACGCCGACGCGCGCTGCATCCTGTACGCGGACAATATCACCGGCTCGATGGAACGGGCGATGGCCGAGACCGAGCGCCGACGCGCCAAGCAGCTCGCCTACAACGCGGAGCACGGGATCACGCCGCAGAGCGTGAAGCGCGGCATCGCCGACATCCTCAGCAGCGTGTTCGAGCGCGACCACGTGCAGGTCGATACCGGTCTGGCCAAGGACGCGATCACGGTCGGCCACAACCTCAAAGCCGTCATGGCGGACCTGGAGAAGCGCATGCGGGCGGCCGCCGCCGACCTCGACTTCGAGGAGGCGGCGCGGCTGCGCGACGAGCTCAAGCGGCTCCAGGCGACCGAGCTGCTGGTCTCCGACGACCCGATGGCCCGGCAGGGCGACGTGGAGCGCGAGGCCGGCAAGTTCGGCCGGAAGCCGCCGCGCGGGGGCAGCCGCATCGCCAGGCCCGACCTCGACAATATGGGCCCGGGGACGGACCGGGAGCTGCCGGTGGGCGGCGCGGCGCCGGTCTGGCAGGAGCGGCCGAAGCCGCGCTCGACGCAGGGGCTCGGCGGTCAGAAGCCGAAGTACAAGGGCGGCGGTGGGCGACGGCGGGGCTGACCCGGCCGCCGGGACCTCAGGCGGCCTCGCTGCCGCGGCCGAGGCCTTGTCCCGACCCGGCCTCGCCGGCATCGACGATGGCCTGCGCGATCCGGACCACGAGGACGTGGCAGGCCTCGTCGTAGGCGTGGGAATCCGCGCGGACCGCCGCCTCGACGACGGTCCCCGCCTGCTCGCGCACGATTTCGCGGGCGGTGCGCAGCGCGTCGGCGTAGGGCTCAAACGGTCGGGGCATCGTCGCGCTCCGGAGACGCCGGGCCTGGCCCGGATAGGCGGCTGGAACGAGCCGGGCGACGAAACTGTTCCCCCGGCCGCTGGACGTCGATGCCGCAGCGGCCCAGATCAGCCGCGATGAGTGACGAGCACGCGATGGCCTCAGAGACGAACCCGCCCCCGACCCTCGACGACGAGACCCTGGCCTTCGCGGCCCGGGTCTTCCAGTACGCGCGGATGGGCCACGCCGAGGAGCTCGCCGACCTGTTCGGGCAGGGGCTGCCGGCGAACCTGCGCAACGACAAGGGCGACAGCCTGCTGATGCTCGCCGCCTATAACGGTCAGGCGGAGGCCGCCCGGGTGATCCTGGAGGCCGGCGGCGACCCGGAACTCGCCAACGACCGCGGCCAGACGCCGCTCGCCGGCGCGGCCTTTAAGAACGACCTCGCCGTCGCGCAGCTCCTGCTCCGGCACGGGGCCGCGGTGGACGGGACCGGCGACGGCACCCGCACGGCGCTGATGACCGCGGCCATGTTCGACCGCACCGAGATGGTCGACCTGCTCCTCCAGCACGGCGCCGACCCGGATCGCCGCGACGCCTCCGGCCAGAGCGCCGCCGACATGGCCCGGGCCATGGGCGCCCAGGCGACGCCGGCGCAGCTCGACGGGGCGCCCCGGCGGCAGGCGTGAGGCCGCGTCGCGAGAAGACCTGTTCGGGCGCGACGGGCGCCGCACACGGGAGCACAACCTTGTCGCGATGGATCGGGGCCGCCCTGCTGGCCTGCCTTGCCGGAACCGCCTCCCTCAATACGGCCTCCGCCGCCGAGACGCCCTGGCCGGCCTTCGGGCACGACCCGAGCAACCGCAACTTCTCCGAGCTGACCCAGATCAACCGCGACACGGTCGGCCGGCTGCGTCCCGCCTGGATCTTCCAGACCGGGGTCACCGGCTACTTCCAGGCCCAGCCGGTGATGGTGGACGGCACCCTCTACGTCTCCACGACGCAGAACAACGTCGCCGCCCTCGACGCGAAGACCGGGAAGCCGCTCTGGACCTACACCCACAAGCCGCGCACCGAGAAGATCTTCGGCCCGCCCTCCAACCGCGGGGTCGCGGTGTCGGGGGGCCTCGTCTTCGAGGCGACCATGGACGGGCAGCTCATCGCCCTGGACGCCAGGACCGGCCGGATCGTCTGGGAGAAGGAGGCGGTGCGCCCGGAGGAGGGCGAGACCGAGACCGCCTCGGGTCTCGCCGCGACCCTCGGCGGCAAGCCCGTCCAGGGTTCGAGCCGCCTCGGCTTCAAGATGCCGCCGCTCGTCGCCGACGGGCTCGTCATCGTCGGCGTCACCGGCGCCGGCTACGGCCTCCACATCGAGGACGAGGCGGGCGGCCTCGACGGCGGCTCGGTGGTCGGCATCGAGGGCGGATACGGGCGGCGCGGCTGGCTCGCGGCCTACGACGCGAGGACCGGCGAGGAACGATGGCGCTGGTACGTGACGCCCTCGGAGGGCTGGGAGGGCGGCTTCGTGGAGAAGACCGCCGACGGCACGCCGCTCCACCGCGACATCGCCGCCGAGAAGGCGGCGGCCCCCGCCAACCGCGACGCCTGGCGGGTGGGCGGCGGCTCCCTCTGGATGACGCCCGCCTACGACCCCGATCTCGGCCTGATCTTCCTCGGCACCGGCAACCCGGCGCCGCAGAATTTCGGCCTGTCGCGCCCGGGGGACAATCTCTACACGATGTGCCTCGTCGCCCTCGACGTGAAGACCGGGAAGCTGCGCTGGTACTACCAGCAGGTGCCGCACGACGAGTGGGGCTACGACGTCGCCGCGCCGCCCTTCCTGCTGGACATGCCGGGCGGCGCCAGGGCGGTGGCCTCGGCGAGCAAGACCGGCTGGATCTACGTCCACGACCGCGCCACGGGGAAGCTGCTCGCGCGCTCGGCCCCGCTGATCGAGCAGAAGAACCTGTTCGCGCCGCCGACCCCGCAGGGCACCGTGGTGGCGCCCGGCCCGCTCGGCGCGGTCTCGTGGCCGCCCACCGCCTATGACGGGACGCGCGCCTACGTGCAGGTCCGCCACGGGGCGACGACCTACACGGTGAAGACCGTGCCGGCCGCCGCGGGGCGTCCGGAGATCCGCTACACGGAGACCGGGGAGGCCAGGGGCGAGCCGTCCTTCAGCACGCTCACGGCCGTCGATCTCGCGGACGGCGGCCGGATCGCGTGGTCGGTGCGCGGCGCGAGCCGCCTCTCCGGGGGCACCCTGGCGACCGCCGGCGGGCTCGTCTTCTCGGGCGAGGAGGACGGCCATCTCGACGCCCACGACGCGCGGGACGGCCGGATTCTCTGGCGCTTCCAGTGCGGGGCCGGCATCAGCGGGCCGGCGATGACCTACGCGCTGGACGGCAAGCAGTACGTCGCGGTGGCGGCGGGCGGTGCCTCGTTCACCAGGGCGTCGGGCTTCGGAACCGGCGACGCGCTGCTGGTCTTCGCACTGCCCGATTGACCGCGGCCGGCCCACAGCGCGGACGGATGTCGCGGCGCGCCGGACTCGCGACGCTGCGGCGGGACGGGACGCCCCGGCGCGGTCCCTTGGCTAGTGGGCCACGAAGAGGGACAGCGCGCACAGGGCGCTCACGCCCAGCGCGAACGTCACGTCAGTCCAAGCGAAACGAGCCCTGCCCGGCATGCAGAATCTCCGCGCGAATGCCGACCAACAGTTTCCCGGACAAGTTGTTGCCGTCCGCTATCGGACAGAAGCCTCGCGGACGGGGGACGGAGACGTTCGAGGAGGCAGGCCGGGACGGGTACGCTCACGACGCGCGGCCTTCCGCGGCCGGCGCGTGATGTCCGGGCGCCCGGGGCGCTTCAGCCCGCCGCGACGGCGTAGCGGGTGCGCAGGCGCAGGCCGAACACCGCCATCATGAACATGCAGCAGGTGGCGTTGTTGCCGTTGTAGAGCACCGTCTCGAAGGAGGCCGAGACCAGCCCGAGGAACCACAGCCTCAGGAACAGCAGGGTCTCCGCGTCGAGGCGCGTCCCGCCGGCCACGCGCTGCAGGTCGCGCACCGGGGCGAGCACGAAGGCCACCACGGTCAGGGCGAGGAACGGCAGGCCGCCGATCAGCGCGGTGTCGAGATAGGCGTTGTGGGCGTGGTCGACGGTGTTGACCCAGGTCAGCGCTTCGGAGCCGGCATACATGGTCCGCTCGGTCATCCAGAAGGCGCCGATCCCCCAGCCGCGCCAGGGCCGGATCGCGATGTTGTCGATGGCGAATTGCCAGATCTCGCTGCGGCCCGTGAAGGTCGCGTCGGTGAGCAGCGAGCCCACCGCCTCCTGGATCGGCGGCGCCAGCACCGAGCCGATCGAGATCAGCGAGAACCCGATCACCGGGCCGAGGAGCAGCAGGCGGCGCAGGAACCCGCCGGTCAGGACCTGGCACAGGCCGGTCACGGCGAGGATCACCGGCAGGAGCAGGATCGCGGTCTTGGAGCCGCTCGCCACCAGGAACCCGGCTGCCAGGAGCACGATCGCCCAGCCGAGGACGCGGCTCGCCACCCTGGCGACGTAGAGGCCCACGATCACCAGGATCACCATGGCGGCACCGGCCTCGTTCTTCTGCGGGAAGATCCCGCGCCAGAGGCCCGGGTGGCTCGGATCGGAATTGACGTCGAAGGCCGAGTGGATCGCGAGGTTCGGCACGAAGGCGACCGCGAGGTAGGAGGCGAGCACGATGACCAGGGCGGACCCGGCCATGGTCAGCGCCAGCTGGCGGGGCGAGCGGGCCACGATCAGCACGCCCGCCGAGAGCATCGCCGCGATGGCGAAGAGCGCGAGCCGCCGCAGCGACAGGCTCGGCTCGACGGAGAGCAGCGCCGTCGCCCCGAGCCAGAGGGCGCAGAGCACGAGGGGACGGGTCACCAGGGGGCGGAGGTGGCGCACGCCGATCCGGTGGATCGCCGCCGCCATGGCGGCGCCGGCGCTGAGGAACAGGATCTGCGTCAGCAGGCTGCCGTCCTCGGAGGCCGCGAGCATCGACCGGTCGGACAGGTCCTTCAGCCAGACGTGGTTCCAGAGCAGGACGAAGACGGCGCCGTTCAGGAGCACGCGCAGAACGTCCGGCACGTCGCGACCCGCGACGCCGCGCTGCCGCCCGTCGGCCGGGATCCCGATCGCCGCGTCCGCAGAAGCCATGCCGTCCCACCGCGAGGCCGCGCCGCGCGGCCAGGACCATTCTAGCGGCCCGCAGGTGCGGGGCGATGGAAAATCAGATGTTGCACCCCGCGATCGCGCGATAACCTTGACGCGGTGCCGGCGGGGTCAGCGCCGCATCGTGTACTGCGAGCGGCCGGCGGATTGCCGCATCAGGAAGGACGCCATCTCGGCCAGTTCCGGCGCCTTCGAGCGGAAGGTGACGGACAGCGCCAGCAGCGTGTCCTTGTGGTCGAGGCCCGGGTAGAGCCGCTCCTGGACCGGGACGTGCTCGGCCCGCAGCTTGGCGGCGAGGCTGACCGTGTGCCGCGGCTTCACCACGGTGTCGGCGTCGCCGGTCGCCAGGAAGGCGGGGGGCGAGAGCGGGCCCACGAAGGCGACGGGCTGCGTGGCCTCCGGATCGGGCGCCTTGCCGAACACCTTGACGGTGGTGTCCTGGTCGAACGGCAGGAAGTCGTAGGGGCCGGACAGGCCGGCGACGGCCTTGATCACCTTGGGATCGACCCCGGCGGCGATCACGTAGCGCGGGTCGAGGCCGAGCATCACGGCGTTGTAGGCGCCCGCCGAGTGGCCGGCGAGCACGATGCGGCGCGGGTCGCCGCCGTATCCGGCGATGTTGTCGCGCACCCACGCGATAGCCTCGGCGCCGTCCTCGAGGAAGCCGGGGAACGGCGCCTCCGGGTAGAGCCGGTAATCGGGCAGCACCGTGACGAAGCCCTGCGCCGCGAGGGCGTGCCCGACGAAGGCGTAGTCGTCCTTGGCGCCGCTCTGCCAGGAGCCGCCGTAGAAGAACACCAGGACCGGCGCGTTCTCGGCGCCCGCGGTGGGAACGTAGACGTCGAGCCGCCGCCGCGGACCCTCGCCGAAGGGCTGGTCCTTCGCGGCGAGCCGCCCCCCCGGATCGCGCGGGCCGATCGCGTCGAACAGCGCGAGCGGCGAGGCAGCGGTGAAGCCGAACGCGGCGAGCCCGAGGCAGAGGAGGCTAGCGAGCGCGGTGAGGAGACGTGTCATATCCCATCCGGTTGTCCCGACCGGGCCATACCGCACCGCCCTCGGGGCGGATTGATGACGCTCTCGGGGCGGAGCACGAAAAATCAGGTCCGCAGCACGAAGCAGGCGCCGCCGACCTTGCGGATGCGGCCGCACAGGTCGTCGGCCGCCTGCCGGCTCTGCGCCGGGATGCGGATCCGGTAGAAGGCGCGGGTCCCGCGGTTGCGCAGGCGCGTGCCGATGATCATCGGCCGCACCTCGCCGATCACCCCCGCGTAGGCGCTCCGCGCGCGGTTGAAGCTCTGGAGCGCCAGCGCCTTGGAGAAGTTGCCGGCGAGCTGGATGCCCCAGGGGGCGGCCGGCCCCTCGTTGAGGCCGAGGGCGAAGCGGTCGCCGCGCGACGGGACGCGCAGGCTGGCGGTGACCTGCAGGCAGGTCTGCGGCGCTTCCGGCTTGGTCTCCCCCTTGGCCTCCTTCTGGTCCTTCGCCTCGGACTTGCTGTCGGACTTGCCTTCGGACTTGGCGGGCGCGCCGCCCTCCGGGAACTCGATCGCCTTGCCGGGGCCGGTCCGCCAGTCGTCCACCGGCTGGCCCGTGATGTTGGCCACGTAGGCCCGCGTCTCGGCGGGCAGGCCGCCGTCGCCGGCGAGCCACTTGCTCACCCGCGCGGCGCCGCCGTTATAGGCCGCGGCGGCGAGGCCCAGATTGCCGAACTGGGTCCTCAGGTCGGCGAGCAGGTGGGCCGCGTGCGGGATCGCCTGCTCGGGATCGAACGGGTCGAGGAGGCCGCGCTCCCGGGCGGTCCCGGGCATGAACTGCGCGACGCCCTGCGCGCCGGCCGGGCTCACCACCCCGACGCGAAAACTGCTCTCGCGCCAGATCAGGCGCGTCAGGAACGGCACCGGCAGGCCGCGGGCCTTGGCCGAGTCGTCGATGAGGCGGCACAGGGCCTGCTCGACGGTCTCGGTCGCCCCCTCGGACGGGGCGGCCGCGGCCGGCTGCGCGCAGGCGAGGGCGAGGAGCAGCGCGCCGAGGCGCAGGGGCGGGACGGTCACGCCGCGCATGTAGCGACGCGCGGGGTAGGATCAATCCGCACGGCCAACCTTCCTGGGGGAACATCCGGCCCCGGCGCACGAGCGTTGCACCTTTGCACACTGGCGCGACCGGGCCGCGCCGTCGTAGCGTCCCGGGCTCAGAGAGCCGCCTCCGACGCGGCCCGATGGGAGGAACCGCCGATGTCCGATCCGGCAACCCTGCGCGGCCTGTCCGGCCTCAGCCCCGCGCCGGCCCCGCTCAGGGGCTCGGCGCTCGTGATGATCGACCTGCAGCAGACCTACCGGGAGGGCGTGATGCGGCTCGACGGCGTCGAGCCCGCGCTCCGGGAGGCGGCGGCGCTCCTGCGACGGGCGCGCGAGGCCGGGATTCCGGTGATCCACGTCCGCCACGATGCCGGGCCGGGCTCGCCCTACGACGTGACCGCCCCGATCGGCCAGATCAGCCCGGAGGTGGCTCCGCAGGGCGACGAGCCGGTGATCACCAAGGCCTATCCGAGCTCCTTCGTGGGCACCGACCTCCAGGCGCGGCTCGAGCAGATCGGCGTGAAGGACGTCGTCCTGGCGGGCTTCATGACGCATATGTGCGTCAACTCCACCGCCCGGAGCGCCTTCAACCTCGGATTCCGCCCCACCGTCGTGGCGGCCGCCACGGCGACGCGGGACCTGCCCGGGCCGGACGGCGCCGTGGTGCCGGCCGCCCAGCTCCAGGCCGCGAGCCTCGCGGCCCTCGGCGACCTGTTCGCCGTGATCGCGCGCGGGCAGGGCGATATCCCCGATTGAGACAGCGGACCGCTCCCGGCACCGGTCGAGGCCGCGCGATCAGGCCTGGAGCCGCCCGATCTCGGCGATCACCGCCCCGAGGCCCGGCCGCCCGTCGGGATCCGGCCCGGTGCAGGCCCGCGCCAGGGCGCGCAGGGAGTCCGGCGGCGCCGCGCATCGGTCGAGCAGCTCGCCGATCAGGATGCCGACGGCGCGGACCTCGACCCGCGCCAGCGCCGCGCCTTGCGGCCCGTCCGGCAGGACCGAGGCCGCGCCGAAATCGCTGAGCACGGCCGCGCCGGTCCCGGCATCCCAGAGCGTGTTGTGGGCGTAGACGTCGCCGTGCAGCAGGCCCCGCCCGTGCAGGTGCGCCACCGCCTCGGCCACGGCGCGGGCGATCCGCAGGACCGTGTCGGCGCCGAGGCGCAGGTCCGGGTCGTAGACGTCGCGGCTGCAGCTCGCGAGGCTCGGCGGCCCGGCGAGCGCGCGCCAGTGCGCCGGCAGGAGCCGGAGCAGCAGGCCGCGGGCACCGTCGGGATGGCCCTCGAGCCGGCCGAGCGCGCCCGTGAGGGCCGGGTGCGTCCCGGCGGCGAGGCAGGCCTCCATCTCCCGCTCGGGCAGGCCGTCGCTGGTCATCGCGCCCTTGAACAGCTTCAGGGCCACGTCCTGCCCCCCGGCGGGATCCCGCCACCGCGCCCGGTGGACGCGCCCCGAGGCGCCCTCGCCGAGCAGGTCGCCGACGGCGAGGTCGGCCCACGGCACCGCGGGGGCCGCGACCGGCGCCGTCGCCGGCTCGGCGGGGTTGCCGGCGTAGGCGATCCAGGCGAGGCGGGGCAGGCGCGCGAGCCAGGGCGGGATCGCCGCGAGACGGTTGCAGGCGAGCCGGATCAGCTCGAGGTCGTCCGCCCCCGACAGGCTGTCGGGCAGCGCCGTGAGCCGGTTGCCCGCCAGCATCAGCTTCTGCAGGCGCGGCCGCTCGCCGAGGGCGGCGGGCAGCTCCGCGATCGCGTTGTCGGTCAGGGTCAGCCAGCGCAGGTCGCGCGGCAGCGACACCGCCGGGACCTCGCGGATGCCGCAGCCGCGGAAGCCCAGCTGGCTCAGCGCCGGGCAGGCGCCGAGCACCGGCGGCAGGCGCGGGAACGGGTTGCCGGAGCAGAACAGCACGCGCAGGCGGTGCAGGCGGCCGAGATCGTCCGGCAGGTCGGTGAGGCTGCCCCGGCCGAGATCGAGCACCTCGAGGGTGTCGGCGAGCGCGAAGACCTCGCGCGGCACCTCCGTCAGGCCGTCGGGCAGCCGCAGCTCGCGCGCGCCGCCGAGATCGCCGCGCCGCAGGGCGGCGAGGATTTCGCGCCGGTCCAAGCCTCAGCCCCGCTTGAAGAAGGCGTCGGCCGCGCCCTGCGCCGCCTGCTTGGCGGCCCGCGCCGCCTCGAGCCGGGCGATCTCGGCGCGCAGGAGCGCGACGCGCTCGTCGAGATCCCCGAGCGAGAGCGTGTCGAGGGGCTGCCCGATCTCGTGGGCAACGGCCTTGCGCGGCCGGTCGTCGTCGTCCCGCACGTCGTGTCCTCCCTACAGGAACGGTGTTCCGGCCCCGTCCCAGGCGAGGCCGAGATGGGCCGCCACGGTGGCGCCGATATCCGCGAAGGTCTCCCGCCGGCCGATCGGCCGGCCGGCCACGCCGGGGCCGAAGGCCAGCACCGGGACCTGCTCGCGGGTGTGGTCGGTCCCGGTCCAGGTCGGATCGTTGCCGTGGTCGGCCGTGATCACCGCGAGGTCGCCCGGTGCCAGCGCCGCCAGGATCTCGGGGATCCGCGCGTCGAACGCCTCCAGCTCCGCGGCGTAGCCCGGCACGTCGCGGCGGTGGCCGTGCTCGGTGTCGAAATCGACGAGGTTGACGAAGATCAGGCCGCCCTCCGGCAGCGTCGCCAGCGCGTCGAGCCCCGCGGTCACGCAGGCCGCGTTCGGGCCCGGCCTGATCTCGCGCCCGGTGGCGCGGTGGGCGAAGATGTCGCCGATCTTGCCGACGCTCACCACCGCGCGGCCGGCCGCCTCGGCCCGGTCGAGCAGCGTGCGCCCGGGCGGGGCGACGGCGAGATCCTTGCGGTTGCTGGTCCGGCGGAAGCCGGTCTCCGGCGCGCCGACGAAGGGCCGGGCGATCACCCGGCAGACGCGGTAGGGGTCGCACAGGCGGCGCGCCACCCGGCACAGGTCGTAGAGCCGCTCCAGCCCGAACGCCTCCTCGTGGGCGGCGATCTGGAACACGCTGTCGGCCGAGGTGTAGCAGATCGGCCGGCCGGTCCGGAGATGCTCGGCGCCCAGCGCGTCGATGATCGCGACCCCGGGCGCGTGGCAGTCGCCCAGGATGCCCGGGAGGCCGCCCTCGGCGACGAGCGCGCGGACCAGCTCCGGCGGGAAGGCCGGCCGGGTGTCGGGGAAATGCCCCCAGGGCTCGGTCAAGGGCAGGCCGGCGATCTCCCAGTGGCCGGAGGGCGTGTCCTTGCCGGCGGCCGTCTCCACCGCGTGGCCGTAGGCGCCGCGCGGCGGGCCGGCCGGGGCGAGGTTCGGCGGGATCCGGCCCGAGGCCCCGGCGGCAGCCAGGCCGAGCCCGAGTTCGGCGAGGTGGGGCAGGCGCAGGGGGCCCGCGCGCAGCCCCGCCCGGTCGCCGCGGCCTTCCGCGCAGCGCTCGGCGATGTGCCCCAGCGTGTCCGACCCGGCATCGCCGTAGCGGTCCGCGTCCGGGGCCCCGCCGACGCCCACGGAATCGAGGACGATGATGAGGGCGCGCGCCACGGTCAGGCCGACTCCAGCTCGGCGGGGGCGTCGCTCTCGAGGGCGAAGGCGGCCTTGAACAGGGCGCGGGTGTAGGGCGTCTGGGGGCTCGCGAAGATCGTCTCCGCGTCGCCCTCCTCGACCACCCGGCCGTTCTGCATGACGATCACGTAGTTGGCGAGCGCCCGCACCACCTTCAGGTCGTGGCTGATGAACAGGTAGGCGAGGCCGCGCTCGCGCTGGAGGTCGCGCAGCAGGGTCACGATCTGGGCCTGGACCGAGCGGTCGAGGGCCGAGGTCGGCTCGTCGAGGACGACGAAGCGGGGATTGAGCACCATCGCCCGCGCGATGGCGATGCGCTGGCGCTGGCCGCCGGAGAACTCGTGCGGGTAGCGGTCCATGGCGGCGGGATCGAGCCCGACATCGGTGAGCGCCTTGGCGACCACGGCCCGGCGCTCCGCCCGGGAGCGCGCCGTGCCCTGGACCACCAGTCCCTCGGCGACGATGTCGGCCACCGACATGCGCGGCGACAGGGAGCCGTAGGGATCCTGGAAGACAACCTGCATGTCCTTCCGCAGCGGGCGCATCTGCGCCACGCCGTAGCCGTCGATCGCCTTGCCGAGGAAGACGATCGGCCCTTCCGAGCCCGTGAGCCGCAGGAGCGCGAGGCCGAGGGTTGTCTTGCCCGAGCCGGACTCGCCGACGACGCCGACGGTCTCGCCGGTCCGGACCCGCAGGGAGACGCCGTCCACGGCCCTGACGTGGCCGGTGACGCGCCGGAGCAGGCCCGACTTCAGCGGGAACCAGACCTTCAGGGGGCCGGCCTCCAGGAGCGGGGCGGCGTCGGCCGGGACGGGGTTGGCCCGGCCCTTCGGCTCGGAGGCGATCAGGCGGCGCGTGTAGGCGTGCTGCGGATCCGCGAAGACGGCCTTGGTGGCGCCGGCCTCCACGATCTTGCCCTTCAGCATCACGCAGACGCGGTCGGCGATCCGCTCGACGATGCCGAGATCGTGGGTGATGAACAGCATCGCCATGCCGAGGCGCTTCTGCAGGTCGGCGAGCAGCGCCAGGATCTGCGCCTGCACGGTCACGTCGAGGGCCGTGGTCGGCTCGTCGGCGACCAGGAGGTCCGGCTCGCAGGCGAGCGCCATGGCGATCATCACGCGCTGGCGCTGGCCTCCGGAGAGCTCGTGCGGGTAGGCGCCCATGCGCCGCTCGGCGTCGCGCAGGCCCACGAGTTCCAGAAGCTCCAGGATCCGGCGGCGGGCCGCCTTGCCGGCGAGGCCGCGGTGCAGGCCGAGCACCTCGCCGATCTGCCGCTCGATCGTGTGGAGCGGGTTCAACGAGGTCATCGGCTCCTGGAACACCATGGTGATGTCGGCGCCGCGCACGTCCCGCATCGCCCGCTCGGGCAGCCGCGCGAGGTCGCGGCCCGCGAACAGGATCCGCCCGTCCTGGCGGGCCGCGGGGTCGAGGAGGCGCAGGATCGCCAGCGCGGTCACCGACTTGCCGGACCCCGATTCGCCCACGAGCGCGACGGTCTCGCCGCGGCGGATGGTGAAGGAGACGCCGTCGACCGCCACGGTCTCACCCTCCCGCGCGCGGAACGCCACGGAGAGGTCCTCGACGGCGAGGAGCGGCTGGGGATCGGCCTCTGACATGGACCCCTTATAGCGCGCCCGGCCCCGGACCCTAGCCCGCGCGGACGCCGCACGGGGCGGGCTGGCACGACGCGGCCGGACGGGCGGGCCGGCGGTCCCGGAAGGTCGGCCCGGCGCTCCAGCGCGCCACGGACCTACCGGATCGGCGCCCCGGGATCGATCGCCGGCAGCTCGTTCGCCGGGAGCCCCGTTCCCGCCTGAGCCTGCGGTCCGGCGGCGCCGCGGGCGCGGTTGGCGAGGGCGACAGTCAGGCGCTCGGCGGTCTCGGGCTGCATCACCGCCAGGACCTCGGACATCTTGCGGGGGTTCATGGCCAGCACGATCGGGACCAGCACGTCGAGCCCGAGCCGGTCGAAGACCCGGGCTGCGTCCTTGGGCTTCATCGCCTCGTACATCGTGACGATGTTCTTCAGGGCCTGCTTCTCGGCGTCCTCCTTCGCTTTCGCGACGGCGTCGACCTTGTCCTCGGCCTTCTTGAGGTCGCCGAGCCCGGTCTCGAGCTTGCGCTCGGCCTCGCCCAGCATCTTCTCGCGCAGCTCGAGCTCGTCGCTCTTCTGACGCAGGGCGTCGCGCCGGGCACCGAGCTTCTCAAGGAGCAGGCGCTCGGTGGGCGAGGCCGAGCTCCCGGCCGCGGGCGGTGCGGACTGGGCCGGGGCCAGGGGAGGGGCCGACGGCTGCTCGGGCGCGGCTGCCGGCGCCTCCTTGGCGCCCACCGAACCGGTCGTCACCGGATCGAAGGGCTCGAAGCCGGTGCGCGCCCGGGCGACCGCGCGCCCGTATTCCGGCAGCGCCGCGCTCTCCGGCAGGCCGGCCTGCAGCAGGCTGAGCAGCTTGAGCACGAGCAGCCCACCGGCCGCGAGCGCCACGGCGTCGATGAGGCGCAGCCGAAACTGCCGGACGGGCTTCCGGCGCGCGCGCCGCTCGGGCGTCGCGGCGCGGCGTATCCGCTCCTCGGGATCCGGCTTCGGCGGCGGGATCTTCGGGGCCTTGACCCCGGTCACGCGGCGCGCGCCCGGACGCGGGCGAGGGCGCGCTCGCTCATGGCGAGGGCCGCCGCGGCCGCCACGCCGAGGCGCTCCCCATTCGGGCTGGCGTGCTCCGGCCGGCGCTCGGCCGGGATCTCCGGCGCGCGCGCCGGCTCGGGGACCGCCTGCGGCGCGGGCCTCGGCTCCGGCGCGGGCTCGGGACGGACCGGCACGGCGCGCATCTGCGCCACGATGGCGCCGATGCGGGTGATCACGCCCTCGCCGGCCTCGACCTGCAGCCGCAGCTCGCCGGCGCGGATCGTGGCGGTCTCCAGGCTCGCGTTCAGGGTGCGGTCGCCCTCGTCGATCGCCGCCCGCAGGCCCGCGATGGCCCGCTCGGCCGTGCCGGTCGCGACCATCAGGTCGCCGATGGTCTGGCGGAGGGCGGCCTCGTCGCCCTTCATCTGGCCGATGCGGCGCGAGAGCCGGAGGGACGTGACGATGGTCGCCGCCAGGAGGACGGCGACCAGGATGTCGGCCGCGAGGGTGACGAAGAGACTCATGACCGGACCCTCATCGGCACTAATTGTCCGAGCGGTTGTTCATCGAGGCCTCGTAGGCCTGGATCGTCGTGCGCGAGCGGCGCAGCGGCCGGGTGACCTGGACGGCGATGTGGCCGTCGACCCGGCCGATCCGCCCCTGCGTCAGCGCCCAGTCGCCGCAGCGCACGGTGATGAGGTCCGAGGGCTTGGCCTCGAACATCAGCGTCTCGCCGACCTTCAGGCTCATGACCTGCTTCAGCGGCAGCATCATCTCGTGCAGCACCGCGTCCATGGTCACGTCGGCCTGCCAGATCTCGGTGGCGAGATGGCCCTCCCAGACGTGGTCGCGGCCGAGCTTCTCGCCCATGAAGCTCTGGGTCAGCAGCTCCCGGATCGGCTCGATCGTCGCGTAGGGGAACAGGATCTGCAGCATGCCGCCGCGCCCGTCGACGTCGAGGCGCAGGCTGATCAGGATCGCGGCGTTGCCCGGCCGCGTGATGGTGGCGAAGCGGGGGTTGGTCTCGATCCGGTCGATGCCGAAGCTCACGGGCGAGAGCGGCTGGAACGACATCTCGAGGTCGCCCAGCACGATCTCGACGAGGCGGCGCACCAGCGTCATCTCGATGGCGGTGAAGGGCCGGCCGTCGAGGCGGCTCGACGAGCCGCCGCGCTTGCCGCCGAGCAGCAGGTCGAAGGTCGCGTAGGCGAGGTTCGAGTCGACCGTGACGAGGCCGGAATTCTCCCACTGCTCGGCCCGGAACACGCCCAGCAGCGTCGGCAGCGGGATCGCGTTCAGGTAGTCGCCGAAGCGCACCGAGGTGATGTTGTCGAGGGTCACCTCGACGTTGTCCTGGAACAGGTTGCGCAGGGAGGTCGACAGCAACCGGATCATCCGGTCGAAGACGATCTCCAGCATCGGCAGGCGTTCGTACTGGACGACGCCCGAATCGACGATGGCCTGCACGCCCCCGGCCCCGGAGGCCGAGAGCTCGCGCATGGAGAAGCCGAGGACGCCGTCGATCTCGTCCTGGTTGAGCACCCGGTCGTTGCCGGCGAGTTCGGGGAGGTTGTCGCTCTCCCCGTCCTCGATCATCGTCGCCCATTCGGCGGCGACGTCGCCCGCGTTGCGCGTGGTGCCCTGCTCGGCGAGCGCCGCGCCCCACTCCTCGGCCAGCGACGTGTCGCCGCCCTCGGCCCCCTGCTCCAGGAGGGCTGCCGACCAGTCGTCCTCGGGGAGTTCGTCCTCGGGTTCCATCAGGCGTGCTCGATCGGGGCCCGGCGCGGCGCGGCGCGCGATGGACGGGGCAGGGTCGCGGGCGCGCTCACTGGACGATCACGTCCTTGAACAGCACCGCGTCGACCTTGGCGGGGTACAGGGCGATGTTGATCCGGCGCAGAAGCTCCTCGCGCAGCCGGAACAGGCCCATCGAGTTGGTGATGTCGCTGGCGCGCAGCTCGCGCATGTAGACCTGCAGCGCGTCCTCGACCCGCGGCATCAGGGGCTTCACCTCCTCCTCGACCTTGGCGTCCTTCAGCTCCAGCGAGATCCGGACCTTCGCGTACTTGGCCTTGTCCTGGGGCAGCTCGGGAGAGAGGTTGAGGAGCATCTCGCGCACGTCGACGAAGACTACGGCCTTCTTGGCGTCCGGACCGGCGCCCTTGGCGTCGCCGTGCCCGCCGCCATGGCCGCCGCCCTGCGCGGCTTCCTTGCCGTCGCCCTGGCCGCCGCCGCGCATCATCAGGAAGGCGCCCGCGCCGCCGCCCGCGATCAGGACCGCGAGGGCCACCATGATCATGAGCTTCTTCTTGCCCTTCGGGGCGCCCTCGGCTTTGGCCTCGCCGTCCTCGGCGGAGGCCTTTTTCGGCGTCTTGGCCATGGAATAATGCTCTCTCGCGGGAGACCGCGCGCCAGGTACACCTGGATATCGGAGCATCACGGTTAACGCGCCGTTAAGGAGGCAATTCCTGCCGGGTCAGGTTTGCCGCGGCGCAGCCCCCGCGCCGCCGCGACACGCGAGCGTCGCTAACCAAGTCCCTGTCACAACGCTAAAATTTGCCGCAGACGGGTTTGGCACAGCGGATGCTGAATGGATCGTTGCCGCCTCCGCGGCCCGCGAGTCCCAGAGTCCACGATGCAGAATGCCCTCTTCGTCGGCGTGTCGAGCCAGATGGCGCTCCAGCGGGAGCTGGACGTGATCGCCAACAACATGGCGAACGTCTCGACCACGGGCTTCAAGGCGCGGAGCACCCGCTTCGAGGAATACCTGATGCCGGTGGCGAGCGCGGATTCGTTCGCCCGGCCCGACCGGCGCCTGTCCTACGTCATCGACCAGGGCACCAGCCTCGACCTCGGGCAGGGCCCGATCGAGCAGACCGGCAACCCGCTCAACGTGGCGGTCAAGGGCTCGGCCTTCATCGCCGTGCAGTCGCCCCAGGGCGAGCGCTACACCCGGAACGGCGCCTTCGAGCTCGACGCGCAGGGCACGCTCGTCACCAGCGACGGCTACAAGGTCGTGGGCGAGGGCGGCCCGATCAGCATCAACCCGCAGGAGACCGGCCTCGCCATCGGCCCCGACGGCACCGTGTCGACCAACCTCGGCATCCGCGGGCGGATCAAGCTCGTCACCTTCGCCAACCCGCAGCGGCTGACCAACGAGGGGACCAACCTCTACGCCTCGCCGGAGCCCGCCCGCCCCGCCGGGATCGACGGGCGCCTGGAACCCGAGTCGCTGGAGCGCTCCAACGTCCGCCCGGTGATCGAGATGACCCGGCTCATGGACGTGAACCGGACCTACGCCATGGTGTCGAGCATGATCTCGCGCCTCGACGACCTGCGGGGCACGGCGATCCGCCGCCTCGCCGACGTCGCCTGAGGAGGCCTGACCGATGCGCGCCCTCTACTCCGCCGCCACCGGCATGGCGGCCCAGGAACTCAACGTCCAGGTCATCTCCAACAACATCGCGAACCTGCGCACCACCGGCTACAAGCGCCAGCAGGTGCACTTCCAGGATCTGCTCTACCAGAACATGCGCCGGGCCGGCGCCTCGACCTCGCAGCAGAACACCCAGCTCCCGGCGGGCCTCAGCCTCGGCTCGGGCGTGAAGACCACCTCGACGGCCCGCGTGATGTCGCAGGGGACGCTGTCCTCGACCGAGAAGGATTACGACGTCGCGATCCGCGGCGACGG
This sequence comes from Methylobacterium sp. D48H, assembly GCF_053345715.1. Classification (NCBI taxonomy): domain Bacteria; kingdom Pseudomonadati; phylum Pseudomonadota; class Alphaproteobacteria; order Hyphomicrobiales; family Methylobacteriaceae; genus Methylobacterium; species Methylobacterium sp. D48H. The sequence continues at coordinate 24,236 of NZ_JBKFAP010000030.1, forward strand.
GTTCTTCCGGGTGACGCTGCCGGACGGCCGGACCGCCTATTCCCGCGACGGCTCCTTCGACCTCTCGGCCCAGGGCCAGCTCGTCACCCGCGACGGCTACCTGCTCGATCCGGCGATCACCGTGCCGCAGAACGCGACGTCCGTGACGATCAGCGCCACGGGCGTCGTGCAGGCGAACATCCCGGGCCAGACGGCGCCGCAGGCGCTGGGCCAGTTCCAGCTCTCGCGCTTCGTCAACAAGGTCGGCCTCGAGTCGATCGGCGACAACCTGTTCGTCGAGACCGCCGCCTCCGGGCAGGCGATCAGCGGCCTGCCGGGCGCCGACGGCTTCGGCAACCTCCAGCAGAGCTACCTGGAGGAGGCGAACGTGAACGCCGTCACGGAGATCTCGTCCCTGATCGCCGCGCAGCGCGCCTACGAGATGAACTCGAAGGTCGTCACCGCCGCCGACCAGATGCTCTCCACCACAACGCAGATGTTCCGCAGCTAACCGCGCGACCCGCACCCCGCTTCAGGTCCCTGAACATGTATGCCGGCATGCATCCCGACCCGCTCGATCCCGACTTCGGGACCCTCGACCTGCCCCGCATCGCCGCGGGGGCCGGGGACGACATCAGCCCGATCGTGCGGCGCGTCCCGCGGCGGGTGATGCCCCTCGGCGCCGCCGTCATCCTGCGCGCGCTGCTGGCCTTCCTCACCTTCGCGGCCCTCGGCGCCCTGGCGATCCCGGCCATGGCGCGGGCGGAGGGCCTGCGGCTGCGCGGCGACGTCACCGCCCGCGGCGACGTCCTGACGCTCGCCGATCTCGTCGAGGGCGCGCCCGAGCGCCTGGCCACGCGCCCGCTGTTCCGCGCGCCCAGCCTCGGCGCCACCGGGACGATCCAGACCCGCCGCATCCTCGACGCGGCCTCCGCCCTGGGCCTCAGCGGCCTGGAGACCGGCGGCCGGCTGCAGATCGCCGTGCAGCGCGCCGCCCGCCGCCTCGGGCCGCCGGAGATCGAGGCGGCGCTCAAGCGCGGCCTCGAGACCGGCTACGGGCTCAACGCCCAGAACATCGCGGTCCGCCTCGACGGCGACGGGCCGACCCTGCTGGCGCCGGTGGACCTCGAAGGGCAGGCCGCGGCCCTGGACCTGACCTACGATGCGCGGACGCGCCGCGTCGCGGGCCTCGTCACCCTCGGCGAGCGGCAGGTCTCGCTGCGCGTCTCCGGCGTGGTCGTGGAGCTGCGCGAGGTGGCGGTGCTCACCCGGAACCTCAACCGCGGCGAGCCGGTCAGAGAGGGCGACGTCGCCCTGGAGCGGCGCCCGCGCGAATCCGTCGCCCCCGACGCGCAGGGCAGCGCCACGACCATCCTCGGCGAGGTCGCGCAGAACACCCTCACGGCCGGCACCGTGCTGCGGGTCACCGACACGGCCCCGCCCGACCTGGTCGCCCGCGGCGAGAACGTGACCATCGTGTACGAGACGCCGAGCATCAGCCTGTCGATGCGCGGCCTGTCGAACGATTCCGGCCGCATGGGCGCCGTCGTCAACGTCGTCAACGTCGCCTCCAAGAAGGTCCTGCAGGCCACCGTGATCGGCCCCGGCCGGGTCTCGGTGAGCCCCAGCCCCGCGGCCCGGCAGGCCGCCGGCGCCGCCCCCGTCCAGGCGACCGCCTCCCTGCGCTGACCGCCCGCCCTGCACGCGTCGAAGAGTGATAGCCCGATGGCCCGTCGCACCGTCCTGAACCCGCTCGCCGCCGCCCTGATCGCCGGCGCGCTCGGCGCCTGCAACACCGCCGACCGCCTCTCGCAGGTCGGCCTGACCCCGGCCCTGTCGGCGATCGAGGACCCGACCGCGCAGCCGGGCTACAAGCCGGTGCGGATGCCGATGCCGGACGTGCAGCCGGTCTCGTACGCGCCGAACTCGCTGTGGCGCACCGGCTCCCGCGCCTTCTTCAAGGACCAGCGCGCCGCCAAGCTCGGCGACATCCTGACCGTGAAGGTCAAGGTCACCGACCAGGCGAACATCAGCAACGAGACCAAGCGTTCCCGGGCCAACACCGAGAGCTTCGGCCTGCCCAACGCCCTGGGCCTGGAGAACAACGCGGTCGGCAAGTCCTTCGGCGTCGGAAGCACCGCGCTGCTCTCCGCCACCTCGGCCATGGCCAATGACGGGGCCGGCTCGGTCCAGCGCACCGAGTCCGTCCTGACGAACGTCGCCGCGGTGGTGACCCAGGTTCTGCCCAACGGCAACCTCGTGGTCGAGGGCAAGCAGGAGATCCGGGTCAATTTCGAGGTGCGCGAGATGATCGTCGCCGGCGTGGTGCGGCCGGAGGACATCGAGTCCGACAACACCATCGACTCGGCCAAGATCGCCCAGGCGCGCATCGCCTACGGCGGCCGGGGCCAGATCACCGACGTGCAGCAGCCGCGCTACGGCCAGCAGCTCGTCGACATCCTGCTGCCGTTCTGAGGCACCTCAGGACGGCTCCTCCGGCTCCGGCCCGCGCGTCACGTCGAGGCCGGAGCCCGCGCCGGGGGGCGGCCCGACCTTGACCGGCGCGCCGGTGCGGGCGGCCTCGTAGATCGCCTCCATCAGGACCTGGTCCTGAAGCCCCTCCTCGCCGGGGGTGCGGGGCCGCAGGTTCTCCTGGATGCACCGCGCGAAGTGGTCCAGCTCCAGGGCGAACTGGTTCTTCGGGCTCAGGACCTTCTCGTCCCGGGCGGCGTTCCTGCCGTCGCGGTGGCCGATGTAGAGACGCTGGCCCTGATAGGCGAAGGCGTTCTGGAGATCGACGGAGGCTGTCCCGGTGTGCAGGGTCAGGCTCCGCGCCTCGTAGACCCCGTAGCTCGTCAGGCACTGGGCGATCACGCCGGACGGGAAGTGGAGGGTGAAGCTCGCCGTCTCCTCGACCTCGCGGTACTTGGGATCGTCCGGCGGCGAGTGGATCTGGGCCTGGATCAGGTTCGGCTCCTCGCCGAGAACCGCGCGGGCGGTGTTCAGGCAGTAGAGCCCGATATCCGGCAGCGAGCCGCCGCCCGCCAGCGCCTTGCGCAGGCGCCACTGCTCCGGAAGACCCGTGGTCTGGCCGTTGAACGCCTGGATCAGCCGCGGCCGGCCGAACTCGCCCGAGCGGGCGAGCTTGATCACGGCCCGGTTGTGGGGCTCGTACTGGCACCGGTAGGCGATCATCAGCTTGACGCCGGCCTTCGCGCAGGCCGCGATCATCTCCCGGCACTCGTCCGAGGTCACGGCCATCGGCTTCTCGCAGAGCACCTGCTTGCCGGCCGCGGCGGCCGCCACGACGTTGTCCCGGTGCACGCCGTTCGGCGTGACGATGTAGACCGCCTGGACGTCGGGGTTCGCCTTCAGGCGATCCCACGCGTCGTAGCCGTAGACGGCGTCGTCCGGCAGCCCGTACTGCCGCGCCACGAGCTTCGCCTTGTCGGGCGAGCCCGACATCACCGCCGCGAGGCGGGCGCGCTTGCTCTCGCCGAACGCCGGGAGGATCTCGTCGAGGCTCAGGCGCCCGAGACCCACCACGCAGTAGCCGACGCGCTGACCCGGCGGCTGCGGCGCCGGACTCGGGGCGGGCGGCCGGTCGCCCGGCCCGCGCCAGTTCGGGAACATCACCTTTCCGCCCTGCACGGCGCCGGTATCGGCCGGGACCGAAGGGGCCGGCGGGGCGGCCGGCGGGGCGGCCTGCGCGCCGCCGCCGGCCGCGGCGCCGGCCAGGGCGCCCCCGGCCGCGAGGAGAGTGCGTCGTGAGAGCCGGGTGTCGTCCGCCATGTGCCTCGCCGTGTCGCCGGATCGGGAGGGCCGCGCCCGGGGCGCCGCCCGCGCCGGGAGCCGCCGGATGGCGGGACCGCGCCCTCAGTGAACGCGACCCGGCTCCGGGCTGTTTCCGTCGAGGAGCGCGGCGCGCAGACGCGCCACCTCCGCCTCGCTGGCGGCGAGCCGGCGCGCGACCGCCTCGGGCTCCGTCGCCGCGCGGGTCTCGGCGAAGCCGAGGCCGACCGACTCGCCCGCGCGCCAGGCCACGAAGGCGCGCCGGATCTCGCCGCGACAGGGGATGAACAGCTCGACGCAGTCGGGGAGCACGGCCTCCGACGGCAGCCGGACCCGCGCCCCGTCGAGGGACACGTCGCGGACCGTGCAGTCGATCTCCGGGAGGAAGGCCGCGACGCGCAGCCGCCCGCCCAGGCAGACGCGGCGTCGGGCAGTGCGGCGGCGCTCGACCACGATCGTCTGACCCTGACGGTTTCGGTTGCGGGGACAACCGCCATCCAGCCCGGACCGCCCCCGCCCGTCCACCTTAACCGTCTGTTTACCTTAACGGCGGCCTCAGGCGGGCGGCGGCGGGTCGGGCGCCTCGACCTCGCCGCGGCGCTGCAGCTGCAGGGCGACGAACCAGCACAGGGATGCCCAGGCAGCGCCGATGCACCAGCCGGCCAGGACGTCGCTCGGCCAGTGCACGCCGAGATAGATGCGGCTGATGCCGACGAGCAGCGTCACGCTCACCCCGAGCGCCAGGACCAGCGCCTTGGCGCGGCGGTTGCGCTCGATCCGGGCGATCAGGGTCGCCAGGGTCAGGTAGGCGATCGCCGACATGGTGGCGTGGCCGCTCGGGAAGCTCGCCGTGAACACCTCCATGCCGTGGGGCACGAGGTCCGGCCGGGGCCGATGGTAGAAGATCTTCAGCACCGTCGAGACCAGCTCGCCGCTCCCCACCGCGGCGAGGACGTAGAGACCGATGCGTCGGCGCCCGGACACGCCGAGATAGGCCGCCACCGCGCAGGTCAGGAACAGCACGGTGAAGACGCTGCCGAGCCCGGTGATGTCGCGCATCGCCTCCTCGAGCCAGGGCGGCCCGATGGGGTCGGCGAGATCGGCGGGGTTGCGCAGGGCGAGCAGGATCCGCCGGTCGAGGGCCGCGGTGGAGCCCTCGCCGACCTCGTGGGCGAGGTAGAAGAACCCGTAGCCGAGGATGCTCAGGCAGAGCAGGGCGACGAGGGGACCGACCTCGTTCAGGCGCAACCGCAGCCACACCGCCATCGCGGGCTCGATCAGCCGGTTCTGCCGCAGGTTGCCCGGCGCCCTCATGGCGCGGTCTCCCGGTGCGCGTCGACATCCATCAGGCATTCTCTCCGAAGGGCAGGCGGGCGACGGCGTCCCAGGGGCCGCCGCGGTAGCGCCAGAGCAGGGTGCCGGGGGCGGTGAACCGGAACGGCACGAACCCCGCCGACAGGTCGGCGTGCAGCGCCTGGGCCGTGTCCGGCGACACCTTGTTCTGCACCGTGACGTGCGGGCGCCAGCCCTGCCGGTCCTGGGCGGTGAGGTGGGCCGCGAATTCCTGCGCGAGGCGGCCCCGGAAGCGCACCAGCGCGTCGGAGTCGAGCGCGTAGGCGACGCCGCGGCCGGTGAAGCGCAGGCCGGTCACCGCGACCTCCGGCGGCGGCACCGTGCGGGCGAGGGCGGTGATCGCCTCGATCACGCCCCGCTCCCGGTCGCCCGGCAGGTGGTGGAACAGGGTCGCGTGCGCCGGGATGCGGTTGAGGGCTTCCGGGAAGTGGCGGCGCCGCTCGCCGTCGAACCGCGCGAAAGTCGGTTCGTCGAAGGCGAGCGTCAGGATCAGGGGGTCCGCGTCGATCATCGGGGCCAGATGGCGCCCGCGGGCGCTCAGGTCCAGTACAGGATCCGAGCGGCCGGCAGGTCGCGGGCGAGACAGGCGGTGAGATGGGCGCGCATCGCCTGCATCAGGGGCTTCGGGAAAACGTGCTTCACCGAGCCGAACTTGGTGCGCTTCTCGACGCGCTCCGCCTCGTCCAGCGGCAGGTCCGAGCCGGGATACCAGCCGCGCAGCACCGCCTTCGAGCCCGGCGTGAACCGGTGGGTGATGAGTTCGGCGGTGAGGTCGAGATCGGGCACGCCGGCCAGCGCGTCGGCGGCGGCGCGGACCAGCCCGGCATAGGCGTCCTCCCAGTCCGGAACCGGCAGGATCGGCGCGACGGTCAGGCCGACCGGGTAGCCGGCCCGCGCCGCCGCCGCCAGGGCGGCGAGCCGCGCGTCGAGGGGATCGGTGCCGCCCTCGTAATGCGCGGCCGCCCGCGGATTGACCGAGAAGCGGATGCGCGTGCGCCGGTTGTGCGGCAGGTCGAGGAGCGGTTCGACCGCGGCGAACTTGGTGGTGAAGCGCAGCTGCACCGGCGCGTCCCAGGCGCCGAAATGCCGGATCGCCGCCGAGAGCGAGCCGGTCAGGTGCTCGATGCCGAGGGGATCGGTGTAGCAGGACGCCTCGAAGGTGGTCCCCTCCCGCGCCCGCTCGGCGGAGGCCGACGTCACCGCGCCGCGCCCCGCATAGTCCGCGAGGTTGTCTAGGATCGTCGCCAGATTGGCGTAGGCGCGGGTCACCGGCGGCCCGGACAGAGAGCCCGCGAGGTAGCAGTATTGGCAATGGGCCGGGCAGCCCTCGGCGAGGTCGAAGCGCCAGTCGGCCGAGGGCGGGATCGGCTGCAGCCGCAGCTTGGTCGGCGGGGCGACCGTCAGCGCGAGGGTCGCCTTGGCGGCCGCGTAGGCGCGCCGAGGATCCGGCTCGCGCGGGCTCGGCAGGCGGTTGGACGCCAGCCGCTCCACCGGCAGGCCCAGCGCCTCGGCGCGGGCCAGCATGGCCCGCCCGTGGGCGTGCTCCAGGGCGGCGGGCATGACCAGCACGCGGCGCGGGCGCCACAGCCGCGCCGGGCGGGCGGGCTCCGGGCGGATGGGCTCCGGGCCGCCGGCATGCTCCGGGCGATCGCGGGTCTGGACGGCCGGTGCGGGCGAGGGCGTCATGCCTGACGAACGCGCGGTCCCGGTGCCGGGTCCGGCCTAGTCGCCCGCTCGCGGTGCGGCTAAAGCACCGTCATGTCTGCAGGCAGGGAGAGCGTACATGTCGGCCGCGACGGCTGGTTATTCCTCACGGGGGGGACCAACCGGGTCATGGACCGGTATCGCGGCGGCCTGTGGCACTGGCTGCTGCTGCGCGGCTGGACACGGCTGATCAAGGCCCGCGCGCGGCGGGCCGAGAGCCTCGGCATCCGCTGCCTGCACGTGATCGTGCCGGAGAAGCTGTCGGTCTACGACGACAAGACCGACGGCCTGCGTTACGCCCCCGGCAAGGCCTCGACCCGGCGGCTGGCCCGCAGCCTCGCCCGGCATCCGGCCTATCTCGACCTTCTCGCCCCGCTCCGCGCCGCCCGGAACGGGCCGGTGCCGCTCTACCTGCGCACCGACACGCACTGGACCGCGCAGGGCTGCCTGCTGGCCTACCGCGCGATCATGCGGGCGCTCGGGGCGATCCCGCCGGCCGACATCGGCGCGCGTCCGGGCATCGTCTCGGACCAGCTCATGGATCTCGGCGAGAAGCTGCCGGAGCGGCCGCGCGAGCGCCTGGAACGGTTCATGCTGCAGCGCGACGCGTCGCGGGTCGAGACCGGGCCGCTGCTCGCCGCCTACGAGGCGGAAGGGCGCGACCGGGAGGTGCATGTCGGCGCGCATGTCGTCTACCGGAACGCGTCACCGGCGGCCGATCCGCGCCGGCTCGTCCTGTTCGGCGATTCCTGCGCCCATTTCGACCCGTTCCTGCTGACCGGGCTACTCGCCGAGAGCTTCAGCGAGGTGCACTTCGTCTGGTCGTCGAGCCTCGACTGGGCCTATATCGAGCGGGTCCGCGCCGACATCCTTCTGTTCGAAATCGCCGAGCGCTTCCTCGCCAAGCTCCCGAAGGACGATTTCGACGTGGCCGTCGCCGGCCAGCGCGGGACCGGCGGCCGCCTCGCGAAGCTCCGGACCGGCGGCCTCGACGCCGTCGGCCGCGGGGCGAAGCCTCAGTAGATGGCCTGATCCAGGCGGGCGAAGTCGGCGACGCTCGCCGCCTGATACTTCGCGAAGGATTCCGGCGCGCAGGCGATGCCGATCATCAGGACGAGGAGCGTCGCGAGGCACGCGAGCGTCGCGGTGACCAGGTCGGCGTGGCGCCGCAGGGCGTGGATCACCAGGCACCCGAACGTGAACAGGGCCGCCTCGGCGACGGGCACCAGCGCGAACGACATCACATCACCTCCATCGATCCCCCACCGGGTCGGGCAGCTGCGGCACGCGCACGGCGACGGGTGGGTGACGCGAGACATGGCGGACTTTGCTGCACCGCAACAGACAGGCGGGCGCAGGCCTGCCTTGCGTGGCGTTCGCGGGCGGACGCGTCCCTTCACACCGACCGCGCGAGGCCCATCTCGGTCGGACCTCTCGGACAGGCGGAGACGACGATGGGCCTCCTCGTAGACGGCATCTGGCGCGACCAGTGGTACGATACCGCCGCCACGGGCGGCCGCTTCGAGCGCAAGGCCTCCGCCTTCCGCAACTGGGTCACCGCCGACGGGTCGGCGGGCCCCTCCGGCGCGGGCGGCTTCCGCGGCGAGCCGGGGCGCTACCATCTCTACGTGTCCCTGGCCTGTCCGTGGGCGCACCGCACACTCATCGGCCGGACCCTGAAGGGGCTGGAGGACGCGATCTCCGTCTCGGTGGTCGACCCGCACATGGGCGCGGAGGGCTGGGTCTTCGGCGACACGCCGGGCGCGACGCCCGACCCGATCCACGGCGCCCGGCGCCTCTACGAGGTCTACCTGGCGGCGGACCCGTCCTACAGCGGCCGGGTCACCGTCCCGACCCTCTGGGACCGGGAGCGCGCCACCATCGTGTCGAACGAATCCGCCGAGATCCTGCGGATGCTGAACGACGCCTTCGGGGGCACCGGCCCCGACCTCTATCCCCCGGACCTGCGCGCCGAGATCGACGCCGTGAACGGCCGCGTCTACGACCGCGTGAACAACGGCGTCTACAAGGCGGGCTTCGCGACGACGCAGGAGGCCTACGCCCAGGCCTTCGAGGCGCTGTTCGCGGAACTCGACGCGCTCGAGGCGCGCCTCGAGCGGAGCCGCTACCTCTGCGGGGACCGGCTGACCGAGGCCGACATCCGGCTGTTCACGACGCTGGTGCGGTTCGACGCGGTCTATGTCGGGCACTTCAAGTGCAACAGGCGCCGGATCGCCGACTACCCGAACCTGTCGAACTACCTCCGCGACCTCTACGCGCTGCCGGGCGTCGCGCCGACCGTGAACCTCACCCACATCAAGCGGCACTATTACGAGAGCCATCCGACCATCAATCCGACGGGGATCGTGCCCCTCGGGCCCGACCTCGACCTCGCCGCGCCGAACGACCGGGCCCTGCGGTTCGCGGGCTAGCGGGCCGCCCCGCCCGGCGTCCCTGCCGCGCCCGTGCGGGTGGGTTGAGGGCGTCCGGCGCGTCCGCGACCCACCTCCCGTCGCGCCGGTCCGGGGGCCGTGCCCCTCGACGGCGTGCGCGGCGCGCCTAGTTCGGCTCTCAACCGGAGGATGCCCGACACGCCATGACCAACAGCCTGCGCCTCGCGCTGCTCTGCGCCCTCGTCAGCCTGCCCTCGGCGGCCCGCGCCCAGGCGGCACTGCGGCTGGAAGGGACCTGCGAGAAGCTCGTCATCGGCACGCAGGACCTGAGCGCGGCCTGCAGCAACGTCCTGACGAACGCGGTGAGCCGCAACCGCACGAGCTTCGACTTCACGACCTCCGACGGTCAGACCCTCAGCTTCAGCGGCAACGGCGCCCAGCAGGAGGCCACCGAGGAGACCGATCCGCTGCAGCCGATCAACGTCGTCACCACGGGCAAGGACGGCGCCCCGATCCTCGCGATCGGCGCCTGCCGCTTCTCGACCCCGGAAGCCGGGCGCACCGCGATCACCTGCGAGGCCAGCACCGCCGACGGGCGTCCCTTCGCTGGCACGTTCGTGACCGCCGCCAAGGCGGCGGCGGGCGCGCCGGCTGCCGCGCCGCCGCGCTGAGGATCCAGGCCTCCGGGCTGGTCAGACCGGGGCGGAAGCCCCATTTAAGGCGCTCCACGAAAAAGGTTCCGAAGCCAGACCGATGCTCAACGACACCCTCGCCGCGGGCGGTACCCCGGCCGGCGACACCGGCTCCCTCATCAAGGACACGACCACCGCGAGCTTCCGTCAGGATGTCATCGCCGAGTCGATGAACCGGCCGGTCCTGGTCGATTTCTGGGCACCCTGGTGCGGGCCCTGCAAGCAGCTCACGCCGGTCCTGGAGAAGGTCGTCCGGGAAGCCGCGGGCGCGGTCGTCCTCGCGAAGATGAACATCGACGAGCATCCCTCGATCGCCGGTCAGCTCGGCATCCAGTCGATCCCGGCGGTCATCGTCTTCCAGAAGGGCCAGCCGGTCGACGGCTTCATGGGCGCGGTCCCGGAGAGCCAGATCAAGGAGCTGATCGCGCGCGTGGCCGGTCCGCAGCAGGACCCGCTGGAGGCGGCCCTCGCCGACGCGGCGGCCCTGATCCAGGAAGGCGACCTCGCCGGCGCCGCCGAGATCTACGCGGCCGTGCTGGAGCAGCAGCCCGACAACGTCACCGCGCTGGCCGGCCTCGCCAAGATGCAGCTCGACGCGGGCGAGATCGAGAACGCCAAGCGCGTCCTGGCGATGGTTCCGGAGGCGAAGGCCGGCGACCCGGCGCTCGTCGGCATCCGCGCCGCCCTGGAACTCGCCGAGCAGGCGGCGTCGCTGGGCGACCTCGCGGGCCTGCAGCGCGAGGTCGAGGCCAACCCGGACGCCCATCAGGCGCGGTTCGACCTCGCACTCGGGCTCGCCGCCCGGGGGGAGCGCGGCCAGGCGGTCGATCACCTGATCGAGCTGCGCAAGCGCGACAAGGACTGGAACGAGGACGGTGCGCGCAAGCAGCTGCTGCAATTCTTCGAGGCCTGGGGCGTGATGGACCCCGACACGATCCGCGGCCGGCGCAAGCTCTCGGCACTTCTGTTCTCGTGAGGCACCGGCTCGCGCGCCGGCCCACCGATCGGCCCCTCTGGGAGGCGCCATGAGCACCCATGCGAGCTACAAGGGCCCCGCGGATTGCCCGGCCGTGATCCCGGTCTTCCCGCTGTCCGGCGCGCTGCTGCTGCCGCGGGGACAGATGCCGCTCAACATCTTCGAGCCGCGCTATCTCGCGATGGTGGACGATGCCATGCGGACGGACCGGATCATCGGGATGATCCAGCCCGACCCGGAAGGGTCGGGCGGATCGAATCCGAAGCTCTACCGCGTCGGCTGCGCGGGCCGCGTCACCCAGTACGCCGAGACCGGCGACGGCCGGTACCTGATCTCGCTCACCGGCGTCACCCGGTTCCGGGTCGAGAGCGAGCTGGCCTCGATCGGCCCCTATCGCCGCTGCCACGTCTCCTACGACGAGTTCGCGGTGGACTTCGAGCCGCGGGCGGGCGAGGAGCAGGTCGACCGCGAGGGCGTCCTCAAGGCGCTGCGCGATTTCGTGGAGTCGAACGACCTCAAGGTGGACTGGGCCGGGATCGACGAGGCGCCCGACGAGGCGCTGGTCAACGCCCTGTGCATGATGAGCCCGTTCGGCGTGCGCGAGAAGCAGGCGATGCTGGAGGCTCCCGACCTGAAGACCCGGGCCGAGATCCTGATCGCGGTCACGCAGATGGAACTGGTTCGCGGCTCGGGTCCCGAGTCGCCGATGCAATAGGTTGCCCTACCGATGTCCAACGATCTCACCGCCCCCGTCGAGGCGACCCGCGTCGACCCGAAGCTCCTGGAGATCCTGGTCTGCCCGCTGACCAAGGGCACCCTGGAATACGATGCGGCCCGGCAGGAGCTGATCAGCCGCTCGGCGAAGCTCGCCTACCCGATCCGCGACGGGATCCCGATCATGCTGCCCGAGGAAGCCCGGCCGCTCACCGACTGAGCACCGCGAGTCGCTCCGGCCGTCCCGCGCGGCCCGTCACAACCCGAGAGGGCGGCGCGGCGCGCTGGTCGGCTGCCCGCGCCCGCGGACGGATCCGATCATGGATCCCGCCCGGCCCGATCGAGGCCGGTTGCTCGATCGCCGGCCCGCCCCGAGGCGCCCGAGGCTCTCCCGCGCGGGCAGGTTCGGCCGCGGTCTCGCGGGCGCTTTCCCGCGGGTCCGGCGATCCTCGACAGGCGCGTGCAGGACCTCGGCCGCCTCCGTCTCCTCCGTGATGAGCGGAGACTTGGACGCTCCGGTCGGCAGATCAGTCCACAGCATCGTCCGCAACGAGCTTGACTATTGGTCGGGAGACTGTCGGCCGTAATCTATCTTGAACAGGCGGGAGGCAGCCATACTCTTGCCGCTTCCATCGTTCAGCGTCGAGTCATCCTCGATCGATGATTCTGACCGTGCACGCCGCTTCCGGCGGTGTCCGCTTCGCTGAAAGATTGCATCGCATGACCAAGCTGACCGCGGTCGCGGCCCTCGCCGCCGGCCTTCTCCTCCCGACGTGCCTGCCCGCCAGCGCGGGGCCGAGCGCGCATAACGGGCGGTGGTCGGTGGAGCTGGTGACGGAGAGCGGCCTGTGCAGCGCCCGCTACACCTACGCGCTCGCGATCCGCGAGGGGCAGGTGCAGCTCATTTCCGGCAGCGCCGGGGCGCAGGTCAACGGCCACGTGCGGCCCGACGGCAGCGTCGGCATCACGGTCAGCAACGGGACGGCGAGCGGCACCGGCACCGGCCGGCTCCAGGCCGGCAGCGGCGCCGGCACCTGGAAGGTCTCGTCCCTGTGCTCGGGCCACTGGACCGCGCGGCGCAGCGACACCCGCACCGCGCAGGCCGACTGAGGTCGCTCAGGCGGCCGCGGCGAGCCAGCTCCGCGCCTCGTCGATGCGGGCGCGCTCGAACACCTTGATCTGGGTCGGCGACACGAAGTTGAAGGTCTCGGCCAGCGCCTTCAGCCAGGGCGCGTCCGTCACCAGGGCGACGTGGCTGATGCTCTTCATCATCGAGATGCCGAAGCGCGGGTCCTTGAAGAAGGCCGCGGGCTCCATGCCCTCGAAGGCGCGGATATCCTCGAGCAGCTTGATCTTGCCGCCCTTGTCGAGGTCGGCCTTCATCGCGGTCATCGCCGCGTTCATCTCCTCGTCGGTGATCTTCCCGTCGACCACGATCTCGGCGACATTCGAATCCGGCGTCTTGGTGTAGGTCAGCACTGATCGCTCCTCCGGGAACCGCATGCGTCCCGTAGCCGGTCTCCGACCAGGGTCCGCCGCCCGTGACCTGAGCCATACCCGATCGCGGGACGAACCGGTATGGCTCCGGACCCTCGCTCTGACATGCCTCCCGACGGCGAACCGGCGTTCACGAGACCGGGAGGCCCGCGAAGTCTCCTACAAAAAGCTCTGCGGGTCGACATCGATGGCGACCCGGACGTTGCCCCGCACCTTCGGTCCCCGGGTGATCCAGGCGCGCAGGTAGGCCTGGAGATCGACGTTGCGCTCGGTCTTCACGAGCAGCCGGAACCGGTAGCGGCCGCGCACCAGGGCGAGGGGCGCCTCGGCGGGGCCCAGGACCATCACGCCCTCCGGCGGCTCGGAGGCGCGGGCGAGCGCCTGCCCGTGCGCCTCCGCGACCTCGCGCTCGCTCGCCGAGACGATCAGGGCCGCGAGCCGCCCGAACGGCGGCAGGCCGGCCGCCTCGCGGGCCTGGATCTCCTCCGCGTAGAAGCGCTCGGCGTCGCCCGAGAGGAGCGCCGCGATCACCGGGTGGTCCGGCTGGTAGGTCTGGACCAGGGCGCGCCCGGGCTTCTCGCCGCGTCCGGCGCGCCCGGTGACCTGCTGGAGCAACTGGAAGGTGCGCTCCGCCGCCCGCGGGTCGCCCGAGGTCAGGCCGATATCGGCGTCGAGGACGCCGACCAGCGTCAGGAACGGGAAGTTGTGGCCCTTGGCCACGAGTTGCGTGCCGATCACGACGTCGCACGCGCCGGCCGCCACCGCCTCGAGTTCCTGGCGCAGACGCTCGGCGCCGCCGGGAAAGTCGCTCGACAGGACGACGATGCGCCGGTCCGGGAACATCTCGGCGGCCTCCTCGGCGATCCGCTCGACGCCGGGCCCGCAGGCGGTGAGATTGTCGAAGGTCCCGCACTCGGTGCAGGCCTCCGGCCGGCGCTCGGCGTAGCCGCACTGGTGGCAGACCAGCGCCCGGCGGAACCGGTGCTCCACGAGCCAGGTCGAGCAGTTCTTGCACTGGTAGCGGTGGCCGCAGGCGCGGCAGAGGGTCAGCGGCGCGTAGCCCCGGCGGTTGAGGAACAGCAGCGCCTGCTCGCCGCGCTCCAGGGTGCTCTTCACCGCGTTGACCAGCGGCGGGCTGAGGAAGCGGCCGCGCTCGGGCTGGTCGAGGCGCATGTCGATCGCGGCGATGTCGGGCAGGCGCCGGCCGCCGAAGCGCTCGGGGAGCAGGACGTGCCGGTAGCGCCCCCGCGCGGCGTTGACGCGGGTCTCGATCGCGGGCGTCGCCGAGGTCAGGACGACCGGGCAGCCCTCGAGGCGTCCGCGCACCACCGCCATGTCGCGGGCGTGGTAATGGACGCCGTCCTCCTGCTTGTAGGCGGTCTCGTGCTCCTCATCGACCACGATCAGGCCGAGCCGCGCGAAGGGCAGGAACAGGGCGGAGCGCGCGCCGACCACCACGAGCGCCTCGCCCTCGGCCACGGCGGCGCGCAGGCGCTCGCGCCGCTTGCCGCCGATCCCGGAATGCCACGCCGCCGGCCGGACCCCGAACCGGGCGGCGAACCGGTCGAGGAACTGCGCCGTCAGGGCGATCTCGGGCATCAGGATCAGGGCCTGCCGCCCGGCCCGGACGCAGGCGGCCACCGCCTCGAAATAGACCTCGGTCTTGCCGGAGCCCGTGACGCCCTCCAGCAGGACCGGGCGGAGATCGTCGGATTCCCGCGGCTGCGGCCGGTCCCACGGGAAGGGGGCGACGAGGGCCGCCACCGCCTCGGCCTGGGCGGGCGAGAGCGGCGTCCGCGGGAAGTCCGGGTCGGGCCGCGGCGCGACCGGCTCCGGCTCGACCGCGACGGTCTCGAGGACGCCGTCGTCGATCAGCCCGTCGACCACCGAGAGCGAGACGCCCGCCTCCTTGGCGAGCGCGCTCTTGCCGCGCAGGGCGCCGTCGGCCGCCGCGGCGAGCACCTTGGTGCGGGCCGGGGTCGGCCGGGACGGGGGCTTGTCGGTGAGGCGCACGGCGACGCGGGCGGTCTCGCCGGCGGCCGCCTCGTCGGGCAGCCGCAGGACCATGGCGAGTGCCGAGCCCTTCGGCGCCAGCGTGTAGCGGGCGATCCAGTCGACGAGGCTGCGCAGCGGCTCCGACAGGGGCGGGAAGGGGAGGCGGCCGGTCACGGGCCGCAGGTTCGAGCCGCCGGGCGTCTCGGCGACGCCCCAGACCACCCCGACGATCTCGCGCGGGCCGAGGGGCACCTGCACCACGTCGCCCGGGGCGAGGTCGAGCCCGGCCGGCGCCACGTAGCTGTAGGGCGTATCGAGGGCGAGCGGGATCAGGATCTCGGCGACGGCGGGCATGCGGGGCTTTTCGGGCGGGTCCGTTCCGGGTCCGTACCATAGGCGCGGGAAAAGAACCCGCCGCTTCAGCGATCCCGCAGCGCCGGCACGAGCGGCAGGGCCGCGAGACTCAGCGCCGCCATGGCCCAGAAGGCCGAAGCGCCGAACGCCCCGTAGAGCGCCCCGGAGGCCAGGGTCGCGGCCACCCCCGACAGGCCGAGGCCCAGCGTGCCGTAGAGCGCCAGCGCGGTCGTCCGGAGATCGGCCGGCGTCGACGCCTCGATGAGCCCCAGGCAGGCGAGGTGAAGGAGGGCGAAGCTCAGCCCGTGCAGGGACTCGGCGGCGGCGAGCCAGGGAAGCGCGGTCGTGGATGCCAGCACCGCCCAGCGCAGGGCGCCCGCGCAGGCCGCCACCGCGATGCCGGTCGCCGGGCCGATCCGCGCCAGCAGGGGCGGTCCGACCAGCAGGAAGACCAGGACCTCCGCGGCCACCGAGACCGACCAGAGCAGGCCGGCGGTGGTCGCCGGGATCCCGGCGGAATGCCACAGGATCATGGCGAAGCCGTCGTGCATCGCGTGCGCGCCGATCACCAGGGCGGCGACCAGCACCGTGCGGCGGAAGCGCGGCAGGGCGACCAGGGCGCCGAAGCCGTGCCACGGCGCCCCGGCCTCGGCCGCGCCGCCCGGAGCGGCGGGCAGCGGCAGGGTCGCCGCGCCGGCGGCCAGGAACAGGCCGCCGCTCGCCACGAGGGCGGCGGCGAGGCCGTGGAGGCCGATCAGCCAGCCGGCCGCGGCGGTGCCGACGATGAACGCGGCCGAGCCCGCGCCGCGGACCCAGCCGTACTGGAACGCCGCGCCGCCGCGCGCGGCGGCCAGGGCCAGCGCGTCGGCGAGGGGCGCCGGGGCCGCGGTGCCCGCCGCGTAGAGGAGCGCCGGCCCGATCAGCTGCGCCAGCCCGGCGCCCGGCAGGTGCGCCAGGGCGCTGAGCCCGGCCAGCGCGAGGCTCGCCGCCAGGACGGATCGGCCGGCCCGGTGGCGGTCGGCGAAGGCGCCGGCCAGGGGCCCGACCGCGAGACGCAGGGCGCCCGCGGCGGCGAGGAGGAGGCCGATCTCGCCGGGCGTCAGGCCGCGCGCGGCGAGGAAGCCCGGCAGGACCGGCGACAGCACCCCGTAGGCGCCGTAGAGCGCCGCGTAGAGGACGAGGAATCGGGCGAGCCCGCCCCACCGTCCCGCCCCTGTCGCCCGCCGCTCCATCGGCGGAGCGTAGCACCGGCGGGCGTCCCGGTGTCAGGTCCGCGCCGGGCTTTCGTCAGCAGGGTCGGCGGACGGCGTAGCGGTAGCGCCGCCCCTGCGCGTCGAGCAGCTCGCTGTCCGGCCCTTCCTGCCACACGACCTCGTCCTCGGGACGGGCCGCGTCGGTCAGGGTCGCCCCGCGGACGATGTCGAGGCTGAGGCCGAACCCGTAATTGGTCGCGGTCGCGTCGGTGATCGCGGCCGAGATGTCGGCCTCGTCGGGCAGGCAGGCGAACAGGACGCCGTCGGCGATGGCGAGGGTGTAGGTTTGCACGGATGGCCTCCAGGAGGCTCGAGGAGCGTGGACCGGCTGCGAGGGGCCGAACCTAGGCATCGCGGCCCGGATGTGAACCCTCTCCACCGAGATGCTGCATTGCACCATTTCGTGAGCACGAGTTCCGCGCGAGCCCGCGCCGCCGCCCCTCAGCGACCCAGATGATCGTCGAAGAAGTGCGCCATTTCTCCGAAGACTTCCCTGGTTTCGGGCGCGTCCGGCGTGAACAGGTACTGGGCGTGAGACATGCCCTCGAACACCTGCAGCGACGCCTCGATCCCGGCGGCGCGCAGCTTCCGGTGGGTGCGCACCGTGTTCGACAGGAACAGGTCGCGGGTGCCGGTGACCAGGATCGCGGGCGGGAGGCCGGCGAAGTCGCCGTAGATCGGCGAGAGCTGCGGGTCCTTCAGGTCGCGGCCGGCGGCGTAGAGCTTGGCGGCCGGCGTCAGGTAGCCGGAATAGCTGACGAGCACGTTGTCGAGCCACTCGTTGGTCCGGTAGCTGTCGCCGGTCTCGGTCATGTCCGACCAGGGCGTTCCGAGACCGATCGCCGCGGGCAGCGCCAGCCCCTCGGCCTTGGCGCGGAGCATCAGCGCCAGCGTCATGCCGCCGCCCGTTGAGGTGCCGAACACCGCCATGTTCCCGGGCTTCTGCATGGACAGCATGGCCCGCCACACGGCGGTCGCGTCGTCCATGGCGGCCGGGTAGGGCGCGTCCGGCGGCATGCGGTAATCCACCGAGATGACCTTGTAGCCGCCGAGGCCGGCCATCAGGATCGCCTCCAGCGTTCCGGCCTCGCCGGCATTGTAGACGTAGCCGCCCCCGTGGATGTGCAGGAGGAGCCGGTCGCGGTTGGCCTCGGGGATCTGCCGGGGCTGGATCACGAAGGCCTTCACGCCGCCGATCACCGCGGCCTCGCTGGTGACGCCCAGCTTCTCGCGGAGCGCCGGCAGGGTGGCGGCTCCGGCGGCAGCGAGCTTGTCGACCAGCGCCTTCCAGGCCGCGGCGTCCGGCGGGTTCGCGTTCCAGGCCGGCACCCGGTAGGGCGCCGCCACCGCGGTGCGGAATTGCGGGCTCGTCGTGTCGGGGACCGGCACCACCTTGGCCGGCACCGTCCGCGGCCCCGGGGCGGCGTTGGCCGCGCCCATCTCGGCCTCCAGCTGGGCGAAGCGCGGCACGGCCCGCTCCGCGGGCGCGGCCTGCCCGAGGGCGGCCTGGGTGCCGCAGGCGATCATCAGCAGAGCGGACAGGCTCAGGCGCATCTCGATTCCTCCCGCGGCAGCCCGTTCCGCGACCCGTCTCGGCGGGTGCCGGCCGCGCTCGGCCGATACTTATCGGACCGGGCGGCCCGCGACAGCCGCCCGGGTGACGATCGCGGCCGCGCGTTCACGCACCGAGCCGCGGGAGCGCGGCCGGCGTCTCCGGCTCGACCACCAGGGTCGCCGGCACAGCGCCGTCGCCGGCGAGGGCCTCGGCGATCGCCTCCGGCCCGATCGGGTCCTCGGCCGCGTCGGCGACGCCCGACGGTTCCGGCGTGATCCGGGCGGTCTCCCGGCGCGGCCCGGTCTCGGCCGCCGCCGCGTGCTCGTCGGCGACGCCGGTCACCGCCCCGGGCGCGATCAGCCCGATGGCGGCCGCGTGCTCGGCCATGGCGACGCTGTCGGCGGCGAGCACGAGGCTCGATCCGGCCCGGGCGACGGCGCCGGCGAGCCGGACGATCTCCTCCACTCGCGCGGAGCCGCGGGACACGTTGCGGATGTAGACCGCCAGCACCCGCCCGGGATTCTCCTCGACGATCTGCGCGTAGACCTCCGGGTCGTGCTGGCCGCTGTCGCCGATCAGCACGAAGGGCAGGTCGCGGTAGAGGGCGAGCATGTGCCGGATCAGCGCCTGCTTGTGGTCGGTGGCCCGGCGCGGCAGCGGGTGGGTCCAGGACAGGCCCCATTCCCGCAGGAACAGCACCGGCCCCGCCGGGATGCCGTGGCGCTGGAAGAACTCCGACAGCATCTCGTAGAGGCCCCAGGGCGCGCGGGAGACGTAGAGCATCGGGTTGCCCTCGCCGCCGCCGGCGCCCGCGTGGAGGGCGCGGTACAGGGCGGCGACGCCCGGGAAGGCGACCCGGCTCTCGGCATCCTCCACGAACAGGCGCCAGAGCATCTTCAGCTTGTTGGCGACGCCGGTGCGCATGACCGTGTCGTCGATGTCGCTGACCACGACGCAGCGGCAGCGGTCGGGCGGGATGAACACCGCGCCCTCGGCGGGGATCGGCGGATCGGCCTCGAGGCGGAGTTCGACCGCGTGCCAGTCACCTGTCTCGGCCGGAGGCGAGCGCGGGTGCAGGTGCACGCGGAAATAGCCGTCCCGGTCGGTCTCGACCCGGACGGCATCGTCGCCGAACCGGGCGGTGACGGCCGCACCGGCGATCGTCCGCCGGGCGATGCGGCGGCGCAGGTCGCGCCACTGCGCCCGCAGCGATTCGGGATCCTCGCCGGGTATCCCCGGCGACTGCCGGAAGACCCGGCCGATCAGGAACACCTCGTCCCGTGACCCGTAGCCGCGGTAGGGCTCGACCACGAGCCCGCCGCGGCCCTTGCCGCCATGGCCCTGCGCGCGGCGGACCGGCCGCGTGAGGACCCGCAGCGCCTTCGTGGCGCCCCTGCGCGCGCGCGAGGCCATGGCGACCGGCCCCCGTCCGGGCGCTCAGGCCTGCGGCAGTTCGGGGCTGAGCCCCATCGCGTCGAGGCCTTCCTCCAGGAGGTCGCCGGCGTCGGGAGAGCCCAGCAGTTCCCGCGCGGCGCCCTCGCCGGCGGCCTCGCGCTCGCGGGCGAAGCGGACAGCCTCGCTCCACTCCTCCGGCTCCATGTCGCCGCGCCCGACGTAGAGGAGGGCGAGCAGCTCGGCGCGGGAATCGTCGTCGAGCCCGGCGATCAGGCCGCGGACCTCGGACTCGGTGGCGTCGTCGGTGCCGGAGACCAGGACGTCGGTGGCGCCGTCGTCGATCGGGTTCGAACCCGAATCCGGGTCGGTGTTGCCCTCCTTCACCTCGATGGCGCGCAGCCGCATGACGATGTCGGTGACGGTTTCGACGGCGATGTCCATGCGCTGATCTCCGGGCGCTGAAAGGGTCGGGCCAGCGGGGCCCTCAAGCCGCGACAACGGGCGAGCGGGCGCCGGGTTCGCCCCGTCCCCATCGAAGGGGGCTTGCGTGGTCCGCGCCACTTTCCGGCTCAGCGGCCGTGAGTTAGAGGCTGCGAGACTGTTCCGACATCCGGATCGACATCGGCGATAGACGTGATTTCTACAAAGACTGCCACGACATCGCCTCCCGATACCGTCATTCCCCCTGCACGCGACGCCGCGTCCCGGCGCTCGGGCGGGCGCTCGGGCCTGCGCTCCGGCATGCGCCTCGCGGCCCTCGCGGCGCTCTCGGCGCAGGCCGGATTCGCGCTGATCGGGACGCGCCCCGCCGAGGCCCGGCCCGCGGGCTACGAGGGCAGCGCCCCGAGCTGCTTCCTGACCGGGGGCGGCGCGCTGGAGATCTGCCGCGAGGGCTCGGAGGCCGAGGGCGTCCTCATCGCGCCGGCGCCCTGCGCCTTCGTGCGCGGCGTGCAGATCCTGCGGCTCGCCCGCTCCGAGGCGCCCGGCCCGCTCCAGGCCGTGTTCCAGGGCCAGACACCGGTGGCGTCCCGCCGGGACGAGCCGTGCCCGGAGCGGCGCGCCACCGACAGCCGCGACGGCGGCGCCCTGCGCACCGGCCGCACCTTCGAGGCCCTGGTCACGACGCTGCCGCCCTCGGCCGACCGGTTCTGGGTCGACCTGCCGGAGGAGCGCGCGCGGACGCGCGGCTGGTCCGAGCCGACACCGTCCGCGGAGGGCATCGGCCCGCGCGACCCCATCGCCGTGACGGGCCGGACCTGGGCCGGCGAGGCCTACAGCTACGTCTTCCTGCTCGGGCAGGAGCGCGTGGGCGCCACCGGCGGCGACGCGGCCGAGCCCGAGCGCCGCGGCCGGCGTCGGCGCCGGCGGGCGGAACCGGACGCGCCGGCGACGGGCCCGGCCGACGTCCGGCGCCGCGTCCAGATCGAGGCGCGCACCCTCGACTTCCAGACCTTCGAGATCCGGACCCGCACCGCCGACGGCTACGGGCTGGCATGGACGCCGTTCGAGGCGGGCGCCGGCCGCGGCCGGCGCGCCGACCCGCCCGTCCCCGCCGCGGTGGTCGACGAGGCGGGCAAGCCGGTCACGTCGGCCTGCACGGCGCCGGCCTTCGAGACCCACGGGCTCGCCGGCTCGATCAGCGTCGTCGACCGCACCTATCACTACGTCTACACCGACGTGCTGCCCGAGGATTGCGGCCTCGCCCCCGAGAAGCGCCGCACCGGGCTGTTCCTGCGTACCGCGCAGGACCTGTCGGGGCCGAAGGTCTGGTCGACGGCGCGCAAGCTCGCCGGGCCGCTGCCGCCCGGGACCCTCGTGCGGGTGGCCCGCGCCAAGGGCATGCCGCGCTGGGCGGTCTCCTACACGTGCCAGCGGCCCGCCAACGCCCCGGGCGGTCCGGTGGCGGATATCTGCCTGCAGTACACGGCCGACATGAACCTCGACGGGATCGGCGCCCTCAAGCTCTACGCCGATCCGGTGGACGCGGGCCGCTCCGCCGCCTATCTCGGGCTGCGCTCGGGGGGCGACGGCAGCGGCCGGTACGACCGCAGCGCGCATTTCTGGATGACCGACGCGGAGGGCAACCTCGACACGCCGGCGATCTACCCGAACAAGGCGGGCTTCCTGACCTGGCTCGACCGGCTCGCCCCGACCGCCTCCGGGCGCGACGCGTCGAGCCTGTACGGGCGGCCCGTCTACTGGGGGACGTGGACGGTGCGCCCGATCGGCGCGCAATAAGTCGCAGGAGGCGCTATATGGGCGGCCGACAAGCCGCGCGAGGCGTGCCTGACGGACCCGATGGAAACCCATATCGACCTGTGGTTCGCCGCGAGCATCGTGGCGATCTCGCTGCTGCTCTCGGCCTTCTTCGCGGGCGCGGAGACGGCCTTCACGGCCGCCTCGCGAGCCCGAATGCACGCCCTGGAGCAGGCGGGCGACCCGCGCGCCGCGATCGTCAACCGCATCCTGGCGATCCGCGAGCGCTTCATCGGCGCGATGCTGATCGGCTACAACATCGTGGCGATCGGCGCCTCGGCCTTCACCACCAGCGTGCTCACGGCGCTGTTCGGCAAGAGCGGCGTCATCTACGCGACGGTCGGCATGTCGGTGCTGGTCATCGTCTTCGCCGAGGTGCTGCCGAAGACGCTGGCGATCTCCAAACCCGACAAGGCCGCCCTGCTCACCGCCCGCCCGGTGGCCTTCGCGGTGGCGCTGATGGGCCCGCTGGCCATCGCCATCGAGCACGTCGTGCGGGTGATGCTGAAACCGTTCGGCGTCACCATCGGCGAGCACCAGTCGATCCTCACCGCCGCCGAGGAGTTGCGCGGGCAGGTGGCGCTGATGCACCGGGAGGGCGGCGTCGCCAAGGCCGAGCGCGACATGCTGGGCGGCCTCCTCGACCTGTCGGACCTGTCGGTCTCCGACGTGATGGTCCACCGCACGAAGATGCGGGCGATCGACGCCGACCAGCCCTCCGAGGACATCGTCCGGGCGGTGCTGGCCTCGCCCTACACCCGCATGCCGCTGTGGCGCGGCACGCCCGAGAACATCGTCGGCGTCCTCCACGCCAAGGACCTGCTGCGGGCGCTCGACGCCGCGGGCGGCGACGCCTCCGGCCTCAAGGTCGAGGCGCTGGCCCTGGAGACGTGGTTCGTGCCGGGCACGACGTCGCTGCGCGCCCAGCTCAAGGCCTTCCTGACCAAGAAGACCCACTTCGCCCTCGTGGTCGACGAGTACGGCGAGGTGATGGGGCTCGTGACCCTGGAGGACATCCTGGAGGAGATCGTCGGCGACATCGCCGACGAGCACGACGTCACCGTCTCGGGCGTGCGCCCGCAGGGGGACGGGTCGGTGAACGTGGACGGCGGCGTGCCGATCCGCGACCTGAACCGGGCCATGGACTGGGACCTGCCCGACGAGGAGGCGACCACCATCGCCGGCCTCGTCATCCACGAGGCGCGGACCATCCCGGACCAGGGCACCGCCTTCAACTTCCACGGCTTCCGCTTCCAGGTGCTGCGGAAGGCCAAGAACCGGATCACCACGCTCCGCATCACGCCGCTGACCGCGGCGGGGATCCAGGCCGCCGCGCTGCCGGACGCGCCGCGCGACGCGGTGTGACGGCGGCAGGCGACCACCGCGGCCGGGGTCCGCGCCCGCGCAGCGACGCGCGGGGCGGTCTCAGCCCGGCATCGCCTCCAGCCCCTCGGCGCGGATCCAGTCGCGGGTGCGGTCCAGCGCGCGGCCGAGCCGGTCGAACAGAGCGTCGATCTCGTCCGGCGCGATGATCAGCGGCGGGCAGACGGCGACGCGGTCCCCGGCAAGCGCCCGCACGATCAGCCCCTCGCCCTGCGCGAAGGCGACGCAGCGGGCGGCCACGCCCTTCTTCGGATCGTACTGCCGCTTGCTGGCCTTGTCGGCGACGATCTCCAGGCCGCCGATCAGCCCGAGGCCGCCGGCCTCGCCCACGATGTCGTGCCCGGCGAGCGCCGCCAGACGGCGCTGGAACTGCGGCGCCTTCTCGGCCGCGCCCTCGATCACCCGGTCGCGGCGGTAGATCTCGATCGCCTTCAGGGCCACCGCGGCGGCCACCGGGTGCCCGGAATAGGTGGTGCCGTGGCCGAAGGTGCCGATCTTCTCGCTCTGGCCGATCAGCGCCTCGTAGAGCGGTTCGTCGATGCTCACGCCGCCGAGCGGCATGTAGGCCGAGGTCAGGGCCTTGGCGAAGGAGATCGAATCGGGCCGGGCCCCCAGCGCCTCGCTGCCGAACCACGTGCCGAGCCGGCCGAAGCCGCAGATCACCTCGTCGGCGATGAAGCGGACGTCGTACTTGGCCAGCACCGCCTGGATCGCCGCGAAGTACCCCCGCGGCGGCACGATCGCGCCGCCCGCGCCCATCACCGGCTCGGCGATGAAGGCCGCGACCGTCTCGGGTCCCTCGCGCAGGATCGTCTCCTCCAGCTCGGCGGCGAGGCGCGCCGCGTAGGCCTCCTCGCTCTCGCCCGGCTCGGCGCCCCGGTAGTGGTGCGCGGGCGAGACGTGCAGGAAGCCCGGCAGCGGCAGGTCCCAGTCGGCGTGGTTCGCGGCGAGCCCGGTCATCGAGGCGCTCGCGACCGTGACGCCGTGGTAGCCCTTCTGGCGGGCGATGATCTTCTTCTTCTGCGGCCGACCCAGGGCGTTGTTGTAGTACCAGGTCAACTTGACCTGCGTGTCGTTGGCCTCCGACCCCGAGGAGGTGAAGAAGATCTTCGAGGTCGGGACCGGCATCAGCTCCTTCAGCGTCTCGGCGAGCTCGATGCCCGGATCGTGGCTGCGGCCTGAGAACAGGTGCGTGAAGGGCATGCGCGCCATCTGCGCCCGGGCCGCCTCCACGAGCTCCGCGTTGGAGTAGCCCAGCGCCGTGCACCACAGACCGGACATGCCCTCGATGTAGGAGCGCCCCTCGGTGTCGTAGACATGCACGCCCTCGCCCCGTTCCAGCACCAGCGGGCCGGTCTGTCGGTGCGTCGACAGGTTGGTGTAGGGATGGAGGAGGGTTTCGACGTCGCGGGTCGCGAGGTTCGAGAGCATGGTTCGCAAGGTCCTCGTGCGCGGGTGACCGCCGCCACACTACCGACCCGATGCCCCGTCAGGTAGCCCGGAGGATCCGCGTCCGGCCGTTGCCGGACGCATGCCGCCAGCGCTACTCCAGCACCGCCCCTCGCCGCGCCCGACCGATGCTCAATCCGGAAGCCTACGTCGCCCAACCCGCCCCCGGCCGCGCCTGCGGCGCCTGCACGCTGTGCTGCAAGGTCTACGACGTGCCCGCGGTCGAGAGCGTCGCGGGCCAGTGGTGCCGCCATACGAAGGCCGGCCAGGGCTGCGCCATCCACGCCACCCGCCCGGACCATTGCCGGGCCTTCCACTGCCTCTGGATGACGGAGGGATGGCTCGGCCCGGAATGGAAGCCGGACCGCGCCAAGATGGTGCTGAGCCTCGATCCGCTCACCCGCAACATGAACGTGCAGGTCGATCCCGGACAGGCGAACGCGTGGCGGCGCGAGCCCTATTACGGGCAGCTCAGGCGCTGGGCCGTGGCCTCGGTGCCCCTGCGCCGGCACGTGCTGGTCCACGTCAACAAGAGCACCACCGTCATCCTGCCGGACCGCGACGTCAGCCTCGGCATCGTCGGCGCCGACGAGCGCATCGTCACCACCGACCGGATGACGCCCCAGGGCCCGAGCTTCGACGTCCGGAAAGTGCCGGCCTGAACCGGGCGACCGGCCGGACCCGGGGCCGGCTCAGCGCTCGGTGCCGGAATGCCGCCGCATGACCGGGGATTCGACCACCAGGAACGTCATCTGGAACAGGATCAGCCCCGTCTGGTCCGTCACCTCGATCCGCCAATCCTCGCCGAGGGCGATGCGCTGGGCGTCCTGCTTCAGGATGTCGCCGGCGCGCCGGACGGCTTCGAGCCGGGCGGATTGCCAGTCCGGCAGCTCCGTTCCCGCGCCGTCCAGGATCGTGGATCCGTCGTGTATGTTGAAGTGATAGCGCGGCATCCACACGTCCCGGTCGGGTCCAGGCGGGGGATGCGAGTACCCCTCACTCGCGGCCGTGCCGAGTCTCGTCGCCGCGATTGACGGACTCGTTACGCCACGCGCGCCGGCTCGGCCATATACGGGGTTAGAGTCGCGGCCGGGATCGCCGGGCCGCGCCGCGGGCCGACGCCATGTCGCGACGCGCGAGCCTTGCGGATCCGGCCGGTTTGCCCGAGTGATCGGCCATGACGACCGTTCACGATTTCAGCGTCTCCGCGGCCGACGGAACGCCGTACCCGCTCGCGCAGCACCGCGGTCAGGTGCTGCTCATCGTGAACACGGCCTCCCGCTGCGGTTTCACCCCGCAATACGAGGGGCTCGAGGCGCTCTGGCGCCGGCACCGGGATGCGGGCCTGACGATCCTGGGATTTCCCTGCAACCAGTTCGGCGCGCAGGAGCCGGGCGACGCCGCCGAGATCGCGAGCTTCTGCGCGCTGCGCTACGACGTGAGCTTCCCGGTGCTCGCCAAGGTCGCGGTGAACGGGTCGGGCGCCGATCCGCTCTACGCCCATCTCACCCGGGCCCGGACCGGGCTGTTCGGCACGCGGGCGGTCAAGTGGAACTTCACCAAGTTCCTGGTGGGACGCGACGGCCGGGTCGTCGCCCGGTTCGCACCCGGGACGAAGCCCGCGGCCCTGGAGGCGAAGATCCAGGCTGCCCTGGCCGAGCCCGCCTGAGCCGCGCCCGCGTCAGACCGCGTCGAGATCCGCGGCCTCGGCGGAGACCGCGCGGCGCGCGTCGATCCGTTCGCGCACGCGCAGCACCGTCCGCAGGGGCGCGATCGGGAACGGGCGCACCGACTCGCGCAGGATGCCCGCCAGGAACCGGATCTCGGCAATCTTGCGCAAGGTGAGAGCGGGCGCGCCGGCGCCCTGTGCTCGGCGCTCGAGGTCCGAGAGGGCGTCGAACAGCGCGTAGCGCCCGTCAAGATCGCGGGAAAACTGTTTCGACGCGATCAGATTGGCCAGTTCGCCTTCAAAACTGCAACGGACAGGCTGATCGGAACGCATCGTCGACTCGAACACAATGTGCGTCGAACCCTAAAACAGTGTTCGCGCTTTGTCAGCCGCCGACGCGGGGCGGGCGCCGCGAATGCGGGATTGTTGCGCAATTGCATCTGCGCGACCGCGCCGAGTCGCGGCCCGGGCTCAGCCGCCGGCCGCGACGAACGCGGCGGCCGCCTCGAACTCCGTCCGGCGCGCCTCGAGGCGGGCCTCCGCCTCGGCGTCGCGCCCCCAGACGGCGGCCTGATAGGTCTCGTCCACGTGGGCCGCGGCCCAGGCCTCGGCCGGCGTCAGCCGGCCCTCGAGAACCGCCAGGGCGATCAGCAGGGAGCCGGTCAGCGTGGTCAGGGTGTGCAGGCCCGCCAGCCGGAACGGGTCGGTCACCGCATTCACCGCAGCGGAGAGCGCCTGGATCGTGTCGGCCGGCTGCGCGACGTGCATGACGCCCTCGCTCAGGATCACCCGCGCACCGAACGCGTCCCGTGCCCAGGCGAGGATCGGATCCCAGGCCTCCGCCTGGGCCGCCACGAGGCGCTCCGGATCCCCGGCGCGGTAGGCCACGAGATCGGTGCCCGCGTAGGCGCAGAGATCCGCCGCGACCTCGGCGAGGCGGGGCGTGACGCCGTCGATCGCCGTGTTGGCCAGCCGGGTCAGGGGCATCCGCGCGGGGTCGATCGCCGTGTCCTGGGCCTGCCACTCCGCCGCGACGCGCTCGGCCAGGGTCCGGCTGGGGAGACGCAGCGGGTTGCGGGCCGGCGTGTTGGCCGGACGTCCGTCCAGGGTCAGCCGGAACCCGTCGTCATCCTCGGAGAAGCCGGCTTCCTTGTAGAAGCGGTGGGGCAGGGTCGGCTTGGCGTGGCCGCGGGCGGCCCGGACCGGATCGGGCCTGTCACCGTCGCTCGGTTGCCCGAGCCAGTCTGTCGTCTGATCGCTCATGGAGGCGAGATAGGCGCTTCCGGCCCCGCGCGCGAGCCTCCCGCGATCAGGAGCCGGTCGCGAGCCCCTCGAGGAGCAGCGCCTCCAGCGCGGCGGCACTCGGGACCACCGTCACGGCCCCGGCCCCGTAGAGCGCGTCCGGCGGATGGTAGCCCCAGGCGACCCCGACGGCCGTCGCACCGGCCGCCACGCCCATGGCGATGTCGAAGGTGGTGTCGCCGACCATCACGGTGGCCTCGGGCTCGCAGCCGGCCTCGCGGATCGCCTGCTGCAGCATGGTCGGATCCGGCTTCGACGGCGCGTCGTCGGCGCTCTGGGTCGTGGCGAACCAGTCCGCCCAGCCGTAATGCGCGATCAGCCGGTCGACACCGCGCCGCGACTTCCCGGTGGCGAGGCCGATCAGCACGTCGGAGCGCCCGTGCAGCCGGGTCAGCAGGTCGGCCATACCGGGGAACAGGGGTTCCTCGTGGGCGGGGTCGAGCCGCAGGCGGTTGTAGGCCTGCTTGTAGCTTTCCGAGAGTTCCGCGACCGGGCCGTCCTCGCCGACGAGGCGCCGGAAGGCCTGCGGCAGCGACAGGCCGACCACCGACAGGGCCTCCCGCCGTCCGGGCGCCGGCAGGCCGTTCTCCGCGAACGCCACCTCCTGGGCCGCCACGATCAGGTGCTGGCTGTCGACGAGGGTGCCGTCGACGTCGAAGACGACGAGCCTCATCGCGACCGACGCGCAGGAAGTCGCGCCGCGAGCCGCCCCGACGGCGCGGGTGAAAGGAGGCGGGTCCCCGTCACGGCTTCCGGCCCGGCTGGGCCGGCGCGGCCGCGGCGGGCTGGCCGCCGGGGATCCGGGTCCGCTCGTAGCCGAGCCGGCACCGGATCAGGAAGCGCCGGCGCTTGCCGCCGCGCAATCCGCGCTGATGCGAGGCGCGGTTGCAGGCCGCGTAGGAGCGCCGCCGGCGCTCCGCGCGGGCACTGTTGGCGGTGCGCGGGGCGGCCTGCGCGGGCGCAGCGCCCGGGGTGGGCACCGGGGCCGGATGCGGGGCCGCCGTCTCGGGGGGGTGGGTGCCGTTCGCCGTCGGCGCCGCCCTGGTCGTCTCGCCCGGCGCGGCATGCGCGATCGGCCCGGTGAGGCACAGGGCGGCGAGGCAGGCCAGCATCGCGAGCTTCATGTGTCAGGGTCTCGAACCGCCGGGAACAGGCCCCGCGGCGGATCGGCGGGGCGCGGGGCAGCATATGAGGCGGCGCGGCCGGTTGCCAAGGCATGCGCCGCGCGGGACGCCCGGACCGCACCCGACTTTCACCGGAGATGCCGCGACGCTGACGGACGCTCGCGTGACGGTTATCTGGGGGACGGGAAGGGTGATCCGGCGATGAACCTCGTGCTGCTGCCCGGCTTCATGACCGATGCCGACCTCTGGTCCGACGTGGTCGCGCGCCTCGCCGAGGTGGGGCCGATCACCCACGGCGACCTCGCGGGGGACGCCGCCATCGCCGACATGGCGCGCCGCGTCGTCGCGGAGGCGCCGCCGCGCTTCGGGCTCGTCGGCTTCTCCATGGGCGGCTACGTCGCCCGCGCGGTCGCCCGGCTCGTGCCGGACCGGGTGGAGGCGCTGGTCCTCGTCGCCACTTCGTCGCGGGCCGACACGCCGGCCCAGGCGCGCCGGAAGGCCGCCGCGGTCGCCCATATCCGCCAGCAGGGCTACCGGGGCCTCAGCCGTGCGGCGATCCTCCAGTCGGTGCACCCGGACCGCGCCGGCGACGGCGCCCTCCTGAGCCGGATCCGGCAGATGGGCGACCGGCTCGGCGGAGAGGTCTTCCTGCGCCAGGCCGGGCAGGCGCGCGAATCCGATGACGACCGCCTCGGCGCGATCGGCTGCCCGACCCTGGTCGTGGCGGCGGCCCAGGACGCCCTGCGCAGCCTCGACGAGGCGCGGGAGCTTCGCGACGGCATCCCGGGCGCGACGCTGAGGGTGATCGACGGGTCGGGCCACATGCTGCCGCTCGAGGCCCCGGACGCGCTGGCGGACGCGATCGTGCCCTGGCTGCGGGCTCAGGCCTCCGGAGCCTCGACGATCGGGTCGTAGCGGGCGGCGTCGAAGCCCAGGAGGTTCCAGCTCTGCGCCATGTGGGGCGGGAGCGGCGCGCTCACGTCGACCGGCTTGCCGGTCCGCGGGTGCGGGATGACGATCCGCCGGGCGAGCAGGTGGAGGCGGTTCTGGATGCCGCCCGGCAGCTCCCAGTTCTCGACGGAGAAGTATTTCGGGTCGCCCACGATCGGGTGGCCGATATGGGCCGCGTGGGCGCGCAGCTGGTGCGTGCGGCCGGTGACCGGCTTGAACGACAGCCAGGACAGCTTCTGGGCCGCCTGATCGACCATCGCGTAGTAGGTCAGCGCGTGGCTCGCGCCCTCGTCGCCGTGCTTGGCGACCCGCATCCGCGCGTCCGCGTCGGTGGGCTCCTCCTTGGCGAGGTAGGTCGAGACGCGCCCCTGCCGGACCCGCGGCACGCCCGCGGTGAGCGCCCAGTAGATCTTCCGCGCCGCCCGGGACCGGAAGCTCTTGGCCAGCGTCGCGGCGGCGAGCCGGGTCTTGGCGATGATCAGGCACCCGGCCGTGTCCTTGTCCAGCCGGTGGACGAGGCGCGGCTTCTGGCCGTCCGGCCCCGTGAGGGCGGCGAGCAGGCCGTCCACGTGCCGGACCGTCCCCGAACCGCCCTGGACCGCGAGGCCGAAAGGCTTGTTGAGGATCATCATGTCGGCATCCTCGTAGAGGATCAGCGACCGGATGAAGGCGGCGTCGTCCTGCTCGCGGGCGGCGCTGCGCGGCCGCTCGGTGGGCTGGTCGAGGCGCAGCGGCGGCACGCGCACGCTCATGCCCGGCTCCAGCCGGTCGTTCGGCTTGGCGCGCTTGCCGTCGACCCGCAACTCGCCCTTGCGGACGATGGTCTGCACGCGGGTGAAGGGCAGGAGCGGGAAGCGGGCGGTGAGGAAGCGGTCGATCCGCATCCCGGCCTCGTCCGGCTCGACGGTCAGGGTCTGCACGCCGGAGGCGAGGGTCGCGGAGGCGGCGGCGCGCTGCTCGCGCCGGGTCGGACCGGGCGCGGGGGCAGAGGCGAGGGCCGGGGAGGGGGCCGCCGAGCGCATGGCCGGCGGCCGGCCGCCGGGCTTGCCCGCCGCGGCGTCGCGCGGTGCGGC
>NZ_JBKFAP010000031.1:0-48370 GCF_053345715.1 Methylobacterium sp. D48H
GGGTGATCTCGTCCACCGTGGCGGCGGTCTCCTGCACGGCGGCGAACTGCTGCTCGACCGAGGCGGCCTGCTCCTGCGCCGAGGCGCGGATCTCGGCCGCGGCCGCGTTCAGGTCCGCCGTCGCCGCCCGGTTCGTCCGCGCCAAGTCCGACAGACCCGAGACCATCGTGTTCAGCGTCGTGCTCAGACGGCCGATCTCGTCGCGCCCGCCGGCCGCCAGCTGGCCGGACAGGTCACCCTCGCCGACGCGGCCGACGAAGGCCATGACCGTCTCGAGCGGCCGCACCACCGCGCGGCTGATCAGCCACGTGATCAGGACCGCCAGCAGCACCGCGGCGGCCAGGGTCAGGTAGATCGAGAGGCGCGAGCGCTCGTAGACCTCCTGCGCGGCGCGCTGGCCCAGCGCCATGCCGCCGTCGAGCTGCGAGCGGAGGTTCTTGATCCCCTCGAGGAAGGGTGCCTGCAGCCGCGCGATCTCCGCGTTGCGGGCCTCGACCGCCGCGACGTCCTGCTGGGCGATGGCGGCGAACTGCGCCTCGCCCTGCGCCCTGACCTCGCGGAACGAGCCCTGGACCGCGGTCGCCGCCGCGGCGATGCGGTCCCAGGCCGCGACGCGCTCGGCGGACACGACCTGCGTCCGGTACTGGGTGGCGAGCTGGATCGTCGTGGCGAGCCGGTTCTCGACCTGGGCCGCGGTCTGGCGCCAGGCCGCCAGGGTGTCGCCGGCCTGGGTCGCGCGCCCCTGGGCCTGCATCAGCATCGTGATCACGGCCGTGCGGCGCAGGAGACCGAGGTCGCGCGCGTCGTTCCCGAGATCGTCGAGCTGGCGCAGGATCGTCATGTCCCGCCGGACGATCGCGTCGGTCGTGTCGCGCACCGCGCCGATCTGCTCCAGGGCGTAGAGGCCGAGCGCCACCACCACCACCGTGATGGCGAAGAAGCCGAGGAGGATGCGTTTTCCGATCGAGAGCGACACGGGCGGGGATGGCTCCGGTTGGGGCAGGCGGCCCGGTCAGGGCAGCGCGCGGCGCAGGAGGCGGGGGAGGTCGATGACGACGAAGTCGGGACGGCCGTCGCCCGCCGCCCCGGAGGCCGGGGCATAGACCGAGGCGGCCTCGTTGCCCAAGCGGTCGGGATCGGTCACCTCGGCGCCGGCCGCGGCGACCGCGGCGACCGCGCCAGGGGCACGGGCGATGCCCAGGACCCGGTCCACAGCAAGGGCGAGGGGCTGGGGGTGGACGCCGCGCAGCACGATCATGTGGCCCGCGGCCGCGTCGGCGTCGGACGCGGGATCCGGCCGGCCGAGGGCCCGGGCGAGGCTGAGCACGCCGACGATCCGCCCGGACAGGGCGACCAGACCGTCCAGCGCCGGCACCGCCCCGGGCATCGGCGTGGCGGGGCGCGACGGCAGGACCTGGGCGACGGCCGCCAGCGGCACGCCGTAGCGCTCGCCGCCGCAGGCGCAGACGAGGTGATCGACGCCCGAATCGGTCGCGGCCGCCGCGGCACCGCGCCGGGCGAGGGCGGCGGCGCGCTCGGCGCGCAGGTCCCGCTCCGGCCGCGGACGGCCGCCCTGTGCACTCGGGCCTGCGCCCATCAGGACCTCCTGCTGCCGGCGCCGCCGAGCGCGGCGCGGGCCGCGGCCGCGCTGGCCGCGATCTCGCCCGCGGAGGCGCCGTCGCCCTCGGGCAGCGCCGTGTCCGGCCCGAGGGCTTGACTCAAGGCGACGGCGTTGTCGAGGGCGCGGAGCGCCTCGTGCGGCCGTCGCAGCGCAATCAGCAGCAGGCCGAGGTGGTAGTGGGCCATCACGAAACCGCGGTCGAGGTAGAGCGCGGCCCGCAGCGCCCGCTCGGCCTCGGCGTCGCGTCCCAGGGTGCGGGCCAGGAGACCCTCGTAGAAGCGCAGGGCGGTGTCGGTCGGATCGCGGTCGAGGGCGCCCCGCAGCGCCCGCCAGGCCGCTCCGGTCTCGCCGGAATCGGCCAGCGCGCGGATCCGGTCGAGGTCGACGGCGTCCTCATCTTCAGGCCGGTCCTCCCGGGTCTCCGGCGCTGCGGGAGCCGGACCGGTGCCGGGTGCGGTGACCGGGTCCGGGGCGGGAACGGCCGCGGCGTCGGCCTCTGCGGCCCCGGACTGGCCCGGGCCAGGATCCGCCGGGGGCGGCTGCGTCGCCTGTCGCACCGGAGGGACGGGCTCCGGCGCGGGCGCACCGGACAGGTCGACCGGTGGCGCGACCGGCGGCGCCTCGGCGCGCGGTCGGTAGGCCACGGTCCCGGGCAGGCTGACGGCGTCGAGGAAGCTCGCGAAGGCGGGACTCGGCTCGGCGTGGCCGAGGAGCAGCCAGCCCTCCGGCCGCAGCCTGCGGCCCAGCCCGCGCACCACCGCGGCGACCGTCCGGGCATCGAAGTAGATCAGCACGTTCCGGCAGAGGATCAGGTCGAAGGGCTCGCCCTGCGGCGGCCCCGGCTCGACGAGGCTCAGCAGGTTGCCGCGCTCGAACCGGACCGGACCGCGGTATTCGGGCCGGAGGGCGTAGCCGCCCTCGCGCCGGATGCCCGGCGCGGGCGGCAGCCGGGTGAAGTAGCGGAGCCGGTCCTCCGGCGGCATGGTCCGGAGCGCCCAGCGGCCGTACTCGGCGGCGCGGGCCGTGGCGAGCGCCTCGACGCTGATGTCGGTGCCGAGGATCGCCACCCGCCACTCGGGCAGGGCGTCGCCGAGCAGCTCGTGCACCAGGATCGCTAGGGAATAGGCCTCGGCCCCGGTGGAGCAGCCCGCGCTCCAGATCCGGAGGACGCGCTCGGACGCCCGTGCCGCGATCAGCGCCGGCAGGATCGTCGCGCGCAGCGCGCTGAACTGCTCGGCGTAGCGGAAGAAGAACGTCTCGCCGACGGTGATCTCGGCCTCCAGCCGGGCCCATTCCGCCTCGCCGTCCGCGCCGCTCGACAGGAGGGCCGCGTAGGCGGCGCAGTCGGCCACGGCGGCGGCGCGGAACCGGCGGTGCAGCCGCTCGATCAGCAACTCGTCCTTGTCGGTGTAGTAGTGGTGGCCGGTGCGCGCGATGATCCGCGCCTTGAGCGGCGCGTAGGCGGGATCGGCAGCCAGGTCGGGACGGGGATTCCCCGGACGGGCCATCGCGCGGTCAGACGGCGTGCGGCAGCGCGGCGAGACGTTCGGCGGCGGCCCGCGCCAGGGCGTCGACGCGGGCCCGCTCCTGCACGGTCAGGAGGCGCTCCGGCGCCAGCGCGTGGACGAGGCGCTCGCCGAGGACGAGCTCGGCCGCGACGCAGCCGTTGAGCGTGTCGGCCGCCTCGGCCGGCCGGATCGCGGAATCCGGGACGGTCGCGAGGTCCGCCACGCGATCGACGAGGTACGCGACGGCCTCGCCCTGCATCAGCGCGAGATGGGCGTAGAGACCGGGCGTCGCGCCGGCCGGGCGCAGGCCGAGCAGCGCCGCGAGGTCGACGACCGGGACCGGCGTGCCGCCGAGATTGAGGAATCCGATGAGCCAGCTGCCGGAGGCGGGCGGCGCGTGCAGATCCGGCAGCGGCAGGATCTCGGCGACCGCGCCGCGGGGCAGGGCGCAGGCCGTGCCTGCGACATCCAGCAGGAGATAGGCCGAACCGCTGCTGGCCACCGCCACCCGCTCCCCTGTTGCTCGGTCGCGGCCGGGCCGGGACGGGTCGCGACATAGGCCGAGTTAACGCTGCCGGCAATTGTGCGCCGCACGGGCGCGATGACGCGGAACCAAGTCTCGCCTGAGCCGCTTATTTTCCGACGCAGCGGCAACGCGCCTGACGAGGCGCGGCGCTTTGCCTGCGCCGGTCTACGCCAGGGATTGACGATGAGGAAACTTCTGTTGGCCGCCGCGTCGCTGACGCTCCTCGCGGGCTCCGCCTACGCCCAGGGCAACTCGCCCTACAACGCCTCGGGCGCTCAGGCCGGCGGCCCGCGCGGCGGCCTGGAGCGCGCCGGCGAGGCGGCCGCGATGGAGCAGGGAGCTGCTCCGGCCGCGCGTCCGACGATGCGCAAGCGCATGAAGCACAAGCGGATGAAGCATCATCGCCGGATGCGCCACCACATGTGAGTGGCGAACACCGGGGCGCGCCGCAGGCGTCGTCCGGGTGGCTCGGCCTGTCGCACCCGCGGCAGGCCTTTTTTATGCCCGGTCGCAGGCGAAGTGCCGGTCGCGCGGGCCTGAAGCATAGTGCAGTCCGGACGACGCGTGCCGTCCGACGGTTGCCGGCCGGCGCGGCGCGGTCCAGAGTTGCGCGAAAGCCGCGACGCCCGAACATGTTCGCAAACGAACATCGCCCGGCAATCAGTACAGCGGTGCGACGGCCTCACGAAGGCGAGGGAGTATCGATGTCACGACCGCTCGACCGGAGATCCGACGACAGGATCGAGGCGACCGGTGTCGAGGGGCGGCGCAGCGCGATCGT
Organism: Methylobacterium sp. D48H; assembly: GCF_053345715.1. Lineage (NCBI taxonomy): Bacteria > Pseudomonadati > Pseudomonadota > Alphaproteobacteria > Hyphomicrobiales > Methylobacteriaceae > Methylobacterium > Methylobacterium sp. D48H. The sequence continues at coordinate 4,437 of NZ_JBKFAP010000031.1, forward strand.
CGCCTCGGTCCGCCAGCGCGGCTTCGTGACGATCGAGGCCCTGGCGGCGCAGTTCGGCGTCACCGTCCAGACGATCCGGCGCGACCTCAACGAGCTGAGCGCCGAGGGGCGGCTGGAGCGCTACCGCGGCGGCGGCGGCCTGCCCTCCAGCGTCGAGAACATCGATTACGCGGACCGGCGGGTGACCCTGCTGCCGGAGAAGAGCCGGATCGGCCGCCTCGCGGCGAGCCGCATCCCGTCGCACTGCTCGGTCTTCATCAACATCGGCACGACACCGGAGGCCGTCGCCCGCGAGCTGACCCGACACGACGATCTCAGCATCATCACCAACAACCTCAACGTGGCGATCTCGCTCGCCGAGACGACCGAGTTCCGCATCGTCGTGGCGGGCGGCACCGTGCGGAACCGCGACGGCGCGGTGCTGGGTCAGCTCACCTGCGACACGCTCAGCCAGTTCCGGGTCGACGTGGCGGTGATCGGCATCAGCGGCATCGACGGCGACGGGGCGCTCCTCGACTACGATTACGAGGAGGTGCGGGCGACCCAGACCATCCTGGCCCATGCCCGGAAAACCTTCCTGGTGGCCGACCACACCAAGTTCACGCGGCGGCCCATGGTCCAGGTCGGGCGCCTGGAGCAGGTCGACACCTTCTTCACCGACCGGGCGCCACCGGCCGAGATCGTCGCGCTCATGGAGCGCCTGGGGGTCAACCTGGCGGTCGCCGACAGCGCGGACGAACCGTAACGAACATCGATTTTTCGCTTGCGAAAGCCGACCGCCGCGTCAATATAGTGCCGAACCGCCACCAAGGCGGCCCAGGAGGAACCATGGCGGCTGCACCGCGACAGCGCGAGCCGTCCGACGCCTACGATCTCCTGATCATCGGCGGCGGCATCAACGGCACGGGCATCGCCCGGGACGCGGCCGGCCGGGGTCTGTCGGTCCTGCTGGCCGAGCGCGGTGACCTGGCCGGCTTCACCTCCTCGTCGTCGACGAAGCTGATCCACGGCGGCCTGCGCTACCTCGAATACTACGAGTTCCGCCTCGTGCGTGAGGCGCTCGCCGAGCGCGAGCGGCTGCTGCGGCTCGCCCCGCACGTGATCTGGCCCCTGCGCTTCGTCCTGCCCCACGACGAGGGCCTGCGCCCGGCCTGGATGCTGCGGCTCGGCCTGTTCCTCTACGATCACCTCGCGCGGCTGCGCACGCTCCCGGGCTCGCACGGGGTCGACCTGCGCAGCTCCGCCTACGGGGCGCCGCTGCAGCGGCGCCTGAAGCGCGGCTTCGTCTATTCCGACTGCTGGGTCGAGGACAGCCGCCTCGTGGTGCTCAACGCCATGGACGCCCGAGAGCGCGGCGCCACGGTGATGACCCGCACCGGTGTCGTCTCGGCCCGGCGCGAGGGTGACGGCTGGGTCGCGACGCTGCGCGACGAGCGCGGCGGCACCGAGCGGACGGTCCACGCGAAGGCCGTCGTCAACGCCGCCGGCCCGTGGGTCAGCGAGACGCTCGGCGGCACGCTCGGCATCAACAGCCGCGCGGCGGTGCGGCTGATCAAGGGCAGCCACATCGTGGTCAAGCGCCTGTTCGCGGGCGATCAGGCCTACATCCTGCAGCAGCCGGACAAGCGCATCATCTTCGCGATCCCCTACGAGCGCGACTTCACGCTGATCGGCACCACCGACGTCCCCTACGAGGGCGAGCCCGGCCCGGTCTCGATCTCCGAGAGCGAGACCGACTACCTCTGCGGCTGCATCAACCGCTCCTTCGACACGACGATCACCCCGGCCGACGTGGTCTGGAGCTACTCGGGCGTGCGCCCGCTCTACGACGACGCGGCCGAGAACGCGTCGGCCGTGACCCGCGACTACGTCCTCGACGTGGAGGACCAGGGCGGGGCGGCTGCGGTGCTGTCGGTCTTCGGCGGCAAGATCACGACCTACCGGCGGCTCGCCGAGCACGCGCTCGAGAAGCTGAAGCCCTACTTCCCGCACCTCGGGAAGTCCTGGACCGGCGACGCGGTCCTGCCGGGCGGCGCCATGAAGGACGCCGATTTCGACCAGTTCCTCGCCAAGCTGCGGGCCGAGACGCCGTTCCTGCCGGAGGAGACCGCCCGCCGCCTCGCCCGCGCCTACGGCACCCGGGCCCGGGACATCGTCGGGACGGCGCAGTCCATGGCGGATCTCGGCGAGGCCTTCGACGGCGGCCTCACGGCGGCCGAGGTCGACTACCTGCGCACCGAGGAGTGGGCGGTCACCGCCGACGACATCCTGTGGCGGCGCTCCAAGCTCGGTCTGCGCACCGGCGCGGAGAGCGCCGCGCGCCTCGCCGCCTACCTCGACCGCAGGGCCGAGGCCGCCTGACGCTTTCGAACCCGATCCGGCGACAGACCGGTCGGGCCATCTAGGGGAGGGAACGATGAGCCGTTACGTCGGGGCCATCGACCAGGGCACAACCAGCAGCCGCTTCATCGTGTTCGACCGGGAGGGCAGCGTGATCGCGCTCGCCCAGGCCGAGCACGCGCAGATCTACCCGGCTCCCGGCCACGTCGAGCACGACGCCACGGAGATCTGGACGAAGACCCAGAGCGTGATGCGCGAGGCCCTGGAGAAGGGCGGGCTCCAGCCCTCCGACCTCGCGGCAGTCGGCATCACCAACCAGCGCGAGACCACGCTGATCTGGGACCGGACGACCGGCAAGCCCCTGCACAACGCCCTGGTCTGGCAGGACACCCGCAACGACCGGCTGGTGGGCGAGTTCGCCCGCGACGGCGGCCGCGACCGGTTCCGCGATCTCACCGGCCTGCCGCTAGCGAGCTACTTCTCCGGCCTCAAGCTGCGCTGGCTGCTCGACCACGTCGAGGGCGCCCGGCAGAAGGCCGAGGCCGGGGACGTGCTGTTCGGCAACATCGACACGTGGCTCGTCTGGAACCTGACCGGCGGCACCGAGGGCGGCCTCCACGTCACCGACGTGACCAACGCCAGCCGCACGCAGCTCATGTCGCTGAAGACCCTCGACTGGGACGAGGGCATGCTGTCGACCTTCGGCATCCCGCGGGCGATGCTGCCGAAGATCGTCTCGTCGAGCGAGGTCTACGGCGAGACCAGGGCTCCGTTCGCGGGCGTGCCGATCGCCGGCATCCTGGGCGACCAGCAGGCGGCCCTGTTCGGCCAGACCTGCTTCGCGCCGGGCGAGGCCAAGAACACCTACGGCACCGGCTGCTTCGCGCTGATGAACACCGGCGAGGAGCCGGTCCCGTCGAAGGCCGGCCTCGTCACCACGCTGGCCTACCGCCTCGACGGCCAGAAGCCGGCCTACGCGCTTGAAGGCTCGATCGCCATCACTGGCGCCCTGGTGCAGTGGCTGCGCGACAACCTGCACATGATCAAGGATTCCGCCGAGGTCGAGACGCTCGCCACGACGGTCGAGGACAACGGCGGCGTCTACTTCGTGCCGGCCTTCTCGGGCCTCTACGCGCCGCACTGGAACGAGGGCGCCCGCGGCCTGATCATCGGCCTGACCCGCTACGTCAACCGCGGCCACATCGCCCGCTCGGTGCTGGAGGCGACCGCCTTCCAGACCCGCGAGGTGCTGCAGGCCATGGCCAAGGATTCCGGCATCCCCGTCAAGGAGTTGCGGGCCGACGGCGGCATGGTCGCCAACAACACCCTGATGCAGTTCCAGTCCGACCTGCTCGACGTGCCGGTGGTGCGCCCGAAGGTGGCCGAGACCACGGCGCTCGGCGCAGCCTACGCGGCGGGTCTCGCGGTCGGCTACTGGAAGGGCCTCGACGACCTCAAGCGCAACTGGGGCGTCGACAAGCGCTGGACGCCGAAGATGGATGCCGGCCAGCGCGAGAAGATCGCCGCCGCCTGGAGCCGGGCTGTGCAGCGCTCCTTCGACTGGAAGACCGACGAGGATTGAGACGGGCTCGGGGCGCACACGCCCCGCGCAGTCCCACTCGCGCCCGCATCCGGAGCCGCTGCGCGGCGGCCTCGAAGAAGGGCTCCAGATCGCCGCGGGATCCCCGGAGGCCTTCGAAGAGGCCTCCGAGGCGCTCCGGTACCGCAGGAGAGGGCGCCGGCCACGATCTGCGTAACCATTCGGTGACCGCCACCGGCGTTCACGCGCTCGCCAAAGCTTTGAACTTTCACAAAAAGCAGCGAACGGGGGAGACGAGACGATGACATCACCCTTCCTGGGCGAATTCCTGGGCACCATGACCCTGATCGTGCTCGGCGACGGCGTCGTGGCCGGCGCCCTGCTCAAGCATTCCAAGGGCGAGAATGCCGGCTGGATCGCTATCACGGCGGGCTGGGCCTTCGCGGTCCTCGCGGGCGTCTTCGTGGCCAACGCCACCGGGAGCGCCGACGCCCATATCAACCCGGCCGTCACCGTGGCGGGCGCGGTCAGTTCCGGCGATTTCAGCAAGATCCCCGTCTACATCCCGGCCCAGATGCTCGGTGCCTTCGTGGGCGCCGTGCTCGTCTGGCTCCACTACCTGCCGCACTGGGGCGCGACCCAGGATCCCGGCCTCAAGCTCGCCTGCTTCTGCACCGGCCCGGCGATCCGCGACGCGAAGGCCAACTGGATCTCCGAGATCATCGCGACCTTCTTCCTGATCCTGACGATCTCCGCCCTCGTGACCACCACACTGGGCTCGGCCGGCGCGATCCCGCGGGCCGTCGCGCCCTACATGGTCGGCATGCTGGTCTGGGGCATCGGCCTGTCGCTCGGCGGCACCACCGGCTACGCCATCAATCCGGCCCGCGACCTCGGGCCGCGCGTCGCCCACGCGGTGCTGCCGATCGCCGGCAAGGGCAGCTCCGACTGGGGCTACGCGCTGATCCCGGTGGCCGCGCCCCTGGTCGGGGCGGTGCTGGCCGGGCTCTTCGTCCGGGCGCTGGGGATCTGACGGAACGGCCGCACCCTCAACCACCGCGGGGCGGCCCGGCGTCGCGGCGGTTTGCGGCGCGCGGCCTTGGGCCTTAAGTCAGGGCGATCCCGACCGCGCCCCTGGGGCGCCTCCCCGCGGTGTGCCCCCGACCCATGGCCGTCGTCCTCGACACCCTGAAGAACGATCCGCGGCCGGTCCGCCTGCGCCACCCCGAGAAGGCGCACCGGCCCGACCAGCCCGTCCAGGCCAAGAAGCCGGACTGGATCCGCGTGAAGGCGCCCGGCTCCAGGGCCTGGTCCGAGACGCAGAAGATCGTGCGCGAGCACGGTCTGGTCACGGTCTGCGAGGAGGCGGGCTGCCCGAATATCGGCGAGTGCTGGGAGAAGCGGCACGCCACCTTCATGATCATGGGCGACACCTGCACGCGGGCCTGCGCCTTCTGCAACGTGCGCACCGGCCTGCCCGACGCCCTCGACCTGGGCGAGCCGGACAAGATCGCCGATTCGGTGGCCAAGCTCGGCCTGCACCACGTGGTCATCACCTCGGTGGACCGGGACGACCTGAAGGACGGCGGCGCCGAGCATTTCGCCCGGACCATCGCGGCCATCCGGCTCGCGAGCCCCGGCACGACCGTCGAGATCCTGACGCCCGACTTCCTGCGCAAGGACGGGGCGCTGGAGGTCGTGGTCGCCGCCAAGCCCGACGTGTTCAATCACAACCTGGAGACGGTGCCGGCCAAGTACCTCACGGTGCGGCCGGGTGCCCGCTACTTCCACTCGGTGCGCCTGCTGCAGCGGGTGAAGGAGCTCGACCCGACGATCTTCACCAAGTCCGGCATCATGGTCGGGCTCGGCGAGGAGCGGAACGAGGTGCTCCAGCTCATGGACGACCTGCGCTCGGCCGAAGTCGACTTCCTCACCATCGGCCAGTACCTGCAGCCGTCGAAGAAGCACCACGAGGTCGTGCGCTTCGTCCCCCCCGACGAGTTCAAGGCCTACGAGACCACCGCCTACGCCAAGGGTTTCCTGCTGGTCTCGGCCACGCCGCTCACGCGCTCGTCGCACCATGCCGGCGAGGATTTCGCGCGTTTGCAGGCGGCGCGTCTGGCCAAACTGTCGCCCGCGCTCTCGGCCTGAGGATATCCGAAGACCATGCCGTCCTTCCGGGTCACCCGCGCGGTGAAGCACACGCCGCAGCAGATGTACGACCTCGTCGCCGACGTGGAGCGCTACCCCGAGTTCCTGCCGCTCTGCGAATCCCTGCGGGTGATCCGTCGGCAGGACATGCCCGAGGGCGGGCAGGTGCTGATCGCCGAGATGGGCGTCGGCTACAAGGCGATCCGCGAGCGCTTCACCACCCGGGTCACCCTCGATCCGGCGAGTCTCAAGATCGTCGCCGAGTACATCGACGGCCCGTTCCGGCACCTGGAGAACCGCTGGCTGTTCAAGGACGGCCCCGACGGCGGCTGCAACGTCGACTTCTTCATCACCTACGAGTTCAAGAGCCGCACCCTGGGGCTCCTCATGGGCACGATGTTCGACCGCGCCTTCCGCAAGTTCACCGACGCCTTCGAGGGGCGGGCGAACCGGATGTACGGGGCGCGGGCTTAGCCGCCGTCCTCGCGCGCGCCGTGAAGCGACCCGGGGAAATGGGACGCCTCCGAATGTGGCGTTGCCCTGGATCGCTTCGCTGCGCTCACAAAGACGGTGCGCAGGGATGGCGTCAGGCCCGCAGCGACACGCGCACGTGCTCGGGCCGCACATACATCCCGATCCTCCGCGCCGGCAGGACCTGAAGCCGCGGCAGGGCGTCGAGGAGGCGCAGGGCGAGCGGCGCCCGGAACGGCACGTCGGCCGCCAGCGACGCGGCGATCACGCGGGACTGAATGGGGGAGGGCGCGGAAGCGCTCGGTGAAGCCCGGCTCGTCCATCGGCCGGAGGGGTGGATGGTCTCGCCGCGGAAGTCGCGCAGGAAGTCCGCGTGCTGCTCCAGAACGGTGACGTCGAGGCTCGCGCGGACGAAGAGCAGGCCGGCCATCGTCCGGGCGGGGCCCCCGCCGACGAGGCAGAGGCGGGTCGTCACCGTACCCGAGGGCCGTCCTTCCCGTGCCGCGATCAGTCGCCGAGGGCGTCCTCCAACAGACCGAGCGCGTCGGCCACGGCGGCGCGGCGGATGCCCGCGCGCCCGAGATCGCCGTAGCGCCGCTCCAGGTGGCGCGTGTCGCCATCTCGCCGACTGAGGCCGAAATGCACCAGCCCCACTGGCTTCTCGGCGCTCCCGCCCCCCGGGCCGGCGATGCCGGTGATCGCCACCGCGACGGAGGCCCGCGACGCGGCCAGCGCCCCGGCGGCCATCGCCCGCGCCACGGGCTCGCTGACCGCGCCGTGCCGGCGGATCAGGTCGATGGGCACACCGATCGCCTCGGCCTTCGCGTCGTTCGAGTAGGTGACGAAGCCGCGCTCCAGGACGGCCGACGAGCCCGGCACCGCGGTGAGCAGCCCGGCCACGAGGCCGCCCGTGCAGGATTCGGCGGTGGCGACGGTGCGCCCGTCCGCCGCGTAGGCGGTCACCAGCGCCTCGGCCCGGGCGAGAAGCTCTGCGTCGTCGACCATCGCGAACGGGCTCCCCTCGGGCGCCGCCGCCCTATCTCCTGTTGTGACCCATGGCCGAGCCCGGCTCAAGGACCGGCGGCCGCCGACTGGAGACAGCCCTTCCATGATCTTCCCCGCGACCACGGCCTTCTACGCCGGGCTGCTCGCCCTCGTGTACCTGGGCCTCTCGGGATGGGTGATCGGGGCCCGCGTCTCCGGGAACGTGCTGCTCGGCGACGGCGGCGACGACACGGTCCTCAGGCGCGTGCGCTCGCACGCCAATTTCGCGGAATACGTGCCGCTGGCCCTGATCGTCATCGGCCTGCTGGAGGCGAGCGGCGGCAGCCACGGGCTCGTCCGGGCGCTGCTTGTCGCCCTGCTGGTCGCCCGGATCCTGCACCCGATCGGGATGTTCGCGCCCCCGAACTCGCCGCGCCAGTTCGCCTGCCGGGGCGGCGGCATCCTGCTGACGATGGCAGTCCTGGGCGTCGCGGCGATCGCGCTGCTGGTGCGGGTGGCCTAACACCGAGCGCGACGCGCCCGGTCCTGGCCGCCCAGCCCTGGCCGCCCAGCCCTGGCCGCTCAGCCCTGCCGCATCGTCGTCTCGGCCTGCGCGTCGAGGGCGGGGCCGTCCTCCTCGGGCAGCCGGACAGTCGCGGCCGCCTGGGCGGCGAGCCCCTCCGCCCGGCCGACGAAGCCGAGCTTCTCGGTGGTCGTCGCCTTGATGGAGACCGCCGAGAGCGGGACGCCCGCGATGGCGGCGATGCGCGCGCGGATCTCCTCGCGGTGCTTGCCGATGCGGGGAGCCTCGGCGAGCACGGTGATGTCGAGGTGGTCGATGCGGCCGCCGCGGGCACGGACGAGGTCGCAGGCATGGGCCAGGAACTGGTCCGAGGAAGCCCCGCGCCAGCGCTCGTCGGAGGGCGGGAAGTGGGTGCCGATATCGCCGTCCGCGATGGCCCCGAGCAGGGCGTCGGTCAGGGCGTGCAGCGCGACGTCACCGTCCGAATGGGCGAGCACGCCGCGGTCGGCGGGGATCTTCACTCCGCCCAGCCAGACATGGTCGCCGGTGGTGAAGGCGTGCACGTCGAAGCCGGTGCCGAGGCGGGTCACGTAGGTGGTCATGGCGCGGGCTCCCGGCGCTGGCAATGCGGTGGTCTCGGTCGCGAAGGCGCGGTCCGCCTCGATCAGGTCGGCGGGCTGGGTGATCTTGCGGTTGGCGACGTCGCCCGCGAACACCACCACCGGCAGGCCGGCCCATTCGGCGAGGGCGCCGTCGTCGGTGAAACCGTCGAGGCCCTGCGCGGCGGCGTCCCGGTGGGCGCCGAGCAGGGGGCCGAACACGAAGGCCTGGGGTGTCTGGACCGCGCGCAGGTGCTCCCGCGGCGGGGTCTCGTGCACCCGGCCGATGCCGGGCGCGATGTCGACGACGCGCTTGACCGTGTCGGTGACCGGCACGCCGGGAACGGCCGCCCCGTGGTCGCGGCCGGCCGCGATCGCCCGGGCGATCAAAGCGGAATCCACGTAGGGGCGAGCGGCATCGTGGACGAGCACGATCTCGGGCGCGTCGCCGGCGGCCAGGGCCTCGAGACCGGCGCGCACGGAGAGCTGGCGGGTCGCGCCGCCCTCGACCGGCGGCGTGATCTTGGCGCGGATCGCGGGCGCGAGCTCCTCCAGGCAGTCGCGGAAGAACTCCGCCGCGTCGGCGGCGATCACAGGCTGGATCCGCGCGATCGCGTCGTCCGCCGCGAGCGCAGCCAGGGTGCGGGTGAGGACCGCCTGGCCGCCGACGCGGCGGTACTGCTTGGGGGTGCCGCCGCCGATGCGGATGCCGCGTCCGGCCGCCACCACCACCGCGGCGACGCCGGCTCCCGCGCTGGCGGGTCCGGTGGCTGGCGTGCCGGTGGCGGGCATGGGCAACGAGCTCGTGACGTCCTGAGGGGCGGAATGGCGGCCAGCGCGCGGGCCAGGCGTGCCGCCGTGACCCTGCCGCGGAGGGTGCCCGTCGTTTAAGCGGGGGAGGGCCCGAAATCAACGCGCGGTCCCGCTTGCCAGCGGACCGGCTTTGCCTCATTGTTGTGCAGAATGACGACTGACCAATATTTGAGCGCGCTGCGCCGTGCGGGAGCGACCGCGGAGGGGGCAAACGGGACCGATCCCGCCCCGCTCTGCCTGCTCGCGCCGCTCTCGGGCGTCACCGACCTGCACATGCGCCGCATCGCCCGCCGCTGCGGCGCCGACGCGGTCGTCTCCGAGATGGTGGCGGCCCGGGAACTCGCGCGCGGGTCCGGCGAGGCCGCGATGCGCGCCGAGGGCTCCGGGGTCGACCTGCACGTGGTCCAGCTCGCGGGCTGCGAGGCGGGCCCGATGGCGGAGGCCGCCCGGATCGCGGAGGCCGGGGGCGCCGACGTGATCGACGTGAACATGGGCTGCCCGGCCAAGATCGTGACGGGGATCGCCTCGGGCTCGGCCCTGATGCGCGACCTCGACCACGCCGAGCGCCTGCTCGCCGCGGTCCGGTGCGCGGTGTCGGTCCCGGTGACGGTGAAGATGCGCCTCGGCTGGGACGACGCGAGCCGCAACGCCGCGGATCTCGCCGCCCGGGCCGAGCGGCTGGGCCTGAACGCCGTGACGGTCCACGGGCGCACCCGGCAGCAATTCTACAAGGGCAGCGCCGACTGGTCGGCGATCCGGGCCGTCGTCGCGGCGGTGTCGATCCCGGTGATCGCCAACGGCGACGTGACCGACCTCGCCAGCGCCCGCGCCTGCCTGGACGCCTCCGGCGCCGCGGGCGTCATGATCGGCCGTGCGGCGACCGGCCGCCCCTGGCTGGTCGGCCAAGTCGCCGCGGCGCTCGCGGGCCGGCCGGCCGCGGAGCCGTCCCGGGCCGCGCAGGCCGCCCTGGCCGCGGAACACTACGCGGGGCTGCTGTCGCTGTACGGCCGCGACATGGGCGTGCGCCACGCCCGCAAGCACCTCGCCGCCTACGCCGAGACCGGCGGCGCGCTGGGTTCCGCGGAACGCGCGACCCTCCTCACCACCACCGACCCGGAGATCGCGCTCAACCTGCTGGCCCAGGCCTTCGCGGGCGCGACGAACCCCGTGCAGGAGGCCGCGTGAGCGACGAGCCCCTCCCGCGCGAACCCGGCACCCGGCGCGACACGGCCGCCGAGGCCGTCCTGAACGCGCTGCCGCTGCCGGTCCTGACCATCGGCGCCGACGAGCAGATCCTCCACTGCAACCACGCCGCGGAGGCGTTCTTCGACTACTCGGCGCGGCTGATGCAGCGCCGGCGGCTGCGCGACATCATCCCGTTCGCCTCGCCGATCATCGCGCTCGTGGCCGAGGTCCGACGGCGCCGCGCGAGCGTCAGCGAGTACCGGGTCGAACTGACCCAGCCGCGCCTCGGCCTGGAGCGCAGCGTCGACGTGTTCGCGACGCCGCTCGGCGACGACGGCGAGGCCGTGGTGATGATGCTCCAGGAGCGCACCATCGCCGACAAGATGAACCGCCAGCTCACCCATCGCGGCGCGGCGCGCTCGATGGTGGCGCTCGGCGCGATGCTGGCCCACGAGATCAAGAACCCGCTCGCCGGCATCCGCGGCGCGGCGCAGCTCCTCGAGAGCACCGGCGCCGAGGAGGACCGGCTGCTCACCCGCCTGATCTGCGACGAGTCGGACCGGATCGTCCGCATCGTCGAGCGCATGGAGCTGTTCGGCGACGAGCGCCCCTCGGATCGCGGCGCCGTCAACGTCCACGGGGTGCTCGACCAGGTGAAGCGCTCGGCGCAGTCGGGCTTCGCGCGGCACATCCGGTTCATCGAGACCTACGACCCATCGCTGCCGCCGGTGCTCGGCAACCGCGACCAGCTGATCCAGGTGATCCTGAACCTCGTGAAGAACGCCGCCGAGGCGATCGGCCCGGACGCGGTCGAGGGCGAGATCACCCTGTCGACCGCCTTCCGCACCGGCCTGCGCCTGCAGGTTCCGGGCTCCCGCGAGCGGGTCAGCCTGCCGATCGAGGTGGCGGTGCGCGACAACGGCCCGGGCATCTCGGCCGACCTGCTGCCCGACCTGTTCGACCCGTTCGTCACCACCAAGGCGCAGGGCTCCGGCCTGGGTCTTGCTTTGGTGGCCAAGATCGTCGGCGATCACGGCGGGATCGTCGAGTGCGATCCCGCCCCGCGCCGCACGGCGTTCCGCATCCTTCTGCCGATGTCGAGTGCCCGGGACGGGCGCGAATCGGCGGTCGATCCGTGATGTCGATCCCCGAATCCGGCCCCCCGTCGGAGGTCTGAGTAGAGAGTCATGCCGAACGGCCACATCATCGTCGCCGACGACGACGCCGCCATCCGCACCGTGCTGAACCAAGCGCTGTCCCGGGCGGGCTACGAGGTCCGCTCGACGGGCAACTGCGCCACCCTCTGGCGCTGGGTCGCGCAGGGGGAGGGCGACCTCGTCATCACCGACGTGGTCATGCCCGACGAGAACGTGTTCGACCTGCTGCCGCGCATCAAGCGGGTGCGGCCGGAGCTGCCGATCATCGTGATGAGCGCGCAGAACACCTTCATGACGGCGATCCGCGCCTCGGAGCGGGGCGCCTACGAGTACCTGCCGAAGCCCTTCGACCTGAAGGAGCTGATCGCCATCGTGGGCCGGGCGCTCTCGCGCCCCCGCGGCGCGGCGCCGGCCGGGGCGCCCCCCGAGAACGAGGACATCCCGCTGGTCGGCCGCTCGCCGGCCATGCAGGAGATCTACCGGGCGCTCGCCCGGCTGATGCCGACCGACCTCACCGTGATGATCACCGGCGAGTCGGGCACCGGCAAGGAGCTGGTCGCCCGCGCGCTGCACGATTACGGCCGCCGCCGCACCGGCCCGTTCGTGCCGGTCAACATGGCGGCGATCCCGCGCGACCTGATCGAGTCCGAGCTGTTCGGCCACGAGAAGGGCGCGTTCACGGGGGCGCTCCAGCGCTCCGCCGGCCGGTTCGAGCAGGCCGAGGGCGGCACGCTGTTCCTCGACGAGATCGGCGACATGCCCATGGAGGCGCAGACCCGGCTGCTGCGCGTGCTCCAGCAGGGCGAGTACACGACGGTGGGCGGGCGGGTCCCGATCCGCACCAACGTCCGGATCATCGCGGCCACCAACAAGGACCTGCGGGTCTCGATCCAGCAGGGCATCTTCCGCGAGGACCTGTTCTTCCGCCTCAACGTCGTGCCGCTGCGGCTTCCGGCCCTGCGCGAGCGCTCCGAGGACGTGCCGGACCTCGTCCGCCACTTCTTCGTGCTGGTCGAGCGCGAGGGCCTGACCCGGAAGACCCTCGACGGCGACGCCATGGAGCGGCTGAAGCGCTACCGCTGGCCCGGCAACGTCCGCGAGCTCGAGAACCTCGTCCGGCGGCTCGCCGCCCTCTACCCGCAGGAGACGATCACCGGCCCGGTGATCGAGGCCGAGCTCGACACGCTGCCGCTGGCGACACCCGCGGCGCCGGCCGCCAACGGCGCCGCCCGCAAGGCCAACGGCGAGTCGGAGACCCTGTCCAGCGCGGTGGAGCGCCACCTCTCGGACTACTTCTCCGGCTATCGCGACACGCTGCCGCCCCCCGGGCTGTATCACCGGATCCTGCGGGAGATCGAAGGCCCGCTGATCGGCGCGGCGCTCGCCGCCACCCGCGGCAACCAGATCCGGGCCGCGGAGCTGCTCGGCGTCAACCGCAACACCCTGCGCAAGAAGGTCCGCGACCTCGACCTGCAGGTCTTCCGGACGGCGCGGTAGGGCGATCCCAGGCCGATCCGGCCAAGATCCCTCATCCCGAGGCGCCCGACGCGCCTCGCGATGAGGTCCGAAACGGGATGAGCGCGCTCCGGCCCGCTCTCAGCGGCCCGGCAGGATCGGGTCGCCGCGCATCAGCGCGTGCAGCCGCTCCGTGTCGAACCCGTTGGGGATGCTGGGCACGGCCGGCTTCGGCGCCGGTGCGGCCTTCGCCGGAAGCGGGATCGACCCCGTCGCCGACGGCTCGGCCTGGGCGGCACGGACCACCGGCGCCGGCGCCAGATGGGCGAGCCGGTCGGCGCTGACGAGGGCGACGGTCGCCGTCGAGACGAGGACGAGGACGGCGCCGAGGAGGGAACGCAGGATACGCAAGCGACCACCCGGGACGCGACTTGAGACGGCAACAGATTTACGGCGCGGCCGTTAACGAAGCCCCACTCCAAGTCTTCGGGAGGCGATATTGACCAACGTCCAGGCCACCGCGAGCGACAGCCCGTTCATCCAGGGCCGCAACGCGCGCCTCTACGGGAAGCCCGTGAGCGAATGCCCCTATCCGGAGGGCTCCCAGGAGCGCGCCGCGTGGATGGAGGCCTACGAGGAGGCCGTGGTCTCGGATCCGCCCGAGAAGCCGTGACGGCGGAAAACGCGGCGGCCCGGCACTGCGAGCCCGCGCGTCCGGCTTGACCTCGCCGGGCGCGGCGCGCTTCGTGCGGTGCACCGCAACGCGATCTCCGAGCCTCGATGTCCCTGAAGCCCTCGCCCGACGCCACGCAGACCTTCGCGCCCGCGACGCGCCTCGTCCACGCGGGCCGCGACCCGGGCGAGCAGCACGGCTTCGTGAACACGCCGATCTACCGCGGCTCCACGGTCCTCTACCCGACCTACGACGCGATCAAGAACCGGCGCGGGCGCTACAATTACGGCACCTCGGCGACGCCCACCATGGACGCGCTGACGGGGGCCTGGACGGAACTCGCCGGCGCCGCCGGCACCGTCGTGACGCCCTCGGGCCTCGCGGCGCTCACCGTCGCGCTGATGGCCGCGGTGTCGGCGGGCGACCACCTGCTCGTCACCGATTCCGCCTACCGGCCGACCCGCCAGTTCTGCGACGGCGTGCTGGCGCGCTACGGCGTCGACGTGACCTACTACGACCCGGTCATCGGGGCCGGCATCGCGGCGCTGATGCGCCCGAACACCCGGGCCGTGCTGGTCGAGGCGCCCGGATCTCAGAGCTTCGAGATGCAGGACATCCCGGCCATCGCCGAGGTGGCGCACGCCCACGATGCCTGCGTGATCATGGACAACACCTGGGCGACGCCGCTGCTGTTCCCGCCGCACGCGCGCGGCGTCGACATCGCGGTCGAGGCCGGCACCAAGTACCTGAGCGGCGGCTCGGACCTGCTGATCGGCCTGACCTCCGCGAATGCCCGGTACTACCCGGCCGTGCGCCGCACCTTCGACCATTTCGCCATGTGCGCCGGCGCCGAGGACATCTTCCTGGCGCTGCGCGGCCTGCGCACGATGAATCTGCGGCTGCGCGAGCACGGCCGCGCCGGGCTGGAGATGGCCCAGTGGTTCCAGGCGCGGCCCGAGGTGCTGCGGGTGCTCCATCCCGGCCTGCCGGAGGATCCGGGCCACGCGATCTGGAAGCGCGACTTCGCGGGCGCCTCGGGTCTGTTCGGAGTGATCCTCAAGCCGGTGCCCGAGGCGGCGGTGGCGGCCATGCTCGACGGGCTGCAGCTCTTCGGGATGGGCTTCTCCTGGGGCGGCTTCGAGAGCCTCGTGATCCCCTTCGACTGCGCCGGCTACCGGACCGCGACCCGGTGGGCCCCCGGCGGACCGGCGCTCCGCTTCCACATCGGCCTCGAGGACACCGCCGATCTCAAGGCCGACCTCGACGCCGGCTTCGCGCGCCTCCGGGCGGCGTCGTAGGGCGGTCCCGTCCCCGACAGGCGGGGACCGGCGAACCTCGGGCCGGGACGCGCGGCGGGAGCGGCGCCACATCCGCGCATCGTGATGTGCGCGCGCGCCGTCGCGACCGGCGACGGCACCGCCGTATTTGACCTCGCGCCGCGTTCCTGATTGACCGGCCCGGCATGACCACGAGCCTCTCCGCCGGCGGCGCGCCGCGCCTTGCCCCCGTCGACCGGATCGGCCGCGGGCTCGACGCGCTGAGCCTCACCCATGCCAGGGCCGCCGCCGCCCTGCTGGCGCTGTGCCTGCTCCTGTTCCTGCCGGGCCAGATCTCGCTGCAGCCGATGGACCGGGACGAGCCCCGCTTCGCCCAGGCCTCGAAGCAGATGCTGGAGAGCGGCGACCTCGTGGATATCCGCTTCCAGGGCGAGGCGCGGCACAAGAAGCCGGTGGGGATCTACTGGGCGCAGGCCGCCGCCGTGGCGGCCGGCGAGGCGCTGGGCGTGCCCGGCGCCCGCACCCAGATCGCCCTGTACCGCATCCCGTCGCTGATCGGCGCCGTCGCCTCGGTCCTGCTCGCCTACTGGGGGGCGCTCGCCTTCCTGCCCCGACGATCGGCGCTGCTCGCCGCCGCCCTCTACGGCGCCTGCCTGATGCTCTCGGCCGAGGCCCACCTCGCCAAGACGGACGCGCTGCTCGCCGCCTGCGCCACCGCGAGCCTCGCCGCGCTCGCCCGCGCGTGGCTGGCGCCGCGGGACGGCAGGCCGGTCTCGCGGCCGACCTTCGCGGCGTTCTGGCTCGGCATGGCGGTCGGGATCCTGGTGAAGGGGCCGATGGTGCCGCTCTTCGTCGCGCTGCCGGCGCTCGGCCTGTCGCTCGTCGCGCGGTCCGGCCGCTGGCTGCTGCCCCTGCGGCCGTGGCCGGGCCTCGCCCTGACGCTCCTGCTGGTGGCGCCCTGGTTCGCGGCGATCGCCTGGAAGAGCGGCGGCGCCTTCTACGCCGAGGCGGTCGGGCACGACATGCTCGGCAAGGTCGGCGGGGTGGCCGAGCGGCACTGGGGACCGCCCGGAGCCTACGCGCTCGTGTTCTTCGCGACCTTCTGGCCCGGGGCGGCCTTCGCCGCCATGAGCCTGCCCTTCGCGTGGCGGGCGCGGCGGGAGCCCGCCGTGATCTTCCTGATCGCCGCGGTGCTGCCGGCCTGGCTGATCTTCGAGGCGGTGCCGACCAAGCTGCCCCACTACGTGCTGCCGCTGATGCCCTGGCTCGCGATCCTGACCGTGCTGGCGCTGAACCGGGGGGCGCTGGACCCGCGCCTGCGGGGCGCCCGCCTGACGGCCCTGCTGCTGCCGGCGATCCCGGTCGCCCTGACCCTCGGCCTCTGCCTCGCCGGCTGGCGCCTCGACGCCCACACGATCCCGTGGCCGGCCCTCCCGCTGCTCGCCGCGGCCTGCGCGGTCGCATTCCTGGCCTGGCTCGCCTTCGCGCACGGGTCGGCCGAGCGCGCGCTCGTCCTCGGCGTGCTGGCCTCCGCCCTGCTCGGGCCCGCGGTGCTCGGCGTGGCGCAGCGCTCGCTGCCGGCCCTGAAGGTCTCGCCGCGGCTCGCGGCCCTGCGCGAGCGGATGCCCTGCCCGAACCCGCTCGTGGCGAGCCTCGGCTACCGCGAGCCGAGCCTCGTCTTCCTCGTCGGCACCGGCCTCGCCCTGCCGCCCGACGGGGCCGCCGCCCGGTCCTTCCTCGAGGGCGGCGGCTGCCGCCTGCTCTTCGTGGAGTCCCGGGACCGCGACGATTTCAACGCGGCCTGGCCGGTGGGACGCGGCGCGCCCGCGCCCCTGGCGGAGGTCGAGGGCTTCAACCTCAACACCGGCCGCCGGGTCTTCGTGACGGCCTACGCGGTGGCGCCGTGAGCGGATCCCCCCATCTCAGCGTCGTCGTTCCGGTCAAGAACGAGGCCGGCAACATCGCGCCCCTGGTGGCCGAGATCGAGGCCGCCTGCGCGGGCCTCGCCTTCGAGCTGATCTACGTGGATGACGGCTCCACCGACGGCACGCCGGCGGCCCTGGCGGCGGCCCGGGCGGGGCGCCCCTGGCTGCGGGTGCTGCGCCACGCGCGGAGCGGCGGCCAGTCGGCGGCGGTGCGCAGCGGCGTCCTGGCGGCCCGCGGCGGGATCGTCGCGACCCTCGACGGCGACGGCCAGAACGATCCGGCCTTCATCCCCGCGCTGCTCGGGGCCCTTGAGGCGGCGGGACCGGGGGCCGGCCTCGCCCAGGGCCAGCGGCGCGGCCGCAAGGACGGCCGCTTCAAGATGCTCCAGTCCCGGATCGCCAACGGCGTGCGCGGCCGGATCCTCAACGATTCCACCCGCGACACCGGCTGCGGCCTGAAGGTCTTCCGCCGCGCCGTGTATCTCAGGCTGCCGTATTTCGACGCCCTGCACCGGTTCATGCCGGCCCTGGTCGCCCGCGAGGGCTTCTCCGTCGTCCACCGCGACGTGGTCGACCGGCCGCGGCTGACGGGCGTGTCCAATTACGGCCTGTTCGACCGCCTCTGGGTGGGGCTTCTGGATCTCGCCGGCGTCTGGTGGCTGATCCGGCGCAAGCGCGCGGACCCGCGACCCGAGGAGATCGCCGGCCCCGCCGGCGCGCCGGCGGAGCCGCCGACCGGCCAACCCGCGGACCAGGACGTCGGATGCTGATCCAGCTCGCCCACGATCTGCCGGCCTATTTCTACGACGTGTTCGTCACCCGGCTCGACTTCTGGCTGGTGTTCGGAATCGTCGCCCAGGTGGTGTTCGGATCGCGCTTCATCCTGCAATGGATCGCCAGCGAGCGGGCCGGGCGGAGCGTGATGCCGCTGTCGTTCTGGTTCCTGTCGATCCTCGGCGGGATGATGACGCTGGTCTACGGGTTCGTGCGCCGCGAGCCGGTGATCATCATCGGCCAGAGCCTCTCCACCGGCATCTACCTGCGCAACCTCGCGCTGATCTTCCGCGAGCGGCGGAGGAAGCGGGGCGCCGCATGACACGGACGCCGCTGCCCGCCTTCTACGACGACCTCGACGCCACCTTCGCGGAGCTGTGGCGGCTGCTGGCGGACGGGGCCGCCCATGGCCGTGGCGGCTTCCACCTGCCGACCCTGGCGACGCTCGGGGCCGATGGCGGGCCGCGGCTGCGCACCGTGGTCCTGCGCGCCGCCGACCCGGCCGAGGGGACGCTCCGGTTCCACTGCGACCGCCGCTCCGACAAGGCCGCCGAGATCCTGGCCGATTCCGCCTGCGCCCTCGCCGCCTACGACGCGGCCGCGAAGATCCAGATCCGCGTCGAGGGCCGCGCCGCGCTGCACACCGACGACGCTCTGGCCGAGGCGGCCTGGACCGGGTCCCGGGCGATGAGCCGGGTCTGCTACGGGGCCGAGCCCGGCCCCGGCACGTCGCTTCCGGCGGGGGACGCCTACAGCCTGCCGGACGAGACCGCGGCCGCGACGCTCGGCCGGCCGCACTTCGCCGCCGTTCTGGTTCGGGCCGAGCGGCTGGATTTCCTCTATCTCGACCGCCGCGGACACCGCCGGGCCGCCTGGCATCGGCTGGCCGGCGGGTGGTCCGGTGGCTGGATCGCGCCGTAGCCGGAGCGCCGTCCGCGAGCCGGGCCGCCCCGGGGTCGGCCCGCCGGTCCGGATGGCAGCCCTGCACCGCCCGGCCTGTCGCGATCGGGCCGTCCGGGCTAAAGCCCGCGGACCCGGCCGCCCATCCGGGTCGACCGGGAGGACTCCGTGGGCCTCGTCTACGCGCTCGCCGCCTACCTGAGCTGGGGCCTCGTGGTCCCGGTGCATTTCCGGATGCTCGGGGCCTACACGCCGTACCACATCCTGTCGGAGCGGATCGTCTGGTCGAGCGTGTTCGCCGGCGCGCTGGCGCTGATCCTCGCGGCCCGCCACCGCCTCAACCTGCCGCTGCCGCTCCGGAAGCGCCACGCGCTGCTGGTGCTCTCGGCGGCGATGATCGGCGTGAACTGGCTGCTCTACCTCTACGCCGTCAGCGGGGGTCACCTGCTCGACGCGAGCCTCGGCTACTACATCAATCCCCTGGTGAGCGTGGCCTTCGGCCGGGTGGTGCTGGGCGAGCGCCTGCGGCCGGCGCAGGCCGTCGCGATCGGCATCGCCGCGACGGGCGTCGCCGTCGCGGTGGTGTGGGCCGGGGAACTGCCCCTGATGTCGCTGTCGCTGGCGGTGAGCTTCGCCCTCTACGGGCTCGCCCGGAAGATCGTCGGCGTCGACGCGCTGGTCGGCTTCCTGGCCGAGACCCTGCTGCTGCTGCCGGCGGCGATCGTCTGGCTCGTCCTGTCGCCCGAGCCGTTCCTGCCGGCCGCGCCGGGGGACCGTGCCCTGCTGATGCTCACGGGGCTGACCACCGCGCTGCCGCTGATCTGGTTCGCCGCCGCGGCGGTGCGCCTGCGGCTCACGACCCTGGGCCTCCTGCAGTACGTGGCGCCGACCTGCCTGCTCGTCCTGAGCGTCCTCGTCTACGGCGAGCGCGTCGAACCGCATCGGGCGCTGATGCTCGCGCTGATCTGGGTGGCGCTCGCGCTCTACACGATCGACGCCCTGCGGTTTCGCCGGCCGCCGGCTCCCGCGGCCCCGCGGTCGGATCCGGACGCGATGCGTGTATAAGGAATACTGGTTCGAGCCGCCGCGGGGCGGGTGACGGGACAGCGTCGGGTCGATGAGCGAGACTGAGAGCGGCCCAGGATCCGTCACGGAGGCCGATTACCGCAACCTCGCCGAGACGCTGCCGCAGCTCGCCTGGATCGCCGAGGCCGACGGCACCATCGTCTGGTACAATCAGCGCTGGTACGACTACACGGGCACCTCCCTCGACGAGATGCGGGGCTGGGGCTGGCGCACGGTCCACCACCCGGACCACGTCGCGTCGGTGACCGAGCGCTACCGCGCCGCGATCACGCTGGGCCGGTCCTGGGAAGACACGTTCCCGTTGCGCGGCCGCGACGGGAGCTACCGCTGGTTCCTGTCGAAGGCGCTGCCCCACCGGGACGGATCCGGGCGGATCCTGCGCTGGTACGGGACCAACACCGACATCACCGTCCGCCGCGCGGTCGAGGAGCGCCTGCGCCATTCCGAGCAGCGCTTCCGGGCGCTGGTGGACGCCTCGGCGGCGGTGATCTGGAACACGGACGCGGCCGGCGAACTGATGCCGCCGCAGGTCCGGTGGAGCACCTATACCGGCCAGACCGAGGAGGCCTACCAGGGCTGGGGCTGGCTGGACGCCGTCCATCCCGACGACCGGGGTCACGCGGCCGATGCCTGGGCCGCCTGCGTGGAGGCGCGCGCGACCTACGAGGTCGAGTACAGGCTGCGCCGACACGACGGGGCCTGGCGCGCCATGGAGGTGCGCGGCGTGCCGGTCCTCGCCGAGGACGGCTCCCTGCGGGAATGGGTCGGCACCTGCGTCGACGTCACCGAGCGCAAGGAGGCCGAGGAGGCGGTGGAGCGCGCCCGGCAGGCCGCCGAGGCGGCCAACCGGGCGAAGAGCCAGTTCATCGCCAACATGAGCCACGAGCTGCGCACCCCGCTCTCGGCGGTGATCGGCTACTCCGAGATGCTCGGCGAGGAGCTGGAGGATATCGGCCAGGCCGCCCTCCTGCCGGACCTGCGCAAGATCGAGGCGGCCGCCCGTCACCTGCTGTCGCTGATCAACGACGTCCTCGACATCTCGAAGATCGAGGCCGGCCGCATGACCGCCTCGGCCGAGACCTTCACGGTGGCCGACCTGCTCCGGGACGTCACCGACTCCACCGGCTCCCTGGTCGAGAAGAAGGGCAACCGCTTCGTCCTCGACGCCGGCGCGGCGGGCGAGGCCGGCCTCGGGTCCATGCACCAGGACCAGACCAAGATCCGCCAGTGCCTGCTGAACCTGATCGGCAACGCCGCGAAGTTCACCGAGCGGGGGACGATCACCCTGACGGTGCGGCGGCACCGGGACGCGGGGGCCGACTGGCTGTCCTTCGCGGTCGCCGACACCGGCATCGGCCTGACCGAGGCCCAGATCGACCGCCTGTTCGAGCGCTTCGTCCAGGCCGACGATTCGACCACCCGGCAGTTCGGCGGGACGGGCCTCGGGCTCGCCATCACCCGCGCGTTCTGCCGGACGATGGGCGGCGATATCGGCGTCGCCAGCACCCCGGGCGCGGGCGCGACCTTCACGATCCGCCTGCCCGCGACGCTGCGGCCCGAGGACGCGCCGCCGACGGAGGCCGAGGCGCACGCGCCGGTGGAGCCCCACGAGGAGCACGAGACGGTGCTGCTGGTCGACGACGACCCGGCCGCCCGGGAGCTGCTCCAGCGCTTCCTGGAGCGCGAGGGCTTCCACGTCCGCAGCGCCAACGACGGCCGCGCCGGCCTGACGCTCGCCCGGGCCCTGAAGCCGCGGGCGATCCTGCTCGACGTCGAGATGCCGCGCATGGACGGCTGGGCGGTCCTGCACGCGGTCCGCAACGACCCCGACCTCGCCGGGACGCCGGTGATCATGACCTCGGTGGTGGCCGAGCAGGGCCTCGGCCAGGCGCTCGGCGCCACCGACTACTTCGTCAAGCCGATCGACTGGGACCGGCTCAAGGGCCTGATGGAGCGCTACCGGCCCGCGGCGCCGAACGAGGCGCGGGTCCTCGTGGTCGACGACGACGCGGATGCCCGGGAGCGCCTGCGCCGGTCGCTCGGCCGCGAGGGCTGGACCGTCGACGAGGCGGAGAACGGCCGGATCGCCCTGGAACGGGTCAGCCAGGCGCGGCCGAGCCTGATCCTGCTCGACCTGATGATGCCCGAGATGGACGGGTTCGGCTTCCTGCGGGCGCTGCGGTCGCGGCCCGACGGCGACGTGCCCGTGGTGGTGCTCACCGCCAAGGAGGTCACGGCGGCCGAGAAGGAGAGCCTGAACCGGCAGGCCGACCGGGTGATCGCCAAGGGCTCCATGAGCCTCGCGGAGATCGGCCGGCAACTGCGCGTCCTCTACGCGCGTTCGGCGACCGAGCCGGTGCCGGGGCAGCTCCAGGGTTTGCTGGATCGGCTCGCCGAGAAGGACGCGGGAGAACCACGATGAGCGCGGACGGGATCGATCCGGAGAAGGCGGTGGACATCCGGCTGCGGGCGCGGCTCGCGGTGGTGGAGCGGGCGGCGTGGTTCGGCTTCGTCCACGCGATGAAGACCCGGCCGGTCGAGACCGAGGCCTACATCGCCTCGGAGCGGGCGCGCTGCACGGACGGGTTCGGCAGCGGCGCCTGGGCCAAGGACCTCACCGACGCCGAGCGGACGATGCTCGCCGAGGAGGTCGACAGCGGGCTGGCGCAGCTGCTGGAGGATGCCCGCGCCGAGCTGTGAGGCTCGGCCGGCGGCGCGGAGCTGGTCCGCGCGTCCCGATGGCAACGAAAGACGATCTCCCGCTTTGACGGCGTGACGTCGACGGGACGACGTCGCCGAGGCGCCCATGCTGTACGAACTCGCGACCCTCTCGTGCCCGCTGCTCGCGGTGGGTCAGGTCTCGGCCGGCGTCGAGGCCTGGCTGGACGATCCCGACGCCAAGGGCGAGCTGGTCGGCTGCTGGCGCACCGAGATCGGGACGCTGGGGCGCCTGATCGTGCTGCGCGGCTTCGCGGCGCCCGAGGACATGACCGCCGAGCGCCGGCGCGCCCTCCTCAGCGCCAACCCGTTCAACGCCGGGCACGTGATCACCGCGCTGGAGATGGACAGCTACGCCCCGTTCCCCTTCCTGCCGCCGATCCGGACGGGCGACCGGGGCGGGGTGTACGAGATCCGGACCTATCGCCAGAAGCCGGGGGGCCTGCCGCCGACCCTCGCGGCCTGGGAGGCCGCGATCGAGCCGGCACGCGCCTACACGCAGCACCTCGTCGTCAACATGTACGCCCTCGACGGCGCGCCGCGCATCACGCACATCTGGGGTTTCCCGAGCCTCGAGGAGCGGGCCGCGCTGCGGTCCCGCGCCTACGAGGCGGGAATCTGGCCGCCGAAGGGGGGCCCGGACCAGATCGCCGAGGCGACCGCGACGATCGCGCTCCCCCAGGGGCGCTCGCCCCTGCGCTGACCGCCATCCGTCGAGAGCCGCAACCCGCTCTGGCGCCACCCCAGGGGGCGGCGCCAGCGCCGTCACTCAGCGGCGGCAGACGCCCCGCGGGCCGCGATAGAGGCCGGGCGGGCAGCCGCGGGGAGCGCCGGTGACGGCGCGGCGGATCGCACCGCGCGGGCCGCGATTCAGGCGGCAGCCGCCGTAGGCCCCGCGATGGGCGCCGAACCCGCAGCCGCCGCGGACGAGGGTGACGGCGGCGTCGCCGCCGGTCAGCGGTGCCACGGGCATCGCCTGGGCTCCGCCGGCGAACAGGGCGACGGACGCGGCGACGATCAGGCCGGTCATTCTCATGAGGTTCTCTCCCGCTGGGCACTCGGCGCGGCCCCGGGCGATCCGGACCGCGTCACGGCCTCCGGCCGCGGCCGGTAACCCCGTGCCCGCGGCATCGTTCCGCGCCGGGGCGGGCCGGCGCCGTCGCTCAGGCGCCGAACAGGTCGCGCCAGGCCGGCGGAAGGCCCGTGCCGGCCAGGGGCGGCGACGGCGCGTGTCCGGGCAGGCTCGTCGCCGAGAACACGCCGCGGGCCACCGCCCGGGCCAGGACGCGCGCGGCGACGTCGCCGAGGCGGGCGAGGTCGACCACCGGTTCGGCGAGGGGCACGGCGCCGGTCGCCGCGGCGAAGACTAGGTCGCCGTCGAGGGGCGTGTGCGCCGGCACGAGCGCGCGGGCGAGTCCGTCCTGCGCGGCCACCGCGAGGCGCCGGCACTGCGCCTTGGTCAGCGCCGCGTCGGTCGCCACCACGACGAGCGTCGTGGCGGCGCCCGGCAGCGCCCGGGCCGGGAAGGCGAGGGCTTCCGGCGGCACCCGGACCGGCACGCCGAGACCACCGAACTCGTCGCCCTCTTCGAAGGGCGCCGCCCAGAAATGCGGCCCGGCGCCGATCGTCGCGTTGCCGAAGGCGTTCACGGCCGCGAGCGCCCCGACGCGGAAGCCCGTTCCCGGCACGTGCGCCGAGGCGGATCCGATCCCGCCCTTCAGTCGCCCGGTGCGCGCGCCTGTCCCGGCCCCGACCGAGCCCAGGGCGAAATCCTCCGCCGCGGCCGCGGCGGCCTGAAAGCCCAGCTCGCGATAGGGCGGATAGCGGCCCCAGGCCTTGTCCCCGCCGTTGGGGAGATCGAACAGGACCGCCCCGGGGACGATGGGCACCCGCATGGCGCCGACCGGGAAGCCGCGCCCGGCCTCGGCGAGCCACGCCGCCACGCCCGCCCCCGCGTCGAGGCCGAAGGCCGAGCCCCCGGAGAGCACGAAGGCGTCGACCCGCTCCACGGTGCGCTCGGGATCGAGCAGGTCGGTCTCGCGGGTGCCCGGCCCGCCGCCGCGCACGTCGACCGCGGCGATGGCCGGCTCATCGAACACGATCGCGGTGACGCCGCTGGCGAGCCGCAGGTCGGTGGCGTGGCCGACCCGCAGGCCGGGAATGTCGGTGATGCGATTCTGCGGCATGGACCGAGCTTGCCACGCCGCGTCATCGCCGCAAATCCGGCCGGGGCCGTTGACCGTCGGCCGGGGTTTCCCAGGTTGGCAGACGGCACAGCGCGTCGAGGAGCACGGCATGGACGTCGGATTCATCGGAATGGGGCGGATGGGTCGCGCCATGGCGGCCAATCTCGCGCGGGCCGGCCACGCGGTCCGCGCCTGGAACCGCTCGCCGGAGGCCGCGCGCGGCATCGACGGCGTCACCCCGGTGGCGAGCGCCGCCGAGGCGTTCGCCGGGGACGCCGTGATCACCATGCTGGCCGACGACGCGGCGCTCGAGGCCGTGATCGTGGCCGGCGGCCTCCTCGACCGGCCGGAGCGCCCCGGCCTGCATATCGGGATGAGCACGGTCTCGGTGGCCCTGGCGAAGCAGCTCGCCGCCGTCCACGCGCGGGCCGGCGTCCCCTACGTCTCGGCCCCGGTCTTCGGGCGGCCGGACGTGGCGGAGGCCGGGAAGCTCAACATCGTTGCGGCGGGAGAGGGAGCCCTCATCGACCGCGCCGGCCCACTCCTCGACGCGATGGGCGCCAGGACCTGGCGCTTCGGCGACGACCCGACGCGGGCGAACGCCGTCAAGCTCGCCGGCAACTTCATGCTGATCTCGGCCATCGAGGCCATGGCCGAGGCCTGCGCCCTGACGGAGGGCCACGGCGTCCCGGGCGCCGAGTTCCTCGACCTGATGACCAACACGCTGTTCGCCTCGCCGGTCTACAAGGGCTACGGCGCCTCGATCGCGCAGAACCGCTACGAGCCGCCGGGCTTCATCCTCAGGCTCGGGGCCAAGGACGTGCGGCTCGCCCTGCAGGCGGCCGAGGGCGCCGGGGTGCCGATGCCCTTCGCCAGCGTGCTGCGGGACGGTCTCATCGAGGCGATCAGCCACGGCGACGGCGAGAAGGATCTGGCGGCGCTCGCCCGCGTCTCCGCCCGGCGCGCAGGGCAGGGTTGAAATCTGCGGCAATGGCTCGCCTTTCTGGCGAACCTTAACCCGTCGTTTCAACCTCACGACAGAGTGTTCGGCCGGCTATAGGCACGGATACCAATAAATGCGCACACATTCCTATTCGTTGCGCAAGATGACTCTGTCTACGAAAGTCATCCTGCTGGCGATGCTCGCCGTGACACTCACCGCCGGCGCCATTTGGATCACGGTCTCGCGGCAGACCTGGTCGCAGATGGAGGCGCGTCAGCGCACCAACGGCGAGCGCAACCTGAGAACTCTGGCGCTCGTGCTGGCGGCGCGGGTCGAGGGCGCGGCGGCGGATCTCGATGGCGCGCGCGTCGCCCGGGTGTCGACGCCGAGCCTGTCGGGCTTTGCCGATGCCGGCGTCGTGGACGACGCCGTCGCCTACTCGGGCGGCCTGGCGACGGTATTCAGCTACGAGCCCGCCTCCGACAGCTTCGTGCGGCGCCAGACCACGGTGCGCCGGGAGGACGGGACCCGCGCGGTCGGCACGGCGCTCGCCGCCGACAGCCCGGCCCAGGCCGCGATCCGCGCCGGGCGGACCTACGAGGGGCCGGCGACCCTGTTCGGGCGGCGCTACTACACGGTGTATCAGCCGACGGTCGACGCCGCCGGCAAGGTGAACGGGATCCTGTTCGTCGGTCTGCCGATCGAGATGTACTTCGACGCCCATGCCCAGACGATGACGAGCCTCAGCGTCGCCGCCCTGATCATCGCGGTGCTGGCCTGCGCCCTCGTGGGGCTGGCGGCGGCGCGACTGTTCCGGCCCTTCGCGACGATCGCCGCGCGGATCGAGGCCCTCGCGGCCGGCGACCTGGACTCGGCGATCCCCCACGCGGCGCGCGGCGACGAGATCGGCACGGTGGCGCGCGCCCTCGAGGTGCTGCGCGTCTCCGGCCTGCGGACCCGGGAACTCGAGAGCCTGCAGAGCGCGGGCGCGGCCGACGAGACGCGGCGGCGGGCCGCCCTCGACCGCGCCATCGAGGCGTTCCGGGGCCAGATCGTCCGCCTGAAGGACGCGCTGACCGCCAGCACCGGCGCGATGCGCGCCCGGGCCGGCGAGATGGCGGCCAGCTCCGCCGAGGCGGAGGCCGCCGTCGCCGAGACCGAGCGCGGCTCGCACGAGACCTCCGCAAGCGTCCAGACCGTCGCGAGCGCCGCCGAGGAGCTCTCCGCCTCCATCGCGGAGATCGGAACCCAGCTCGACCAGGCCGAGGCCCTGGTAACCACGGCCGCCGCGGAGTCGGACGCCATGAACGCCGAGATCGGCGAGCTCGCCGAGGCCGCAGGGCGCATCGGCGCGGTGGTCGGGCTGATCCGCCAGATCGCCGAGCAGACCAACCTGCTGGCGCTCAACGCCACGATCGAGTCCGCCCGGGCCGGCGCCGCCGGCAAGGGCTTCGCCGTGGTGGCCGCGGAGGTGAAGGCGCTGGCGTCGCAGACCGCGCGGGCGACCGAGGAGATCGGCAGCCAGATCGCCGGCGTGCAGGCCTCGACGACGGCGGCCGTGGCGGCCATCGGCCGGATGGGCGAGCGGATGCGGGCGGTCAGCGCCACCACGGGTGGGATCGCGTCGGCGGTCTCGGCCCAGGGCGCGGCCACCGCCGAGATCTCCCGCAACGTCGCCGACACGGCCGGCGCCACCGAGGCCATCGCGGGCGGCCTGACCACGGTGGCCGGCGCCGCGCGGCGCTCGGCCCGCATGGCCGCCACGGTCACCGAGGCGGCTCAGACCGTCGACGCGGTCGCGGCCGACCTCGAGGGCGAGATCGAGCGCTTCCTCGGTCAGGTCGCGGCCTGAGCCCTCAGAGCCCGTAGCGGGCGAAGGCCGCGCGCTCCGCGAACGCGGCCATCGCTCCCTCGGCCAGGTCGATCCCGCCCGGCGCGCCGCCCCGGCGCAGGATGCGGGAGAGCAGGCCGCCGCGCGCCTCGGCGACGAGGCGCAGGTCGACCTTCTCGCCGAAGCGCGCGCGCATCGCGGTGCGCACGTCGCCCAGCGCGTCGACGAGGCCGAGGGGCAGCGCCTGCCGCCCGGTCCAGACCGCGCCGGTGAACAGGTTCTCGGACGTCGACAGGCCCGGGCGCCGGGCCGTGACGAGCCCGGTGAACAGGTCCTGCACGTCGGCCTGGATGCGCTTCAGGCGCTCCACGTCGGCGGGATCCTCCGGGCGGAACGGGTCGAGCATCGACTTCGCCTCGCCCTGCGTGTGCACCCGGCGCTCGACGCCGAGCTTCTCCAGGAGGCCGTGGAAGCCGAAGCCGGCGGAGACCACGCCGATCGAGCCGACGATCGAGGTCGGGTCGGCGACGATCTCGTCGGCCGCGCAGGCGATCATGTAGCCGCCGGAGGCCGCGACATCCTCCACGAAGGCGATCACCGGTACGCCCTTCTCCTCGGCCAGCGCCCGGATGCGGCGGTGGATCAGGTGCGACTGCGCCGGCGAGCCGCCGGGCGAGTTGATCACCAGGGCCACCGCCTTCACCCCCGGCATCCCGAAGGCGGACTCCAGGCTGCCCGCGACACCCCCGATCGAGAGCCCCGGCCGGAGCGGCGAGACCGCCCCGATCGTGCCCGACAGCCGGACCACCGCGACCCGCGGGCGTCGGTCCCGGAAGCGGCGCGGGAGGAGGGCACGGAATGTGTCGGGGAACGCGAACGCCATGGGGTCTTACGCGGCTCGTCGGGAAGCCGGGCGGGAGACGGCCCGGAAGCGCCTGTCGTCGGAAACTGGGCGCTTTCCGGCCCCGCGCAAGGGCGGTGCGCGAGGGTGGTGCGCGAGGGCGGCGCATCTGCGCAGTCGGAACGGATCGAACCGTTTGCCGACCTTGGCCGTTTCAGGCGACGGCGCGAGCCTCGTGCCGGCCCGGATCCGCTGGACTCGGACGGGCGCTCACACGGGAGAGAAACGATGCGACCCTGGCCGATCCTGGTCCTCCTCGCCGCGCTGCTCGGCGGGCTGGCGAGTGCGCCCGCGCGCGCGGCGCCCCTGCCGGTCCCCGCGAGCGCCGAGGCCGCCGCGCCCGCCCCCGCGGTGCAGCAGGCCCACTGGCGCCACCGCCGCCACTGGCACCGCCGCCACCACTGGCGCCGCCACTGGCACCACCGCCGCCACCACTGGCACCGTCGCCATCACTGGCACCGGCACCACCATTTCCGCCGGCACTGGCACCGCCACCACGTCTGGCATGGCCGCCCGTACGCCCGTCCGTACGGCCACCGGCACGTCACGTTCTACTGAGCGCGGCCCTGCGCGTCCCGGCCCGATCCGGCCGGGACGCATCCCTGCCGGGACGCGCGCCGGCAGCCGCGCTGCGACCTTGCGGGCGGCCTCGGAAAACCTTATTTAACCGTCTGATATCACTGCTCTTCCGAGAGGCCGTTCCGGCGCATCGCGCGCCACCCGGGAACGACCGTGAGCACCGCCCGTCCGGGCTTCAGAACGGATACCGACTTGGCCGAGAACGATCCGACTGGCGCCGCCCCGCCCGCCAGCGACATCCGCCCCGTCTCCATCACCGACGAGATGCGCCGCTCCTACCTCGATTACGCGATGAGCGTGATCGTGAGCCGGGCGCTTCCCGACGCCCGCGACGGTCTCAAGCCGGTGCACCGGCGCATCCTCTACTCCGCCTTCGAATCCGGGCACCTGCCCGAGCGGAAATACGTCAAGTCGGCCCGCATCGTCGGCGACGTGATCGGTCTGTACCACCCGCACGGCGACCAATCGATCTACGACGCCCTCGTGCGGATGGCGCAGGACTTCTCCATGCGCCTCATGCTCATCGACGGGCAGGGCAATTTCGGCTCGGTGGACGGCGATCCGCCGGCCGCCATGCGCTACACCGAATCGCGGCTGGCCAAGCCCGCGACCGCGCTGCTCACCGACATCGACAAGAACACCGTCGATTTCGGACCGAACTACGACGAGTCGCGCGAGGAGCCGACCGTCCTGCCGGCCCGCTTCCCGAACCTGCTGGTCAACGGCGCCGGCGGCATCGCGGTCGGCATGGCGACCAACATCCCGCCGCACAATCTCGGCGAGCTGATCGACGCCTGCGTGGCGCTGATCGACGACCCGGGCCTGACCATCGAGCAGCTCACCGAGATCGTGCCCGGCCCGGACTTCCCGACCGGCGGCATGATCCTCGGCCGGGCCGGCACGCGGCAGGCCTACGCGACGGGCCGCGGCTCGGTGATCATGCGCGCCAAGTCGCATGTCGAGGAGCTGCGCAAGGAGCGCGAGGCGCTGATCTTCACCGAGATCCCCTATCAGGTGAACAAGGCGACGCTCGTCGAGAAGATCGCCGAGCTGGTGAAGGAGAAGCGCGTCGAGGGCATCTCGGACCTGCGCGACGAATCCGACCGGACGGGCATGCGCATCGTCGTCGAGATCAAGCGCGACGCCATGGCCGACGTGGTGCTGAACCAGCTCTACCGGTTCACGCCGCTGCAGAGCTCCTTCGGCTGCAACATGGTGGCGCTGAACGGCGGCCGCCCCGAGCTGATGAACCTGAAGGACCTGCTCCAGGCCTTCGTGGACTTCCGCGAGGAGGTCGTCTCCCGCCGGACCAAGTTCCTCCTCGGCAAGGCGCGCGAGCGCGCCCACGTCTTGTGCGGCCTCGCGATCGCGGTCGCCAACATCGACGAGGTGATCCGCCTGATCCGGACCTCGCCGGACCCGAACACGGCCCGCGAGGCCCTGATGGCCCGCGACTGGCCGGCCCACGACATCGCGCCGCTGATCGCGCTCGTGGACGACCCGCGCCACCGCGTCGCCGAGGACGGCACCTACCGCCTGTCCGAGACCCAGGCCCGCGCCATCCTCGACCTGCGCCTGCAGCGCCTCACGGCTCTCGGCCGCGACGAGGTCGGCGACGAGCTGAAGACCCTGGCCGACGAGATCGCCGACTACCTCGACATCCTGCGCTCGCGCGCCCGCATCCAGGGCATCGTCAAGGGCGAGCTCGCCGAGGTCCGCGAGCAGTTCGCCACCCCGCGCCGGACCGAGATCGTCGATTTCGACGGCAGCGTCGAGGACGAGGACCTGATCGCCCGCGAGGACATGGTGGTGACCGTGTCGCACGCCGGCTACGTGAAGCGCGTGCCGCTCTCGACCTACCGGGCCCAGCGCCGCGGCGGCAAGGGCCGCTCCGGCATGGCGACCCGCGACGAGGATTTCGTCACCCGCCTGTTCGTGGCCAACACCCACACGCCGGTGCTGTTCTTCTCCAGCCAGGGCCAGGCCTACAAGGAGAAGGTGTGGCGCCTGCCGATGGCCGCCCCGAACGCCCGCGGCAAGGCGCTGGTGAATATCCTGCAGTTGCAGGACACCTCCGAGCGCATCACCACGATCATGCCGCTGCCCGAGGACGAGGCGTCCTGGGAGACGCTCGACGTGATGTTCGCGACCGCGCGCGGCAACGTCCGGCGCAACAAGCTCTCGGACTTCACCACGGTGAACCGCAACGGCAAGATCGCCATGAAGCTCGACCCGGGCGACCACATCGTCCACGTCGAGATCTGCCGGCCGGACCAGAACGTGCTGCTGACCACCGCTCTGGGTCAGTGCATCCGCTTCCCCGTCGAGGACGTGCGCGTCTTCAAGGGCCGCGACTCCACGGGCGTGCGCGGCATCCTGCTGGCCAAGGACGACCGGGTCATCTCGATGACCATCCTGAACGCCTTCGACGCCAGCGCCGAGGAGCGGGCCGGCTACCTGAAGATGCGCCGCGCCGTGACCGGCGAGGCCGAGGAGAACGGCGACGCGGAGCCCGAGGACGGCGCCGAGGCGGCGGCGATCTCGCTCGACCGCTACAACGAGATGGGCGCGGCCGAGCAGTACGTGCTGACCCTGTCGGAGCGGGGCTTCGGCAAGCGCTCCTCGTCGTTCGAGTACCGGACCTCGGGACGCGGCGGGAAGGGCATCACGGCGATGCGGGTCAATGCCCGCAACGGCAGCCTCGTGGCGTCCTTCCCGGTCGAGGCCTCGGACCAGATCATGCTGGTCACCGACGGCGGCCAGCTGATCCGCGTGCCGGTGGACGACATCCGCATCGTCGGCCGCGCCTCGCAGGGCGTGACGGTGTTCAACACCGCCAAGGACGAGAAGGTCGTCTCGGTGGAGCACATCGAGGGCGAGGACGAGGGCGCCGAGGCCGGTCCCGAGGGCGGCGAGGAGGCCTGAGGCGCCGCCCGGTTCCGTCCGGCGCGAAAATGCTCTAGGTCGGGTCGCGATGACCCGCACTGCCCTCTACGCCGGCTCGTTCGATCCGGTCACGAACGGCCATCTCGACGTGGTCCGCCAGGCCTGCAGGCTGGTGGACCGCCTCGTGATCGCCATCGGCGTCCACCCCGGCAAGGCCCCGCTGTTCTCCGCCGAGGAGCGGGCGGCGCTGCTGAGCGAGACCTGCGGGCCAGTGGCCCAGGCCGAGGGTGCGGCGCTGGAGATCGTTACCTTCAACGATCTCGCCGTCTCGGCCGCCCGGCGCTGCGGCGCCGCGATCTTCATCCGCGGCCTGCGCGACGGCACGGATCTCGACTACGAGATGCAGCTCGCCGGCATGAACGGCGCCATGGCGCCCGAGGTGCAGACCGTGTTCCTGCCCGCCTCGACGCAGGCCCGCCCGATCACCGCGACGCTGGTGCGCCAGATCGCCGGCATGGGGGGCGACGTCTCGCCCTTCGTGCCCGCGGCGGTCGCCGCGCGCCTCCGGCAGCGCTTCGCCGCCCATTCCTGACACCGGCCCGACCCTGGAAGGACTTCGATGAACCGACGCCACGCCCTCCTCGCGCTCGCCCTGACGCTCGGCACCGCCCAGGCGGCCCGGGCCGCCGACGCCAACACGGTCTATCTCCAGACCAAGGACGGGCGGATCACCATCGAGCTGCGGCCCGACATCGCGCCCAAGCACGTCAAGCAGATCAAGACCCTCGTCTCGCAGGGCTTCTACAACGGCCTCAAGTTCCACCGCGTCATCGACGGGTTCATGGCCCAGACCGGCGACCCGAAGGGCAACGGCACCGGCGGCTCCAGCCTGCCGAACATCCCGGCCGAGTTCACGCAGTCGGCCCAGTTCCGCCGCGGCACCGTGGGCATGGCCCGCTCGCAGGATCCGAACTCGGCGAACTCGCAGTTCTTCATCTGCCTCGGCGACGCGCCGTTCCTGAACGGCCAGTACACGATCGTCGGTAACGTCACGGACGGGCTCGACGTCCTCGACAAGATCAAGAAGGCCGCCCCGGGCGCGCCGGGCGGGGCCGTCCAGGATCCCGACAAGATCGTCAGCATGACGCTCGCCGAGAAGGCCAAGTAGCGGCCGCATGCCGGGCCGGCGCGCCGCCTCGATCCTCCTGCTGAGCTTGATCCCGGCGGCCGCCGCGGCCTATGACGGCGCGCCGTTCTACGGCTACGCCGACGAGCCCGGGGGCGGCTACCCGCTGAGCCTGCCCCAGACCCTGCGCGCCACGGTCCCGGTCCCGGTCGCCCGGATGGCGACCAAGCCCGCCGACACCCTGGCCGAGCTCTACCCGGCGCTCGCCGCCTGCTGGCAGGCACCGGGCGGCCTCGGCCGCCCGAGCGCCGGGTCCGACGACATCGAGATCACCCTGCGGCTCGCGCTGCGGCGCGACGGCAGCCTGATCGGGCCGCCCCGCGTCACCTACGCGGCGGGGGTCGCGGGCGATCGGCGGAATACCCTGGTGCGCGGGACCCTCGACGCCCTCGCGCGCTGCACCCCGGTCCACATCACGCCGGGTCTGGGCCGGGCGATCGCGGGGCGGCCGGTGGCGCTCCGCTTCGTCTACCGCCCGCCGGCCTGAGCGCCGGCGAGACCGACACGGGCGCTGGCCGGATCCGGCACGCGCCGATACAGTTCCCCCAACCGGAAGGAAAGACTATGGCCGACAACGAGACCATCGTGCTGGAGACCACCAAGGGCCGCGTCGTGATCGCGCTGCGCCCCGACCTCGCCCCGGGCCACGTCGAGCGCATCAAGACGCTCGCCGCCCAGGGCTTCTACGACGGCGTGCCGTTCCACCGGGTGATCGACGGGTTCATGGCCCAGACCGGCGACCCGACCGGCACCGGCTCGGGCGGCTCCGACCTGCCGGACCTGAAGGCCGAGTTCAACGCCGAGCCGCACGTGCGCGGCACCTGCTCGATGGCGCGGACGAACTTCCCGCACTCGGCGAACTCGCAGTTCTTCATCTGCTTCGACGACGCCCGCTTCCTCGACAAGCAGTACACGGTGTGGGGCAAGGTCGTGGAAGGCATGGACGTGGTCGACACGATCAACAAGGGCGAGCCGCCGCGCTCGCCGGACAAGATCGTGAAGGCGACCGTCGCGGCGGCCTGAGCTCGGATCAAGCCTCACAGCCGAAGCCATCTCTCGATGGCTTCGGCTGTACCGTCTTTGCGAGCGGAGCGAAGCAATCCAGTAGCGCCGCGTCTTCACGCGTCGCGCTGCCCTGGGTCACTTCGCTTCGCTCGCGATGACGGCGGGCCGCATCACCCGCGGTCCAGGGCTTCCGCCGCCGCCAGATCCGCCGGCGAATTGATGTTGAGGAACGGGTCCACCGGCTCGACCGGCCAGGTCGCGACCGCGGCCCCGTGGCGCGCGATGAAGGCGCCGACGCGCCGCTCGCCGCGTTCGAGATAGTCCCGAAGCGCGTCGCTCAGAGCCGTCGGCCAGAGCGCGATCGTGTAGTGCTGCCGCTCCCCTGAGGCCGCGAGCGCGATGCCGGTCTCCGGTCCGGCCGCGCCGAGGCGCGCTACCAGATCCTCCGGCAGGAACGGCGCGTCGCCCGACACGCTCACCACCCGCGCGATACCCCGCGCGCCGGCGTGCTCCAGCCCGGCGAGGATGCCGGCGAGCGGGCCCGGCTGATCCGGCACGGGGTCCGGCAGGACCGGACCGGGAAAGCCGGAGAACCGCGCCGGGTCGCCGTTGGCGCTGAGCGCCAGTCCCGCCCCGCATTGCGGCCCGAGCCGCTCGACCACCCGCTCCAGCAGGGTCCGCCCCCCGAGCCGCAGCAGCGGCTTGTCGCCCCCGCCCATCCGCCGCGCCCGCCCGCCGGCGAGGATCAGGCCCAGGACCGGCGGCGGAAGAGGCGGGGAGGGCACAGGATCACTCGAAGACGATCTTCGGCGCCGTCCGCCCGGCCGGAGCGCCGGACAGGTTCGCCCAGAGCTGGGCGGCGATGTCCCGGTAGACCTTGGCGTGCGGCCCCTCCGGATCGGTCGCCACCACCGGCCGACCGGCATCCGAGGTCTCGCGGATGATCATGTTCAGCGGCACCTCGCCGAGGAACGGCACGCCGAGCCGCTGCGCCTCGTTCCGCGCGCCGCCGTGCCCGAAGATGTGCGAGGCGTGGCCGCAATTCGGGCAGACGAAGGTCGCCATGTTCTCGATCACGCCGAGGATCGGCACCGCGACCTTCTTGAACATGGTCACGCCGCGCCGCGCGTCGATCAGCGCGAGATCCTGCGGGGTGGAGACGATCACGGCGCCGGAGAGCGGCGTCGCCTGCGCCATGGTGAGCTGCGCGTCGCCGGTGCCGGGCGGCATGTCGACGAGCAGCACGTCGAGCTCGCCCCAGAGCACGTCGCGCAGCATCTGGGTGATGGCCGACTGCACCATCGGGCCGCGCCAGATCATGGCGGTCTCAGGCTCGATCAGGAAGCCGATCGACATGACCTTGAGGCCGTAGCCGACCATCGGCTCCATGGCCTTGTTGTCGACGACGTTGGGCTTGCCCGAGAGCCCGAACAGCTTCGGCACGGAGGGGCCGTAGATGTCAGCGTCGAGGAGGCCGACCTTCAGCCCCTGCGCCTGGAGCGCCAGGGCGAGGTTGCAGGCGGTGGTCGACTTGCCGACGCCGCCCTTGCCGGAGGCGACCGCCACGATGTGGCGCACGCCCGCGATCTGCGGGCCCTGGTTCGGCGGCGCGCCGGGCCGCGGCGGCGCGACCGGAGGCGGCGTCACGGGCCGGGGAGCGGCGCCGCTCTGGGCCGGGTGGCTCTGGTTCCGCTCGGAGGTGAGGCTCGCGAACACGCCCGAGACGCCCGGCATCTTCAGGACGCGCCCCTCGGCCTGGCGCCGCACCGGCTCGAACCGCTCGGCCTCGCTGGGATCGACGAGGATCGAGAACATCACGCGGCTGTTCGGATCGACCACGACCTGGGACAGCCGTCCCGAGCCGGGCAGGGTGGTGCCGGCGGCATCGACGGTGACGTCGGCGAGCGCCTTCAGCACGTCGTCGCGGGTGATCGCCAAAATCGTTCTCCACCGGGGCAAGCAGGTATGCCAGTGCATGTAACCGAGCGGGCCCAGAACACCAGACCCCGGGCCCGAGATCGGCGCGCGCCGGTGGCCCGCGTCCCCGCGGCCATCCCGCGCTGGAGCGGGGCGCCGCCCGGACCGGGCCGGCGTCAGTGCGGCCGGGCGATGAGGTTGCACGCCTCCATCGGGCCGCGGACCACGGTCCCGTCGCCGCGCCGGTAGACCCCGTGCCGCAGGCGACGGCAGCCGAGGGGGCCGCGCAGGCGCTTCACGCGCTCGATGTGGACGCTGCCGTAGCGGCGGTTCGAGAAATCGTGGCCGCCGATGCGCACGCCCGGGCCGAAGCGCACCTCGGCGCCGGCCGGCCGAGCGCCGAGACAGAGGGCGCCGAGACAGAGGGCGCCGAGCGCCAGCGCCGCGACCGTACGCCCCAATCTCCGAACACCTCGCATACGAACCTCCTCACCGCACGGGCAAGCTGAACCAACCGGAGACTGATCCGTTGTCGGGGCAGCCTTCGGGCGGGGCACCCTTCGGAGACCCCGCCGGGACCGAAACGACGCGTAGGAGACCACTTTCATGCATCAGGGCAACCACCGCGACCACGAGGGCGCGAAGAAGCTGTTCGAGCTCATCAAGGACGTGAAGATCGCCATGATGACCACCGTCGACTCCGACGGCACGCTCAACAGCCGCCCGATGTGGAACAACGACGCCGACGAGAACGGCGACCTGTGGTTCTTCACCAAGCTGCACTCGCCCAAGACGGCCGAGATCAGCAAGGATAACCAGATCAACCTCGCCTATTCCGACCCGTCGAGCCAGAACTACGTCTCGGTGGCCGGCAAGGCGGAGATCGTCCGCGACCAGTCGATCATCGACGCGAAGTGGAATGAGAGCCTGAAGACCTGGTTCCCGAACGGGAAGAACGATCCCGAAGTCGCGCTGATCCGCGTTCACCCGGAGAAGGGCGAGTACTGGGACAGCCCCAACAGCACGATGCTGCACCTCTACGGCTACGTGAAGGCCTCGCTCACCGGGGAGAGCCCGAAGACCGAGACCAAGAAGGTCGACCTCGCCTGAGGATCGGTCGTCAGGATCGGCGGTTTCGCGGGCGGTCTCCGGGCGGAGGCCGCCCGTCTTCTTGACGTGTGCGGTCCCGGCATGCGCTCTGCGCGTTCCAAGCGCGGCAGAGTGCCTGACGAATGCTCGATCTGGCGAAACGGGTCTACGATCACAGTTTCCGCATCGACCCGATCGTGCGGTCGCTCCTCGACACCGATTTCTACAAGCTCCTGATGGCGCAGACGATCCTGCGCCGGCACCCCGACATCCAGACCACCTTCGGCATCACCAACCGCACCCGCCGGATCCGGATCGCCGACGAGGTCGATGCCGGGCTGCTGCGGGAACAGCTCGACCACGCCCGGACGCTGCGCCTCAGCAAGGGCGAGATCACGTGGCTGCGGGGCAACGTGTTCCGCGGCCAGGGACGCATCCTCGGCCCCGAATTCGTCTCCTGGTTCGAGACCTTCCAGCTCCCCGAATACGAGCTCGCCGTCCATGACGGCCAGTACGAGCTGACTTTCCACGGCCCCTGGGTCGAGACCACCATGTGGGAGGTCCCGGCGCTCGCGATCCTGAACGAGCTGCGGGCGCGGGCCGTGCTGCGGGGCCTCGGCAAACTCGACCTGCAGGTGCTCTACGCCCGCGCCATGACCCGGGTCTGGGAGAAGATCGAGCGGCTGCAGAGGCTTCCGGACCTGTCGGTGGCGGATTTCGGCACGCGTCGGCGCCACGGATTCCTGTGGCAGGACTGGTGCGTCCAGGCCATGGCGGAGGGCCTGGACGGCGCGTTCCTCGGCACCTCCAACTGCCTGATCGCGGCCCGGCAGGAGGTCGAGCCGGTGGGGACGAACGCCCACGAATTGCCGATGGTCTACGCGGCGCTCGCCGAGGACGACGCGGCGCTCGCCGCCGCGCCCTACGCGGTGCTCGCCGACTGGCAGGAGGATTACGGCGGCAACCTGCTGGTGATCCTGCCCGATACCTACGGAACCACCGGATTCCTGGCGAACGCCCCGGACTGGGTCAGCGACTGGACCGGCATACGCATCGACTCGAAGGACCCGATCGAGGGCGGCGAGGAGGTCATCCGCTTCTGGCAGGATCGCGGGCACGACCCGCGGGAGAAGCTCGCGATCTTCTCGGACGGCCTCGACATCGACGAGATCGAGCGCATCCACGCCCGGTTCCACGGGCGCATGCGCATCGGCTACGGCTGGGGCACGCTGCTCACCAACGATTTCCGCGGGCTGCTGCCGGACGGCAAGCTCGACCCGGTCTCCATCGTCTGCAAGGTCACGCAGGCCGACGGCCGGCCGACCGTGAAGCTCTCCGACAATCCCACCAAGGCGCAGGGCCCGTCCGACGAGGTCGCCCGGTACCGGCGCGTCTTCGGCGTGGGCGCGCAGGAGGCGTTGCCGGTGGTGGTGTGAAGGAAGTTCGTACCGTTTCCGGTTGATCAGATCGTTCCGCCGTCCTTGCGAGCGGAGCGAAGCAATCCAGATAGCGCCACGCTCCCTGCTGTCCCGCAGCCCTGGGTTGCTTCGCTGCGCTCGCAAGGACGGAGCGGGCCGCACCGACCGAAGCGTTCAACCGGAAACGGTATCAGACCCGCCGCGGTGAAACACGGAGGCCGCCGCCCCAGGGATGAATTCATTATCATGCCCGGCAATCGGGGCGCCTCGGGCGGCCCTGTCCGGGAGAACGCCATGTCGATGAATCGCCGCTCGCTCATCGGGGCCGCGGGCCTCGCCCTGGCGGCGCCCGCCCTGCAGGGCGCGCAGGCGGCCGAGGCCGCGAAGCCGGCCGCGAAGGCAGCGCCGCCGCACGTCACGAAGATCCTCGCGCAGTGGATCCTGGGATCCTCCTACGACACCCTGCCGGAGCCCGTCCGCCGCGAGGGCGTGCGTAGCTTCCTCAACTGGGTCGGGGTGGCGATCGGCGGCTCGCACCACGAGACCGTCGACGTGGCGGTCTCGGCGCTGCAGCCCTTCTCCGGGCCGCCGCAGGCCGGGCTGTTCGGACGGACCGAGCGGTTCGACATCATGAACGCCGCCTTCCTCAACGGCGTGTCGAGCCACATCTTCGACTTCGACGACACCCACCTGAAGACGATCATCCACCCGGCCGGCCCGGTCGCCTCGGCGATCCTGGCCTACGCGGCGATGAAACCGGTCTCCGGCAAGGACTTCCTCGAAGCCCTGGTGGTCGGGATCGAGGCCGAATGCCGGATCGGCAACGCGGTCTACCCGAACCACTACGATGCCGGGTGGCACATCACCGGCACCGCGGGCGTGTTCGGATCGGCCGCCGCCGCCGGCAAGCTGATGGGGCTCACCGAGCAGCAGATGGTCTACGCCCTCGGCCTCGCCGCCTCGCAGCCGGTGGGCCTGCGCGAGTCGTTCGGCTCGATGAACAAGAGCTTCAACCCGGGCCGGGCCGCGTCCAACGGACTGTTCGCGGCGATCCTGGCGGCCAAGGGCTTCACCTCGTCGGACGGCATGATCGAGGCCAAGCGCGGCTGGGCCAACACGATCTCCACCAAGCAGGACTGGTCGCAGATCACCGACGGCCTCGGCACCCGCTACGAGGCGCAGCTCAACACCTACAAGCCCTTCGCCTGCGGGATCGTCATGCACCCGACGATCGACGCGGCGATCCAGATCCGCGACCAGGACCACGTCAAGCCGGAGGACATCCAGCGCGTCGACCTGAAGGTCCACCCGCTCGTCCTGGAGCTGACCGGCAAGACCGCGCCGAAGACCGGCCTGGAGGGCAAGTTCAGCATCTACCACGCCGCCGCGGTGGCCTTCGTGGAGGGCGCGGGCGGCGAGAAGCAGTTCAGCGACCGGTCGGTGAACGATCCGCGGGTGGTGGCCCTGCGCCAGAAGGTGGTCCCGGCAATCACCCCCGGCGTCGATCCCGCGCAGGTCGACATGACCGTGACGCTGAACGACGGGCGGACCTTCCACCGGCATATCGAGCAGGCGATCGGCAGCGTCGAGAAGCCGATGTCGGACGCGCAGCTGGAGGCGAAATTCACCGACCTCGCCGCCGGGATCCTGCCGGACGCGCAGGCCAAGCGGGTGATGCAGCTGTGCTGGTCGCTGCCGGAGCTGAAGGATGCGGGCGACGTGGCGCGGGCCGGCGTCGCGGGGGCCTAACCTGAACGCGAAACCCTCGGGATCGATTTCGCGTCCTGTGCCGTTCCCCGTCCGCGAGGCTTCCGCCGCTCCCGGCGGCCGCCCGCGCGTGGCGTTCGGGACGTGGATCACGGTATGGGCACGAGAACCCCGGTCGGGGTCGAACCGGCAGCGCGGCCCGGGACTCCCCTGATCCCGCCGCGGCCGACCCGCGTCGCCGCGGCCGAGACGCCGCGGGCCGCCATGGCGTCGCCGGTCGTGGTCGGCGCCACCATCATCGCCGCCCTGTATTTCGGCCGCGAGATCTTCATCCCGATCGCGATCGCGCTGCTGCTGTCGTTCGTGCTGACGCCGCTGGTGAACCGCCTGCGGCGGCTGCGGCTGCCGCGGCTGGTGGCAGTGGGCGTCAGCGTGCTCCTGACCGTGGGCATCGTGGCCTCCCTGGCGACGCTGATCGGCATCCAGGCGGCCGATCTCGCGGGGGACGTCCCGCGTTACCGGGCCACGATCGAGCGCAAGATCAACGGCCTGCGCGACTCGCCCGTGGGCCACGTCACGGAATACGTCGCCAATATCGGCCGGGCGCTGCACGGCGGCGCCAAGGAGGCCGGGAGCCCGGAGGCGCAGCCGGCCGCGCCACCGCCGTCAACGTCGCCGGCATCGCCGCCGTCGACGCCGCCGTCGACGCCCTCGGCGGCTCCCGAGCCGGCCCAGGCCGCGCCCAAGCCCGTC
Source organism: Methylobacterium sp. D48H (assembly GCF_053345715.1). Lineage (NCBI taxonomy): Bacteria > Pseudomonadati > Pseudomonadota > Alphaproteobacteria > Hyphomicrobiales > Methylobacteriaceae > Methylobacterium > Methylobacterium sp. D48H. Next base: position 45,409 of record NZ_JBKFAP010000031.1, read on the forward strand.
CTCGTCGAGGTCGCCACGACCCCGCCGGGCTCCCTGGAGATGCTCTCGACCGTGCTCACGCCGGTGATGCATCCCCTGGCCACGGTCGGCATCGTCTTCGTGGTGCTGCTGTTCGTGCTGATGCAGCGCGAGGACCTGCGCGACCGCATGATCCGGCTGGCCGGATCGAGCGACCTGCACCGGACCACCGTGGCCATCGACGACGCGGCCAAGCGCCTGAGCCGCTACTTCGTGGTCCAGCTCGCCCTCAACGCCGCCTTCGGCGTGGTCATCGGCATCGGCCTCTACCTCATCGGCGTGCCGAACCCGGTGCTCTGGGCGATCTTCGCGGCCCTGATGCGCTTCGTGCCGTATCTCGGGGCGGTCCTGTCGGCGATCCTCCCGATGGCGCTCGCCGCGGCGGTCGATCCCGGCTGGAACATGATGATCGCCGTGGCGATCCTGTTCGTCGTCCTGGAGCCGCTGACCGGCCAGGTCTTCGAGCCGATCTTCTACGGGCAATCCACCGGGCTCTCGCCCTTCGCGGTCCTGGTCTCGGCCCTGTTCTGGACGTGGCTGTGGGGGCCGGTCGGCCTGCTGCTCTCGACGCCCCTGACCGTCTGCCTCGTGGTGCTCGGACGCTACGTCGAGCACCTGGAGTTCCTGGATGTGCTGTTCGGCGACCGGCCAGCGCTGACGCCGGTCCAGAACTTCTACCAGCGCATCCTGGCGGGCGATTCCGAGGAGGTGCTGGGCCATGCCGAGCTGATCCTGCAGCAATGCTCGCTCTCGTCCTACTACGACGACGTCGTGCTCAAGGCGCTGGAACTCGCCGCCCGCGACGCGGCCCGCGGGGTGCTGACCGCGCAGCAGAAGGGCGCGATGCGCGCCGCGCTCACCGAGCTGATCGCCGACCTCTCCGACCGCAGCGACGCCGTCGCGGGGGCGACGGGCGATGGCGAGGAGAGCGCCTGCAGCCCGCTCCCGATGGGGCCGGCCCCGGACGCGCTGCCCGCCGCCTGGACGCGCGAGGGCGCGGTGCTGTGCGTGGCGGGGCGCGGCTTCCTGGACGAGGCCGCGGCCGCGATCCTCGCGCAGATCCTGGAGAAGCGCGGCCTCGGCGTCCGCACGGTCCCGTTCGCCGAGACGGCCTCCGTGCGGATCGGCCGGTTCGAGGCCGGGCCTGCGCGGATCGCCTGCGTGGTCTCCCTGGCACTCGACGGCGAGCCGACGCACCTGCGCCGCCTGATCCGCCGGCTGCGCGGCCGGGTCCCGGGCGTTCCGGTCCTGCTCGGCCTGTGGCTCGCCCAGGACAGCGGGGCGAAACGCCTCGCCGGCGGGCCGGGGGGCGCCGAGGCCGACGCGCAGGTCGGATCGCTGCGCGAGGCCGTCGAGGCTATCCTGGCGGCCGCGCAGGAGGACGCGACCTGCGCGACCGCGACGGACGCATCGACGGACGCATCGGAGGGCACGTCGGACGCCTGCGGCCAGGCGGCGCGTCTGCCCGCGCCGGCCGGGGCGTGAGTCGCGGATGCGCGGGGGCGGGGGCTTGACGGGCAGGGGCGCGCGCCGGTTTCGTCGGGACGGGCCGTTTGGCCGGGCGGCCTTCGGGCGCAACAGGGGACGGAACGGATGAGTGTCGTCGAACTCGGCCGGTTCATGGACGACCTCGCGGACGCGTCCGGGAAGGCGATCCTGCCGTTCTTCCGCGCCCAGTTCGGCCTGGACGACAAGGCCCGCGGCGGGGCGCCGTTCGATCCGGTCACCGAGGCCGACCGGGCCGCCGAGGTCGTCCTCCGGGCGATGATCGGCCAGACCTTCCCGGGCCACGGCATCCTCGGCGAGGAATTCGGCGCGGAGCGCACCGACGCCGAGTGCGTCTGGGTCCTCGACCCGATCGACGGCACCCGCGCCTTCATCGGCGGCCTGCCGACCTGGGGAACCCTGATCGGGCTGACCCGCAACGGCGTGCCGGTGCGGGGGATGATGCACCAGCCCTATCTCGCGGAGCGGTTCACCGGGGACGGGCGCAGCGCCAAGCTCCGCGCGCCGGCGGGCGAGCGGACCCTGCGCACCCGCCGCTGCGGTGACCTCGCCCAGGCGATCCTGGCGACCACGGATCCCCGGCTGTTCGCGGCCGGCGACGAGGCCGAGCGATTCCGGGCGCTGGAAGGCCGGGTGCGGATGTCCCGCTACGGCGCGGATTGCTACGCCTACTGCATGCTGGCGGCCGGCCAGATCGACCTCGTGGTCGAGGCCGGGCTGAAGCCCTACGACATCGTCGCGCTGATCCCGATCGTCGAGGGAGCGGGGGGGCGGGTCACCGCCTGGGACGGCGGCTCGGCCGCCGGCGGCGGCCGCGTGATCGCGGCCGGCGACCCGCGGCTGCACGAGGCCGCGCTCAAGGTCCTGAACCCGTGACGCGCGTCGGCATCCAGGCCGTCCGCCGCCACGAAGGCCCGACCGCGTGCTGCTGAACGCGCTCATCCTGATCACGACCCTGGTGCCGAGCGCCGAGGCCAGCGCGGACGCCCTCGCGCGCGCCCTTCCGCCCCGCGCGACGGTCGCCGCCCCGGCGGACAGCCGGCCCCCGCGCTTCGACCCCGCGACCCGCTCCGTGTCCAACTGGCACGCCCAGACCGGCGCGCAGCTGACGCCGCGGGCGCTGGCGATCACCGCCTCGCTGGCCGACGATCCGCCCTACGTCGCCCGCTGCGTGCGGCTCAACAACGGCTGGTGCATCAAGTCCGCCCGCTGGTCCGGCGAGATCGGCGCCGACGGGGAGGGCCACACCGCCTTCGCTACCCTCGACGACGGCGCCGACGCCGCCGCGAGCCTGCTGCGGCGCTACTACCGCGACTACGGCCGCCGCACGGCGCTGGCCATCGTGCGCCGCTGGGCGCCGGCCGAGTGCCGCGTCGGTGCCGCCCCCGCGCGGCCGGGCCGGCCGGCGGCGGCGCCGGTCGTCTCGGCGGCCCTCGCG
>NZ_JBKFAP010000032.1:0-45841 GCF_053345715.1 Methylobacterium sp. D48H
CCGTCGCGGCGATCGGGACGATCACGGCCCGCATCCGGGACATCGACGGCGTGGCGACCACGATCGCGGCGGCGGTGGAGCAGCAGGGCGCGGCGACCCACGAGATCGTCCGCAACGTCGGGCAGGCGGCGCAGGGCGCGGCCGCGGTCACCGGCCACGTCGCCGGCGTCGCCGCGGCCTCCGGCGCGACCGAGGCGGCGGCGGGCGAGGTCCTGGGCGCGGCCGCCGCCCTGTCGGCCCAGGCCGCGCACCTGACCGAAGAGGTCGGCCGCTTCCTCGACGGCGTCCGGGCCGCCTGAGCGCGTCCCCGGAGCGCGGACGGCCGCCTCCCTGGCCTGGACGGGTCCGAGGCGATAGAAGGCCTCCCGACGGCCGGCGCGCACGGCGCCGGCTCCAGGGAGAAACCATGCCTCGCCTGTCCCCCCTCTTCGGAGCCGCGTTGATCGCCATGACCACAGCCGCCAATGCCGAGACCGTGACCACCCCGTCGGGCCTCAAGTATCAGGACGAGGTCGTCGGCACCGGGCCCGAGCCGAAGGCCGGCCAGACGGTCACCGTCCAGTACACCGGCTGGCTCGACGAGGGCGGCAAGAAGGGCAAGAAGTTCGACTCGTCCCGCGACCGCAACCAGCCCTTCAGCTTCCCCCTCGGCGCCGGCCAGGTGATCAAGGGCTGGGACGAGGGCGTCGCCACCATGAAGACCGGCGGCAAGCGCACCCTGATCATCCCGCCGCAGCTCGGCTACGGCGCCCGCGGCGCCGGCGGCGTGATCCCGCCGAACGCCACGCTGATCTTCGACGTCGAGCTCCTCGGCGCGAAGTAAGCGGCACGGCTGCGCGACGGCGGGAATTTCGACACGATGCTGTTCGCGCAGCTGTCCGACGAGCTGTTCAAGCCGCTGGCCTCGCCGAGCCGCGGCTTCAACGCGGCCCTGCTCCTGCACCTGCACCGGCGCGTCCTCGGGGCCGAGCCGGTGCGCAAGGCCGAGCTCCTGGCCGAGATCGGCGACTTCGCCGCCGGCTGGAGCGACCCGGAGGTCAGCGGCGACGAGCCGATCTCGGCCGACCCGGCCGAGCGCCGCACGGCGCTCTACCGGCGCCTCCTCGACACCGGCTGGCTGATCGAGCGCCGCGAGCGCTACGTCCCGGTCGCGGAGTTCGACCCCGAGGCCCGCCTCCTCTTGGAGGAGCTGTCGCGGCTGGAACGGGGCGAGACCCGCTCCTACGGCGGGGCCGTGCTGGAGGTGCTGGGCGGGCTCGAGAGCGCCCTGTCGGACCCGGCGAACCGATCCGAGGCGCTGTCCAACGCCGCGCGGGGCGCGGCCGCCTTCCTGTCCCACGTGCGCGGCCTCGCGGCCGGCATGCGCAAGGTCGAGGAGCGGATCCTGCGCGAGCCCGACCGCGCCAAGACCTTCCGGCTGTTCTTCGAGGATTTCGTCGAGCGCCACCTGATCAGCGACTACCGGACGCTGCACACCCGCTTCAACCCGTTCCGCTTCCGGGCCAGCGTGGTGCGCGAGGCCGGCCGGGCGCTGCGCGATGCCCTCACGGTCCGGGCCCTGGCCGAGGGCCTGATCCGCGAGGGGCGGAGCGCCGATCTTGACACGGCGCAGCGGGCCGTCCGGGCGGATCTCGCCCAGATCCTCGCGGTGTTCGAGGGCCTCGACAACCACCTCGACGCCGTCGACGCCGTGGTGGCGCGCCTGGAGCGCCGGATCGCCTCCGCGCTGCACGTGATGGACCGCCCGGACCCGAGCGGCGTCGAGCGCGTCGCCGCGATGCTGCGCACCGTCGGGGAAGCGGAGATCGCCCCCGAGGTGCCGGGCGACGTCTCGCTGCTGCGGCCGCCGATCGGGCACGCGCATCTCCAGGCGCCGCGCGCCCGCAAGTCGGCTATCGACATGGAGCCGCTGCCCGACATCGAGGACGACCCCGTGGTCGACGCCTTCGCGGCCGCCAAGGCGGAGTTCCGGCGCCGCACCACCGTGACGCCCGAGAGCATGAGCGCCTTCGTGGAGGCCCGGCTCGGCAGGGCGGTGCGGCTGCGCGGGTCGCAGATCGCCATCGCGGGCGTCGACGACTTCATCGTGTTCCAGCGCCTGCGCGAGATCGACGTGCTGTTCGACGCCAAGCTCGGCGCGCGCTACGCCCTGATTCGGCTGCCCGAGCGCGTGGTCAACGGCTGGCTGGACTGCCCGGATTTCCTGCTGGAGCGCCGTCCCCGTGCTTGAGGGTTTCCGCGCGATCATCGACGGCGACGAGCCGCCGCCGCCCGGCGCCCGGGCGCCGGACGCCGAGGAGCTGTGCCGCGCCCTCCAGGTGCTGCTGAAGGGGCAGGTGATCTACGCCGAGACGCAGGGCATCGGCCGCTCCTACGAGCTCGCCCGGCACTACGCGCCGTTCTTCACCGACTACTTCGCCTGCCTCGGCTACGCGCTGACCGTGTCGCACCGCGACCAGATGGTCTCGCTGAGCCCGGCCGCCGACGCCCCGCGCCACGACATCGTCTCGGAGCGCCTGCGCAAGGACGAGACCCTGGTGCTGCTGGCGCTCCGGCTCCTCTACGAGGAGGGCCTGCGCGACCACCGGGCCGGAACGGACGGGATCGTCGACTGCACCACCGACGAGATCGTCGAGAAGATCCGCGCCGTGGCGCGCAACGAGCCCCCCGAGGAGGGCCGGCTCGCTGACATCCTGCGCCTCTACGCCAAGCGCGGCGGCCTGCGCCTCGGCGAGCGCGACCGGGTCGAGCGGGTCACGCCGCTGTCGCTCCTGCCGGGGCTGACGGTGCTGGCCTCCGACGCCTGGATGGAGCGCCTGCGGGCTTGGTCCGAGGCCGGCGAGGCCTGATTTCGCCGTCCGGTCGACCAGTTCGGCGCCGTCTTTGCGAGCGGAGCGAAGCAATCCAGCCAGCGCCACGATTGCCGGCGTCGCGCTGCCCTGGGTCACTTCGCTGCGCTCGCGATGACGGAGTGAGATACGTCAACCGCGACGTGCGGCCGAACCCACGTGACCGCGCTCAGGCCGCCCGGACCGTCGCCAGGAAGTGCTCGACCTCGCTGCCGAGATGGGCCGCCTGGCGGGCCATCTCGGAGGCCGAGGCCAGGACCTGCGCGGCGGCCGCGCCGGTCTCCTCGGCGGCGCCGGCGACGCCGCTGACATTGACGGTCACCGACTCGGTCCCGGTCGCGGCCTCGGCGACGTTGCGGACGATCTCCTGCGTGGCCGCGCCCTGCTCCTCCACCGCCGCCGCGATGGAGTTGGCCATGCCGCTGATCTCGCGGATGCGGCCGGCGATGCCGTCGATGGCCTGGACGGCCTGGCCGGTCGAGCCCTGGATCTGCGCGATCTGGGCCGAGATCTCGGCCGTCGCCTTGGCGGTCTGGTCGGCCAGCGCCTTCACCTCGGTGGCGACGACCGCGAAGCCGCGGCCGGCGACGCCGGCCCGGGCCGCCTCGATCGTGGCGTTCAGCGCCAGCAGGTTCGTCTGGCTGGCGATCGCCGAGATCAGGTCGACCACCTCGCCGACCCGGCGCGCGCCGGTGCTCAGGGCCTGGACGAGGTCGGCCGTGGCGGCGGCCTCGCGGACGGCGGCCTGCGCCAGGTCCGCCGAGGAGCCGACCTGGCGGCCGATCTCGTTGACCGAGGAGCCGAGCTCCTCGGCCGCCGCCGCGACCGTGGTGACGTTGGAGGAGGCCTCCTCGGCGGCGGCCGCCGCGCTGGTCGACTGGCCGGCCGTCTGCGTCGCCGTCGCGGTGAGGCTCTGGGCCGTGGACTGGAGCTGCGTCGCCGCCGACGTCACCGAGCCGACGATGCCGCCGATCGCGGATTCGAACCGGTCGGCGAGTTCGCGCGTCGCCTGCCGGCGCTGCGCCTCGGCGCCGGCCCGGGCCTGCGCGGTCTCGGCCTCGAGGGCGCGGGCGTGCAGCAGGTTCTCCCGGAAGACCGCGACGGTCGCCGACATGGCGCCGATCTCATCCCGCCGCGCCGCGTAGGGGATCTCGGCCTGGGTGTCGCCGTCGGCGAGCCGCCGCATGGACAGCGTCATCCCGGAAAGCGGCCGCGACACGCCCGTGAAGGCGTACAGCATGGCGCCGAGCGCGATGACGAGGCTGACGAGCAGGCTCACGACGGTCGTCCGGACCGCGTCGGCCTGGCTGTCGCGGGCCGCGCGTCCGGCCGCCTCGCCGTTCCGGATGTTCAGGTCGGCGAGGGCACGGGTCGCGCTGGAGGCCGCGAGGTAGTTGGCGTTCATCGGCCCGCGGAAATAGGCGAGCGCCTGATCGTGCTGGTCGGCCGGGAAGGCGCGCAGACGCGTCCAGTCGGCCTGCTGCACCGCCAGCTTGGCGAGCAGGTCGTCGTAGATCCCCTGCTCCTCCTTCGACGCCACCAGGCCGCGGTACGCCTCGGCCTTGGCCTGGCGGTTCCGCATCATCTCGTCGGCGTTCTTCAGGCTGGTCTCGCGCTCGGCGTCAGTATCCGCCGTCACGTAGCGGAACTGCCACAGTCGCGAGCGCATCACGAGGGCGTTGATCGCCTGGGCCTCGTTGATCGACGGCACGGCGTTGTCGATCAGCTCCGCGAGCCGCTGGTCGACCGCCTGCATCTTGTAGAGGGTCACGCCGCCCTGAACGATCGCCGCCAGGAGCAGGAGGGCGAAGAGGCCGCTGAGTTTTGCTTTGAGACTGAGACGCATCGGTCGGTTCCGGTCGTGCAGGCGAGACCCGCAGGACATGAACAGTTTGTGCTAACAGGGTTATAACCTGAGGTAGGATCAGGCTTCACGGGTTCGCGTGTGTCGGCTTGCATACGCGGCTGAGTCCGGCCAACTGGGCCGCTCATTCCCCGCCACCGACCCACCGATACCGTGTACGTCCTCACCGACATCGCCATCTCGAACTGGTACCTGATCCGCCGCGAGCAGATCCGCCTGCGCGGCGCCGCGGCGCTGGTCGGGCCGACGGGGGCCGGGAAGTCGACGATCTTCGACGCGGTCGGCACGGTGCTGGCCGGCAACAACGCCAGCCGCCTCGCCCTCAACGCCTCGGCCTCCGGCCGCAGCGCCCGCACCGTGCGCGACTACTGCCTGGGCTGGATCAGCGACCCGGCGGAGGGCGGCCGCCCGACGCGGGAATCCTGCGAGACCGTGCTGGTGCTGGTCTTCGAGAACCCCGATTCCGGCCGCGTGGTCTCGGTCGGCCTCGCCCTGGCGGCCCGGGCCGCCGAGCCGAAGGAGACCGTGCTGTCGCGCTTCATCGCGGTCGGGCACCGGTTCGAGGTCTCCGACTACGCCCGCACCGCCCCCGGCGGCACTTACACGGCGCCCTGGAGCGAGATCGCCGCGGAGCTGCGCGCCCGCGCGTCGAGCTTCACCGAGTACCGCACCTCCGGCGAGCGCTTCACGGCCGACGTGCTGGCGACCCTGCGCGAGGGCGCGCCGGCGCCGGAGCCGCGCCACTTCCTGCGCAGCTTCGCCAACGCGGTGGCGTTCAAGCCGATCTTCGACACCAGCGCCTTCGTGCGCGCCTTCGTGCTCGAGCCGGAGCCCCTCGACGTCGAGCGCGTGCGCCACTCCATCGCCAACTGGCGGCGCCTCCGGGAGACCATCGCCGAGCTGGAGACCCGGCTCGGGCGCCTGCGGCGCCTGCGCGACCGCTACGAGGCCTGGGGCGAGGCGGTCCTCGCCGCCGCGACGCACGAGCTGCGGGCGGCCAGCGCCGATCTGCGACGCCGCAGCCTCGACCTCATCGCCGTCCGGGGCCGCCTCCGCGAGGGCGCCGACACCCTGCGCATCGCCCGCGAGCGCGTCGCGGCGAGCCGCGGCTACGTCCGCGAGATCGACGGCGAGATCGCCGAGAAGAAGGCGCTGGCCGCCGCGGGCGCCGCCGAGGGCCGGCTCGCGGCCTCGACGCTCGGCCTGTCCATGCTGGAGCGCGACCGCAAGGAACTGATCGGTCGGATCGGCGACCTCGTCGCCCTCGTCGGGCAGATGGCCAAGCTCCAGCCGGTCGCCCCGATCCTGCGCCAGAGCTGCCCGCAGGCGGCCCGCCTCGCCGAAGCCTGCGCCCGGGCGGGCCTGCGCCGGGACGCCTCGCCCGAGGAGATCCTGCGCCCCGACGGCCCGCTGGCCGAGCTGGCCGACGGGCTGGCGCGCCTGCCCGACTTCGACGAGGCCCTGGAGCGGGCCGCCGAGGACGCGGCGCTCAAGGCCCGCGCGCAGGAGAGCGAGGCCGAGCGCACGGCCCCGCGCACCGGCGGCGGCCCGGCGGCGCGGCTGTCCTCCGACACGGTGGCGTTCCGCGGCGAGCTGGAGCGGCGCGGCATCGACGCGCTGCCGATCTGCGAATTGGCCGAGATCGTCGACCCGACCTGGGGGCCGGCGCTCGAAGGGCTGCTCGGGCGCGCCCGCGAGGCCCTGGTGGTCGCCCCGGACCGGCTGAGCGAGGCCCTGGGCGTGCTGCAATCGGGCCGCGACCGCTACAGCCGCTGCATCCTGGTCAAGACCACCGACACCGCCAAGCAGCGCGCCCGCCGCTACGACGACGGTCCGCTCACCGTGATCGAGACCAGCGACCCCCACGCCGAGGCGTTCCTCGGCGTGCGGCTCGGCGGCTACGACCTCGCCCGGGACGATGCCGAACTGGCGCGCCTGTCCCGGGCCGTGGCGCCCAGCGGCCGGACCACGGCCGGCATGGCCTACACGGTCACCCGCAGCGTCGACCTGCTGATGACCCGCGGCCATCGCGGGCCGACCGCCGACAGCCGCCGCGCCCACGAGATCGCCGTCGCGGAGGCGCGGCGCCTGCGCGGCGAGGCCGCGGTCCTGCGCGAGGCCGCCCGGACGGCCGCCGCGATCCGGGCCCGCGTCGCCCGGGGCCTCGACGCGGTGGAGGCTCTGCGGGCCGAGCTCGACGGGCTTGAGGGGCGGCGGCGCACGCTCCAGACCGAGCGGGAGGGCATCGAGAAGCGCGACACGGCCGGGCTCGCCGCCGAGATCGCCGCGCTGACCACCGAGCGGGTCGGCTACCTGCGGGAATTGTCGGAGGAGCTGGAGCCGAAGCTCGACCGCCTGCTCGCCGACGAGGCGGCCCTGCGCGCCCGTCTGGGGCCGGTGCGCGAGGCCGTCCGCGCCGCCCTGTCGGCCCGCCGCGCGGCCCTGCGCCAGCTGAGCGCGGGCGACGCGGCGCGGGTGCGCCTCGCCCGCGCCGAGCCCTTCGACCTCGGCGCGGTCGCCGAGGCGCGGCGGGCGCTCGCCGGCCTCGACGCCAAGGCGGCCGGGGCGCGGGTGAGCGCCGAGCGCGGCCTCGCCCGGGATTCCGCCGAGGCCGCCCGCTCGCACGGGCGGATCGCCGAGCGCGAGCTTGCGGAGGCCTGCGCCGCCTGGCGGGTGGAGAACCCGCTGGCCTCGGGGGACGCCCCGGCGATCGACGGCTTCGCCTGGGTGCGCCGGGAATACGAGGCGGTCGAGGGGCACGAGTTGCGCCGCTACCGGGCGCAGGCAGAGCGGGCCGAGTCCGAGATGCGCCGCCTCATGACCGAGGACCTGCTGACGCGCCTCGCCGACCGATTCGAGCGGGTCCATGCCCGGCTCGCGGCCCTGAACGAGCGGCTCTCGGCGCGCAGCTTCACCGGCCAGACCTACGCGTTCGAGGCGGCGGTGGACCGCCGCTACGCCGCCGTCCACGCGCTGGCCACCGAGACCGCCCGCTCGCCCGAGGCCGCGCAGGCGCTGCTCGCCGGCGAGGCGGAGGGGCCGATGGCGGCCGCGCTCGAGGAGATCACCGCCCTGATCGCCGGCGCGGACGACGCGGCGCGGCTCGCCGATTACCGCAACTACTTCGTCTACGAGATCGGCATGCGCGACCGGGCGGGCAACCGCACCACGATGTCGGCCCGGGCGCTGCGCGGCTCCGGCGGCGAGGCGCAGGCGCCGTTCTACGTGGCGATCGCCGCGTCGCTCGCCAGCGCGTACTACCCGGGCGACCGGCCGGGCGACGAGAATCCGGGGCTCGGCCTGTGCCTGCTCGACGAGGCGTTCTCGAAGCTCGACGTGCGCAACAGCCAGGCGCTGGTCGATCTCTACCGCGCCTGGGGGCTGCAGCTGCTGATCGCCGCCCCCGAGGACAAGCGCACGACGCTGACCGAGGTGATGGACACGATCGTGACGGTCTACAAGAGCCCGGATCTGACCTCGGTCCGGATCGAGGCCGAGCACCCCCTCGAGGCGGCCCGCCGGGCGCTGCACGCGATCAACCCCGACCAGGTCGGGATCGAGGGCTTCCGCCAGTCGGACGCCGCGGAGTGAGCCCGCGGGGCACCGGGGCGGGGCTTCGCGCCGCCGTCCCCGGTATCCCCGTTCTCCGGGTGATCGATCGTCAGTTCAGGTAGGTGCGGATCCAGTTCGGCGAGAGGATCTCGCCCTCTTCGGTGATGATCCAGGGCTGCTTGGCCGGGTCGGCCAGGGCGCCGGCCGCGGCGGCGATCGCCTCCCGCAGGGTCCGGTAGCGCTCGGGCTGCGCGAGCGGGGCGCTCGCCGGGGCCGTGCGCCAGATCGTCAGATCCGCGGGCCGTTCCAGAGCTTCGGTTTCCATGGGTACTCGTCCTTCCGAACCGTTTTGGACCGTTCAGATCGCCGCCGCCGGGCTCTGCCGAGGGGCTGCGGCGATCGATGGTCTGAGCGTCAATGCAAGCATCTCTGCGGCAGCTTTGCGATCAATTCGGGCGGTTCTCGAAACCAGCATCCGGTGCCGAGGCACGAGTTCGGGCGCGGTTCGGTGTTCCATGTCCGTATTGAGCGCGACTGAGCTGCCCTGGACTTGCGAGAATTGTGGCTCCTGAATGATGACCATTCCGTTAGCCAGTCTGCGCCGGTCGCCGACGTGCGCCAGAACACGTCAGGGGCCTGTCGGCGGCGGCGCCTCTCTGTGTTGACGCCCCGATCCTGAACGCGCACTTAAGGCTCGGCCCGTCGGGGCCCGCCTACGCGCTTCTCTCGGAGTCACCCGTGCCGGATCGTACCGTGCGCATCGTCCTCGCCGCGGTCCTGGTCCTGCTGGCGCTCTACGTCGCCCAGCCCTACCTGCAGCCGCTGCTCTACGCGGCCGACACGCCCCGGGCGATCACGGCCCGCGGCGATCTGGCGCCGGCCGAGTCCTCGACGGTCGCGCTGTTCGAGCGCGCGAGCCCGTCCGTCGTTCACGTTTTCGCGCAGGGCGCCGCGCAGAACCGCGACCTGCTCGACCTCGACGACCAGGGCGGTGAGCAGGGCGGGACGCAGACCGGCACCGGCTTCGTGTGGGACGGCGCCGGCCACATCGTTACCAACACCCACGTCGTGCAGAACGCCGCGCGGAGTGGCGGCTCGGTCTCGGTCCGGATGAGCGACGGCGAGGTCGTGCCCGCCACCCTCGTCGGGATGGCGCCGTCCTACGACCTCGCGGTCCTGCAATTGGGGCGGGTGCGGACCATGCCGCCGCCGCTGGCGATCGGCACCTCGGCCGATCTCAAGGTCGGGCAGTCGGCCTTCGCCATCGGCAACCCGTTCGGCCTCGACCACACGCTGACCACCGGCGTCATCAGCGCCGTGCGCCGCCGCATGCCGACGAGCGAGGGCCGCGAAGTGTCCGGCGTCATCCAGACGGACGCGGCGATCAACCCGGGCAATTCCGGCGGCCCGCTCCTCGATTCCGCGGGCCGGCTGATCGGCGTCAACACCGCCATCGTGTCACCGTCCGGCGCCAGCGCCGGCATCGGCTTCGCGATCCCCGTCGACGTGGTGAACCGGATCGTGCCGGAGCTGATCAAGGCCGGCCGCGTGCGCAATCCCGGCATCGGCATCATCGCCGCCCAGGAGGCGGCCACCGCGCGGCTCGGCATCGACGGCGTGGTCATCGTGCGGGTGCTGCCCGGCTCCCCGGCCGCGCAGGCCGGGCTGCGCGGCGTCGACCCGCAGACCGGCGACCTCGGCGACGTGATCGTCGAGGCCAACGATCGCCCGGTCCACCGCCTCGCGGACCTGACCGCGGCCATCGAGGAGGCCGGCCTCGGCGCCGGCGTGACCCTCAAGGTGGAGCGCGACGGCCGGATCCGGCAGGTCCGCGTCACCACCGCCGAGGTCGCGGAGAACCGGCGATGACGCGGGCGGCCCTCCTCCTGACCCTGATCGTCCTCGCCGCCGCCGCGCGGGCCGGCGAAGCGCCGACGCGCGCGCGCCTCTGCCCGGAGAACCTGCCCGAGGGCGTGCGCCTCCCGCCGCAGCCCGGCTGCGACGCGAGCGTGCGCCCGCCGACGCCGCGCCGGCCGGGCCACTTCGATCTCGGGGACGGGACGAGCATCCAGATCGGCGGGAGCGCGTCCGCCCTCTACGGCGTGCGGCGCTGAGCGATGGTGCTGTTCGCCGGCCTGCTCGCCTGCCTGACCCTGTGGTGGCTGTCGAAGAACTCGGGCGGCCTCGGCCGGAGGCTCCGCGGCGGTCTCCGGGCGGGCCTCGGCGCCGCCCTCGGGCGGTCGCGTCTGCCGACCTTCGGCGCCTTCGCGCTGCTCGCGGCCGGGTTCCTGCTCCTGCGCGGGAACTTCGTCCTCGCGGCACTGCTCGGGCTGAGCGGCGTCTGGATGATCGAGGGCCAGGCCGCCATGACCGCGCGGCTGCGCCGGCTGATCCGGCCGGGATCCGGCGAGAGCCCGCGCGACCCGGAGGACCGCCGCTTCCGCACGGTCCTGATCGACGCCCTCGTGCGCCCGGACGGCAGCCTGCGCACGGGCCGCGTCATCGCGGGGCCGGGCGCCGGCGCGTGGCTCGACAGCATGCCCACCGGGGCCGTGGTCGAGCTGCTGCGGCTCTGCCGGATCCGCGACGCCGCCGGCGCCGCCCTGCTAGAGCCGTATCTCGACCGCCGGGCGCCCGGATGGCGTGTAGACGCTGAGGGCGATCGCGACCCGCGGCCGCGCCGTCCGCCGCATCCAGGGGCGATGACGCAGGAGCAGGCGTACGAGATCCTGGGGCTTCAGCGCGGGGCGACCGCTGAGGAGATCCGGTCGGCCCACCGGTCTCTCATGAAGCGCGCCCACCCCGACCAGGGGGGCAGCGCCGAGGGCGCGGCGCGCGTCAACGCGGCCCGGGACAGGCTTCTGAACCGACATCGCTGAACTCCACGCGCGTTGTCAGAGAGTTACCGATCGTCGGCCGCGGACGAACTCGGTCGCGGCCGTTCCGTATCCGGCGCGCGGGCGCGCCGGTGGCTCGCGAAACGCGGCGCGCGGGCGCGCCGACGGGTCTCGCGGGTCTCAGCTCCGGGTGGCGAAGCAGCTGAAGCCGCTGCGCTTCAGGGCCGAGCAGGCCTCCTGGGCGGAATCCTGCTCGGAGAAGCCCGAGAAGCGAGCGCGGAACAGCGTGGTGCCGCCGTGCTCGACCTTGACCGTGTAGGGCGCGGCCTTCGACAGGCTGCCGCCGACCTTGGCGCGCGCCTCCGAGAGCATCGTCCGGGCCTTGGACTCGTCGTCCATGGCGCCGAGCTGGATCACCCAGGCGGTCGGGACGACGCGGGCGCCGGAGACCGCCTTCGGCGGCTCGTCGCGCTCGAGGGAGGCCACGCGGGCCGTCGACTTGGACGCGCCCGGGAAGGGCGGCTGGGCGTTGCCGCCGCCGGCATAGGCCTGGGCCGCCTTCGGGATGCCCTGCGGGCCGGGCTTCCAGGTGCCGCCCGGCGTCGTCGTCTTGGCGGGAGACAGGTCGAGGGGCTCGCCGGTGGTGCCGGTCGTCTCGACGTCCTCGTCGTCCGCCGAGGCGACCTGCGTGCGAGTCCGCGAGACCGCGTCGGCGACGACCGCCGGGCGGGCGCGCTCGGCGACCTCGGTGACCGGCGCCGAGATCCGGGCGCCGGCATAGGCGCGCGGCAGGCTGGCGCGGACGAGGTCGGCCATGATCCGGTCGCGGCTCGCGCCGGACTTGCCGCCCAGCACGATCGCCACGATCTGGCGCCCCTCGGACTTCGCCGCGGTCATCAGGTTGAAGCCGGAATCCCGAGTGTAGCCGGTCTTGATCCCGTCGACGCCCTGGACGTTGCCCAGCAGGCGGTTGTGGTTGCCGATCACCCGGCCGCGGAACGCGAAGGACCGGGTTTGGAAGTAGCGGTAGTAGTGCGGGAACCGGTCCTGGATCGCCCGCGCCAGCACGGTGAGGTCCCGTGCGGTGGTCAGCTGGTCCGGATCGGGCAGGCCCGAGGCGTTGGCGTAGTGCGTGCGGCTCATGCCGAGGGCGTGGGCCTTCGCGGTCATCATCTGGGCGAAGCGCTCCTCGGAGCCGGCGATGTTCTCGCCGATGGCGCAGGCCACGTCGTTCGCCGACTTCGTCACGATCGCCTTGATGGCGTCCTCGACCGAGATGGTCTGGCCGGGGCGCAGGCCGAGCTTGGACGGCGCCTGGGCGGCGGCGTGGGCCGAGATGGTCAGGTCGGAATCGAGGGCGAACTTGCCCCGCTCCATCTGCTCGAACAGCATGTAGAGCGTCATCACCTTGGTGATCGAGGCCGGGTGCCGCAGGGCGTCCTCGTTCACCGCGTGCAGGGTCTTGCCGCTCTTCACGTCCACGACCATCGCCGCGTAGGGCGGGTTGTAGCCGCCGCCGGCGCGGGCATGGTGGTGGTGCCGACCGCGCCGGGCGTCGGCCGGTGAGGCCATGGCCGTCAGGACGGCGGCGGCCAGGATCGCGGCCGGGAGCGCTGGAATCGTCCGGGAGCGGCCTACTACGCTACGCATCACGCCTGATTGCCTCGCGAGACCGGATCTGGCCGGTCGTATCCCCTGCAGAGCCTTCCGCCGATCACGTGGCCCCGCTGCATCAGTGGAGAGTTAGGCAAGTGCAGTTACAGGCCCGTTAATGCGATCGCGGCGAGTGCCGGATCGTGCCGGTCCGGCATCCGCTTACCGGCCGTTCCCGACCCGCTGTTGCCGGTCGGCCATGCCGTGCCGGTCGCGGCCGGCCGCTCTTACAGGCCCGAGCTTGACGCTGGCTGTCGTGCCGCACACTCTCGCGGCGATCCGAAACTGTCGGTCGCGGATGGCGGGCCGGCTCGGCGGCGGACCGGAGATCGGCGATGCAGAGACCCCCTGCCCTCCCCCTGAGCCCGGTCGCCTCCGGCTTCGGGACGCCCCTGCGGCGGTTCGGGATCGCGAGCCGGGCGGCCCAGACCCTCGGCATCGAGTATCTCGACTCGGTCAAGAAGGCCCTCGACGATCTCGGGGCGACCTGGGGGGCGCTGGCGGCGGCCCGCAGCCCGACCGAGATCCTGGCGGTGCAGGCCGCGTACCTGCAGCGGGCCGGGGAGCGCGCCGCGGCCCGCTCGGCCGCCGCCGGCGACGCGATGCTGGGCCTGACCGGCGCGTTCCTGCAGCCGAAGGCGGTGGCGCCGGCCGCGGCCCGTCCCGGCCCGGCGCGCTAGCGGGTCGGCCATCATGCGCCGGGGACGCGCGGTGCAGGGCGGACAAGTGCGCACAGGCGTCTGGCGAAGTCGGCTCACCGTCTGTAGATTAACCGGCGTGGAGCTGAGCGCTGCTCCCGGCAGGCCAGGATCAGGATCGGCCGTGAGGGCCGGCGGCGCCCGCTCCGAGCAAGGGATCGGTTCGACGCACATGAGACAGGTCCCCATGCAGGGCACCGCGAGTTCGACCAGGGAGCACCGGCCGGCGCGTATCGCGGTCACGGCATCCGGTTCGCGCACGCCCGGGGGCGACGACCGGTCCAACACCGCGATCATCACGCGCACGAAGCCGCGGACCAAGCGGCCGAGTCTGTACCGGGTACTCCTTCTGAACGACGACTATACGCCGATGGAGTTCGTGGTCCTGGTGGTCGAGCGGTTCTTCAACAAGAGCCACGAGGACGCCTACCACATCATGATGCACGTGCATCAGAACGGGGTCGGCGAGTGCGGGGTCTTCACCTACGAGGTGGCGGAGACCAAGGTGACGCAGGTCATGGACTTCGCACGCAAACACCAACATCCTCTCCAGTGCGTTATGGAAAAGAAATAGGCGCCGCTCGCGGTAGGCACGAAGGACAGAGGCCAGCTTTGCCAAGCTTCTCACGCAGCCTAGAACAAGCCCTCCACCGCGCCCTGGCGCTCGCCGGGGAGCGCCGGCACGAATACGCGACGCTGGAGCATCTCCTGCTCGCCCTGGTGGATGACCAAGACGCGGCCGCGGTCATGCGCGCCTGCAACGTCGAGATCGACACGCTCAAGCGCAGCTTGGTCGACTACGTCGATACCGAGCTCTCCAACCTCACCGGCGATGGCCGGCAGGACGCCAAGCCCACGGCCGGGTTCCAGCGCGTGATCCAGCGCGCCGTGATCCACGTCCAGTCGTCGGGCCGCGAGGAGGTGACCGGCGCCAACGTGCTGGTGGCGATCTTCGCCGAGCGCGAGAGCCACGCCGCCTACTTCCTGCAGGAGCAGGACATGACCCGCTACGACGCGGTCAACTACATCAGCCACGGCATCGCCAAGCGGCCCGGCGCCTCCGAGGCGAAGCCCGTGCGCGGTGCCGACGAGGAGGGCGCGTCCGAGCGTCCGAGCGACGAGGGCGATCCCCGCGGTGCCAAGAAGAAGGGCGACGCGCTCGACGCCTATTGCGTCAACCTCAACAAGAAGGCCCGCGACGGCAAGATCGACCCGCTGATCGGCCGCGAGAGCGAGGTCCAGCGGACGATCCAGGTCCTCTGCCGCCGGCAGAAGAACAACCCGCTGCTGGTCGGCGATCCCGGCGTCGGCAAGACCGCGATCGCCGAAGGTCTGGCGCGCAAGATCATCCAGCACGAGGTGCCGGAGGTTCTCGCCGACGCGACCGTCTTCTCCCTCGACATGGGCACGCTGCTCGCCGGCACCCGCTACCGGGGCGACTTCGAGGAGCGCCTCAAGCAGGTGATGAAGGAGATCGAGGCGCACCCGAACGCGATCATGTTCATCGACGAGATCCACACGGTGATCGGCGCCGGCGCGACCTCGGGCGGGGCCATGGACGCGTCGAACCTGCTCAAGCCGGCGCTCGCCTCCGGCACGCTGCGCTGCATCGGCTCGACCACCTACAAGGAGTACCGCCAGTACTTCGAGAAGGACCGTGCCCTGGTGCGGCGGTTCCAGAAGATCGACGTCAACGAGCCGTCGATCCCCGACACGATCGAGATCGTGAAGGGCCTGCGGCCGTACTTCGAGGAGTTCCACAAGCTCAAGTACACGACCGAGGCCGTGAAGGCCGCGGTCGAGCTGTCGGCCCGCTACATCAACGACCGCAAGCTGCCCGACAAGGCGATCGACGTGATCGACGAGACCGGCGCCTCGCAGATGCTGGTGCCGGAGGCGCGCCGCAAGCGCACCATCGGCATCAAGGAGATCGAGGCGACCATCGCCACGATGGCCCGGATCCCGCCGAAGACCGTCTCCAAGGACGACGCGGTGGTGCTCCAGCACCTGACCGAGAACCTGAAGCGCGTGGTCTACGGACAGCCGAACGCCATCGAGGCCCTGACCTCGGCGATCAAGCTGGCCCGGGCCGGCCTGCGCGACCCGGACAAGCCGATCGGCTCGTACCTGTTCGCGGGCCCGACCGGCGTCGGCAAGACCGAGGCCGCCAAGCAGCTCGCCGCCTCGCTCGGCGTCGAGATGCTGCGCTTCGACATGTCGGAGTACATGGAGCGCCACACGGTGAGCCGCCTGATCGGCGCGCCCCCCGGCTACGTGGGCTTCGACCAGGGCGGCCTGCTCACCGACGGGATCGACCAGCACCCGCACTGCGTGCTGCTCCTCGACGAGATCGAGAAGGCGCATCCGGACCTGTTCAACATCCTGCTGCAGGTGATGGATCACGGGAAGCTGACCGACCACAACGGCAAGCAGGTCGATTTCCGCAACGTCATCATCATCATGACGTCGAACGCGGGCGCCTCGGACCTGGCCAAGGCGGCCTACGGCTTCACCCAGTCGAAGCGCTCCGGTGACGACGTCGAGGCGATCAACCGGCTGTTCGCGCCGGAATTCCGCAACCGGCTCGACGCGATCATCTCGTTCGGCCACCTGCCGAAGGACGTGGTGGCGAAGGTGGTGGACAAGTTCGTCCTCCAGCTCGAGGCGCAGCTCGCCGACCGCAACGTCACGATCGAGCTCTCCGACGAGGCCCGGGACTGGCTGGTGGAGCACGGCTACGACGACGCGATGGGCGCGCGCCCGATGGCCCGGCTGATCCAGTCGACCATCAAGACGCCGCTCGCCGACGAGGTCCTGTTCGGTAAGCTCAAGGACGGCGGCGCGGTCCGCGTGGTCGTCCGCAAGCCGGAGGACGGCGAGGCCAAGGCCGGCGCCAAGGACAGCCTGGGCTTCGACTTCCCGGCGGGTCCCGTGACGCCCAAGCCCGAGAAGGACGTGACCAACGCCGCCAAGCGCCACAAGCGCGCCAAGCCCCGCACCGCGGCCCGGAAGAAGACGCCGAAGGACAACAAGGGCGGCGGCGGCAGCTCGGGCGGCGGCGTCCGGACCGTGCCGAAGGTGCCACTCGTGCGCGCCTAATGGTGTGCAGGCCGGCCGGCGGCCTTCCGGACTCGGGGGCCGCCGGTCTATGACCGCCGCGACGCGCATGCGCCGCGGCGAGGAGGCGCCCGATGACTGACAACCTGCACGAGGGACCTCTGTCCCCCGTCGCGCAGCCGGCGCCCCCCAAGAAGCTCACCCGGCGCGAGGAGCGGCGCCGGCGTCGCCAGCGGCGCCGCCGCGGCGAGGAGGTGCTGGCCTGGGTGCTCGTGCCGTTCATCTGCTTCGGCATCTACTGGGGCATCGCCGCCGGCTTCGACTTCTTCGGCACCTCGCCGGGCCAGGTCTGGGACCAGCTGATGCAGGTCAAGGCCATGATGGAGAAGCGTTCGGGTCCCCAGGGCGCGCGCGGCTAGCGCGCCGCCCCTGTCCGGACGCAGGAGGCGACGCCTCCGGAGACGGTTCCGAGCGGGCGCGCCCATGACACCGACCCGTCGATCGATGCTCGCCGCCCCCCTCCTGGCGATGCCGGCCCTCCGGGCCCGCGCCGGCGGCGGATCCGTGGTCGTCGTCGGCGCCGGGGCCGCGGGGCTCGCGGCCGCCGCCCTCCTGCGGGCGGCCGGGCAGAGTTTCACCCTCGTCGAGGCCCGGGACCGGATCGGCGGCCGCGCCTTCACCGACCGGGCGCTCGGCGCCGCGTGCCGGTTCGACGCCGGCGCCGAGTACATCCACTGGGCCGAGCGCAATCCCTGGGCGCCCATCGCCCGGGCGGCCGGGGCGCACGTCGCCCGCGAGGACGGCTGGGCGCGGCGGCTCGTCGTCGACGGCCGTCCCGCCACCGTCGCCGAGGCGGCGCAGCGGCGCGCCGGCTTCTCCGGCCTCGACGCGCTGCTCGCCCCGAAGGGCGGCGACCCGTCCCTGGCGGAGGCGGCCCGGGCCGGCGGCCCCGACGCCGCCCTGGCGGCGGCCGGCCTGAGCCGGCTCTCCCTCGGCGAGGATCCCGAGCGGGTCTCGGCCGTGGACTACGACCGGCTCTGGTCCGGCTCCGACCTCTGGATCGACGGCTACGGCGACCTCGTGGCGCGGCACTTCGCCGACCTGCCGGTCAGCCTCAACTGCCCCGTGCGGGCGATCGACTGGTCGGGCCGCGGGGTCCGGGTCGAGACGGCGCGGGGCACGATCGCGGCCGCCGCCGCCATCGTCACGGTGCCGGTCGGCGTGCTGAAGGCCGGGGCCGTGGCGTTCGCGCCGGACCTGCCGGACGCCGCCCGGACGGCGCTCGACGGCCTGTCGATGGGCGCCTACACCAAGATCGGCCTGCGCCTCGACCCCGCGCGCCTCGACGGCGCCGACCTCGGCGACGCGGTCTCGGTGGCGACGGGCGGCCCGACGATCTACTTCGAGATGCAGCCCTTCGGCCGGTCCCTGGCGGTGGCCAATCTCGGCGGCGACCTCGCGCGCGACCTGTGCCGGGCCGGCGAGGCGGAGGCGGTGGCGCTCGCCACCGAGCGCCTGGTCGCGGTCCTCGGCGGCGGCGCCCGCAGCGCCGTCCAGGCCGGGCGCCTCGCCGGCTGGTGGACGGACCCGCACGCCCGGGGCTCCTACTCGATCGCCGCGCCCGGCCACGCGGAGGCCCGCGACCGCCTGCGCGCGCCGGTCGGCGGGCGCGTGTTCTTCGCCGGGGAGGCGCTGGCGGGCGGCGGTGCCATGACGGTCGGCGGGGCGACGCTCGACGGCGAGCGCGCGGCCCGCGCGGTGCTGAAGGCGCTCGGCGCCTGACGGGCCCGTCGCCGCGGCGGTTCACGCGGTCGCGGCGCGGCGCGGCAGCGGCCGCGCGGGCGCCGCGACGGTGGCCCGGCGCCGGATCGCCGCCACCTCCAAGGGCTCGGCGCGGCCGCGCAGGGCGTGGGCGCCGAGATCCTCCGCCACGAGGTCGTCCGGCAAAGGGCCGAGCCGGGCGAGGAGGTCGGCCGAGACGAGGACGTCGACCCCCAAGGTCTTCGACAGGGCCTCCAGCCGGGCCGTCGTGTTCACGACGTCGCCGAAATACGCGATCTTGTGCCGCTCCAGCCCGATCTCGGCGGTCACGACCGGGCCGCAATGCAGCGCGGCGCGGAACTGCGGCACCTGCCCGAAGCGATCCCGCCAGCTCTCCGCCTCGGCGGCGAGGCGCTCCTGGAACGCGAAGACGCAGCGCAGGCAGGCGGCGTCGCGCAGGCCCCGCTCCATCGTCCAGGTCACCAGCGCGAGGTCGCCGACGTAGTCGTCGATGGAGCCGCGGGCGCGGGCCACCGGCAGCGCCAGGGCGTTGAACACCTGCCCGAGATAGGCCTGCGCCGCCCGGTCGCCGTGGCGGTCGGCGAAGCGCGTCGACCCGGTCACGTCGAGGAAGAGGAAGATCCGCTCCTCGCTGATCGGCCGGTGGTAGCGCCCGATCAGCAGGTTGGCGAAGACGCCGGGGCCGATCAGGTCGCGGACCCGGAACACGAATACCACCAGGGCCGAGATGCCGAGCGCGTAGAGCAGGCCGGACTGCGACATCAGCATCGCGTTCCGCTCGCTGTACATGAAGCGGAACAGCTGGTTCAGCACCGTGCTGGCGACCGCGTTCCCGACCACGATCAGCGCGATGTAGAGCGCCACGGTGGCGAGCAGGAACAGCGGCGTCGCGAGGCCGCGGATGCGGTCGCGCAGGCGCGGCGCCAGCAGCTGGCGCTCGTAGAGCAGGATCGGCGTGCCGATGATCGCGCCGCGGATCGCCGTCCCGGTCAGCGGGGCAATCCCGAAGATCACCCCGTAGAGGAGCCCCGCCAGGGCCCCCAGGGCGGGCGCCACCAACAGGAACCAGCGCGGGCCGAAGCGCATGGGTTCGCGTGCCCCGCCCGGCCCCGCTCAGTCCAGCCGGAGCGCGTGGACCGAGAACAGCTGGTCCGGGTCGGTCCAGACCGTCAGCCACGTCCAGCCCGCCCGCTCGGTCAGCGCGCGGAACGTGGCCGGCGTGTACTTGTAGCTGCTCTCGGTGTGGATCGTCTCGCCCGCCGCGAACGCGAAGGTGTCGGCGCCGACCCGCACCGCCTGGGCGTCGCGGGCGACGAGATGCATCTCGATCCGCGAGGCGTCGGTGTTGAACACCGCCCGGTGGCTGAACGCGCCCGGCTCGAAGCGGCCGGCGAGCTCCCGGTTGATCCGGGTCAGGAGGTTGAGGTTGAAGGCCGCCGTCACGCCCTGCGCGTCGTCGTAGGCGGTCTCCAGCACCGCCGGGTCCTTCACGAGGTCGACGCCGACGATCATGTGGGCGCCCGGCCCCAGGATCCGCCCGAACCGGCGCAGCAGCGCCTCGGCCTCGTGCGGGTCGAAGTTGCCGATGGTCGAGCCCGGGAAGAACCCGGCGCGCGGCAGGCCGTTCAGGCTGTCCGGCAGGTCGAAGTCGCGGGTGAAGTCGGCCACCACCGGCTCGACCCGCAGGTCCGGGAAGTCGCCCCGCAGGACCTCCGCCTGCCCGCGCAGGAACTCGCCGGAGACGTCCACCGGCACGTAGGCCGCGAGGGTGTCGAGGTGGCGCAGGAGACGGCGCAGCTTCACGGTCGAGCCGCTGCCGAACTCCACCAGCGCCGCGTGGGCCGGCAGCAGCGCGGCGATCTCGGGCCCGCAGGCGTCGAGGATGCCGATCTCGGTCCGGGTCGGGTAGTATTCCGGGAGCCGCGTGATCGCCTCGAACAGCGCGGACCCGGCCTCGTCGTAGAAGTATTTCGGCGACAGGGCCTTCTGGGGCTTGGACAGGCCCGCGCGGACGTCGTCGAGGAAGCTCAGCGGCGGCGCGTCCAGCGTGACCGGCGTCGCGTCGGCGAAGGTGGGCTTGATGGTCAAGGGCGGCTCCGGGGCGCGTCAGGCGGCGTCGGCGAGGCGCAGGCCGGTGAACTGCCAGCGCTGGTGCGGATAGAAGAAGTTGCGGTACGGCAGCCGGGCATGGCCCTCGGGGGTCGCCACCGACGAGCCCCGCAGCACGAACTGGTTGGCCATGAACTTGCCGTTGTACTCGCCGAGCGCCCCCGGGAGCGGCCGGTACCCCGGGTAGGGGACGTAGGCGCTGCGGGTCCATTGCCAGACGAGGCCGAAGGCGTCCGGCAGGCCGCCGTCGCGGGCCGCGACCTCCCACTCGAACTCGGTCGGCAGGAACCGGCCGGCCCAGCGGGCATAGGCGTCGGCCTCGTAGTAGCTGACATGGGTGACAGGGGCGTCGAGATCCACCGGGCGCTCGCCGCCCAGCGTCATGGTTGCCCACCCCTCCCCGTCCCGGCGCCAGTAGCCGGGGGCCTCCCAGCCCTCCGCCGGCCCGGCATACCAGCCGTCGGAGAGCCACAGCTCCGGCTTGGCGTAGCCGCCATCCTCCATGAAGGCGAGCCACTGGCGGTTCGTCACCAGCGCCCGGTCGAGGCGGCCGGCCGGGATCAGCGTCTCGTGCCGGGGCGACTCGTTGTCGAACGAGAACCCCTCGCCCGCATGCCCGATCCACGCGATCGCGCGGTCGAGGGTGACCTGGCCGGCCTGCGCCGCCGCCTTCGGGAAGCGCCAGTCCGGGTCGTAGGCCGGGTTCAGCGGGTTCTGCGCGAAGGCGTGCAGGATGTCGGTGAGGAGGAGCTCCTGGTGCTGCTGCTCGTGGTAGAGGCCGATCTCCAGGATCGGCAGCACCGCCTCGAGCGCGCGCTCGGAGGCCTGGCCCAGCAGGGCCTCGACCGCCCGGTCGATATGGGCGCGGTAGGCCGCGACCTCCGCCATGGTCGGGCGGGTGATCATGCCGCGCTGGATGCGCGGCTGACGGGGACCGGCCGCCACGTAGTACGAGTTGAACAGGTAGTGCAGCCGCGCGTCGTAGATCGCGTAGCCCGGCAGGTGCTCCCGCAGCAGGAACTGCTCGAAGAACCACGTGACGTGCGCCCGGTGCCACTTGGTCGGGCTGGCATCGGCCATCGACTGGACCTGCTGGTCTTCCGGCGAGAGCGGCGCGGCGCGGCGCTCGGTCTCGCTCCGGACCTGCCGGTAGGCGGCGATCCAGGCGGCCCGGTCGATCGGCCGGGCCGTGACGTGCGGCGGCGGGAAGGCCGGTGCCGCGGGGTCGCGTCTCTCGTCCGGGCGCAGTGCGGCTGTCGCTGCCATGACGATGATCCCTTTTTTCGGGCCTGACCGAGAACCGTCTTCTCGACCCCGGCCGGCGCGCAGAAGATATGTTCCGGCCGTGTTCCGACAACCTCTGCAAGAGCGGACGCGGCGGCTTCGCGTGCGCCTGGTCGGCGCGCGGTCGCCGCTCGGCCCACCGGGCCTCTTCGCCGCGTCGGCGCGCCGGTTAACGGAACGGGTTGGGGATCACGGGTCTTTCTCTCGCCGCAGTGACACCGCCTTAACCCTCGCTGCCGAGATTTTGGGACGCTCTTCGAGGAGTCCGGGGTTCTCATGCGGATCGATCTGATGGCCGGGGCCAGCCTGTCCGCCGCCGCTCTGCGCTGCGCCGCAGAGCCGACCATCCTGGTGTTCGATTCCGGCCTCGGCGGCCTGACCGTCCTCGACGCGGTGCGGCGCGCCCGCCCGGATGCCCGCTACGTCTATGTCGGCGACGACGCCGCCTTCCCGTACGGCCGGCTCTCGGAGGCGACCCTCGTCGCCCGCGTCCTCACCGTGATGGAGCGGCTG
Source organism: Methylobacterium sp. D48H (assembly GCF_053345715.1). NCBI lineage: Bacteria > Pseudomonadati > Pseudomonadota > Alphaproteobacteria > Hyphomicrobiales > Methylobacteriaceae > Methylobacterium > Methylobacterium sp. D48H. Next base: position 22,199 of record NZ_JBKFAP010000032.1, read on the forward strand.
GTCGCGACCCACCGGCCCGACCTCGTGGTCATCGCCTGCAACACCGCCTCGACGCTGGTGCTCCCGGCGCTGCGCCAGCGCTTCACGACGCCCTTCGTGGGGGTGGTCCCACCGATCAAGCCCGCCGCCGAGGCGACGCGCTCGCGGCTCGTGACCCTGCTGGCGACGCCCGGCACGGTGGCGCGCTCCTACACCCACGACCTGATCGCGACCTACGCGGGCTCCTGCGCGGTGACGCTGGTCGGCTCGCAGAACCTCGCCGGCTTCGCGGAGACCGAGCTCGCGGGCGCGCCGGTGGACGACGCCACCCTCGCCGCCGAGATCGCCCCCTGCTTCGTCACCGAGGCGGACGGGCGGCGCACCGACGTGGTCTGCCTCGCCTGCACCCACTATCCGCTGATGCTGCCGCGCCTCCAGGCGGTCGCGCCCTGGCCGGTGACCTGGATCGACCCGGCGCCCGCCATCGCCCGGCGCGTCGTGCAGCTGATCGGCCCCCTCCCCCGCGAGGCGGACCGGCACGGCTCGGCGCTCGGCGCCTTCACGGCCGGCACCTGCCTGACCGACGCCCTGCGCGCGGCCCTCGCCGCCCGGGGCATCGGCGACGTCGCCGTGGAGGCGGTGCCGCTGCCGATGCAGTGACGCGGCGCCTCGCGCGCCGCCGAGGCTTCGCCGGGTGATGCCCGGTCCGGGCTGACCGGTCGTCCGCCGCGCCGTTTCAGCGGACCGCGTCGCTCAGGCGCCGCGTCGGTCGCCCTCCGGGGCCGCGCGCCTCACCGCGGGTTGTGGCTGGCCGCTTTCTGGACCGTCGTGAGCGGTGCCGCCGACGCGTCGGCCTCGGCGGGAACGACCAGATGGACGAACAGCATGCCGGCCGCGACGATGAGCGCCAGGGCGAGGATGCGCCACAGTTCCAGGATCGGCTCCTGCGCCGGGGCATCCTGAATCGCTCGGTTCGTCTCGCTCGGCATCGCTTCCGCTTTCCCGCCTGTGACCCTCCGGATCGGACACCCGGAGGATGAACGCTTGGTAAAATCCGCCCCGATCGGCCCGGCCCGCCGAGGCGGGCTCGGCGGGGAGCGGGGTCCGGCGTCGGGATCGTCGCCGCCACCGCGAGGCAGAGGGAGCGGGCGCTGGCGATCGCCTCGCCGACCGGGGCCGTGTCGCAGCGGAATGGGGCCGCAGCGGGACGGGCCCGGTCCCGCGGCGTGCGGTGCCGCACCCGCTGACGCTTCGGCCGGGGCGCCGTCCGGGTCACGAGGCCGAGCGCGGAGGCCTCACCCCGTCGTCTCGGATCCACCCGCACGTCCCGGAAGCGAGAGGGACGGGCTCGGGTGAGACGTCGATGGCCGGCGCGGATCCGGGCCGCTCCCGGCGCCGGCAGGTCCGGTCGACCTAGGCGGCGGCCGGCAGGGCGGCGACCTCGCAGCTGTCGGCGCGCAGGCGCCAGTCGACCACGCGGGCCCCCGCGCAGAGCAGCGCCTTGGCCTGCCAGACGGCCGACACCTCCGACTGTGCCCGGACCAGGATCGCGCGCTGCCGCACCCGGTGCTCGTGGCCGGTATCGTCCGCGACGGTCTTGTAGAAGGTGACGCGATAGAGGCGCATGGTCCGGGCTCCGGTTGGGCGCGGGGATCGTGGGAGACCGGGGCCGGGCGCGCATTGATCCCGCGCAAGGACGGGACGCCCGTCACGCGCGCGGATGTCTCGGGTGGGCGCAATCAGTTGTCGACAGTTGAATACCCAGCGATACAGGGCGTTGATTACATTCGCGGGAATGGTCTAGCTTCATCAGAAATCGTCCGCAGTCCGTAACGGTCCGCGGCGGGGCTCCAGACCGGGAGTGCCTGATGTTCGAGAGCGTGTTCTGGGGTGCGGTACTCGTCGCGCTGATCGGTTCGGCCGCGCTGGTGGCGATCGGCGCCAGCGTCCAGCCGCGGTTGGGTCGCAAGATGGAGATGGACGCGCGCCTCGCCGATCCGCGCCGCACCTTCGGGCGCAAGCGGCGCTGGGCGCGTCCGCCGCGGACGATGCGGCGCCCCGGCCTGCTCCCCATGCGGTGACTAGCGCTGCACCAAAGACGTACATCTCCCGCCGCCGGCGCGCGTGATAGCTACCTGTTCACTGCGGAAATGCAGTGTTCACGCCGGGCTGGAGGGATCGGTACTGATGAGCGTGCGTCAGATTTGTGATCAGGTTCGGATCGCCGAGCAGGCCTTCACCGCCGCGCTCGGCAACATGAAGGCCGCAGGCCTGCGCGAGTCGCTGACCCGCGAGCTCCAGGAGATGGAGAGCGCCGAGATCGACGCCGGGCAGGACGCGGCCGCGGCGCGGTCGGCCTCCTGGAAGCGGGTCAAGATGCTGCACGGGCTCGGCTACCCGGTGGATTTCGGCTGGCTCCACGCCGCCGCCAGCCCGGTCCGCTGAGCGGCGCCGGCCGGCGCCGCCCCGCCGGCAGATTGTTTGCCGGCTCCCGGATCGGGTCGGCGCTCTCGCCCGTTGTGCTTGCCGGGTGCCGCCGCACCCGGCCGCCGCGCCGACCTCTCGATCCGGACACGCCATGCTGGCTTGGTTTCGCGCCCTGATGCCGCGGGAGGACCGGTTCTTCGATCTCTTCGAGCGTCACGCGCGGACGCTCGAGGACGGCGCGGCCGCCCTGCGAGGCCTTCTCGACGGGACTCAGGCCGTCCCGGCGGCCTACGCGGCGATCGCGGCCCACGAGGACGCGGCCGACGGGATCACCCGCGAGGCGCTGCTGGCGGTCCGCCGGACCTTCATCACCCCGTTCGACCGCGGCGACATCCAGGCCCTGGTCGGCTCCCTCGACGACGCCATCGACCAGATGCTCAAGACCGCCAAGGCGGTCCAGCTCTTCGAGGTGACCACCTTCGAGCCGGCGATGCGCGAGATGGGCGCGGTCATCCAGGAGGCCGCGCAGGTCACCGCCAAGGCGCTGCCGAAGCTGCGCGCCCTCGGCGAGAACGCCGCCGCGCTGAACAGCCTGACCGAGCGCGTCATCGAGCTGGAGGGGCGGGCCGACGACCTGCACAATGACGGGCTGAAGGCCCTGTTCAAGGCCTCGGGGCGGGACCCCATGGCCTTCCTCGTCGGGTCCGAGCTGTACGGCCACCTGGAGAAGGTCATGGACCGGTTCGAGGACGTGGCGAACCAGATCAGCAGCATCGTCGTCGAACATGTCTGAGCCGCAGGTCGCCGCGTGACGCTCCTCGTCGTCCTCATCGTCCTCGCCCTGGTCTTCGACTTCCTGAACGGGCTGCACGACGCCGCGAACTCCATCGCCACGATCGTGTCGACGCGGGTGCTGGCGCCCCGCTACGCCGTGTTCTGGGCGGCGTTCTTCAACTTCGTGGCCTTCCTGGTCTTCGGCCTGCACGTCGCCGGCACGGTCGGCTCGGGCATCATCGACGTCGCGACGGTGGACGACCGGGTCATCATGGGCGCGCTCGGCGGCGCCATCACGTGGAACCTGGTCACGTGGTACGCCGGCATCCCGTCCTCCAGCTCCCACGCCCTGATCGGGGGCCTGCTCGGCGCCGGCATCGCCAAGGCGGGGGTCGGCGTGATCGTCTGGCCCGGCGTCATCGCCACCAGCGCCGCCATCGTCCTCTCGCCGGCCCTGGGCTTCGCCCTCGGGCTGCTGCTGATGCTGGCGGTCTCGTGGATCTTCGTCCGCTCGACGCCGCACGCCGTGGACCGCGTGTTCCGGGGCTTGCAGTTCGTCTCGGCCTCGCTCTACTCCCTCGGCCACGGCGGCAACGACGCCCAGAAGACCATGGGCATCATCGCGGCCCTGCTCTACGCCCACGGCGAGAGCGGGGCGTTCCACGTGCCCCTCTGGGTGGTGCTGTCCTGCCAGACCGCCATGGCCCTCGGCACCCTGATGGGCGGCTGGCGCATCGTCCACACGATGGGGTCGAAGATCACGCGGCTGTCGCCCATGCAGGGATTCTGCGCCGAGACCGGCGGCGCCGCGACGCTGTTCGCCGCGACGGCCTTCGGCATCCCGGTCTCGACAACCCACACGATCACGGGCGCCATCGTCGGCGTCGGCGCCGCGCGCCGGGTCTCGGCGGTCCGCTGGAACGTCGCGCAGGGCATCGTGATCGCCTGGGTGATCACGATGCCGGCCGCGGCCCTTGTCGCGGCCCTGACCTACGCGGCCTCCGGCCTGGTCCTGCCGTAGCGGACGGGCGCGGCCGGATCCGCCCCGGGCTCACCAGCGATGGTGCCAGCCGCCGTGCTGCCAGCCCCCGTGCCAGCCCCGATGCCAGCCGCCGCGCCATCCCCCATGCCAGCCGGCATGGCGGAAGCCGCCCCAGCGATAGCCGCCGCCCCACGCGAAGCGTCGGTGCCAGCGGTAGCCGTAGTGCCACCGGTAGCCGACGCGCGGATAGACCGGGACGTAGACGAACGGCCTGTAGCCCAGATTCGGCCGGCACCAGCCGTAGACGTTGCGGTGGAAGCCGGGCCCGCAGCCGTCGCGCGCCTCGGCGCTCGAGCCGGCCAACAGGACCCCCGCGGCGAGCGCCACGGGCAGGACGAGAGTGCGGATCATGACTCAACTCCGGGAGTGTCTCCACGGGAGTCCGGCCGCGGGGCCGGACGCGGAACGGGGGACGCGATCGAGCGTCCCGGCGTCTCAGTTCGGCCAGCAGCGGCGGCCGTAGGGGCCGATGTGGAAGCCCGCCGGGCACGAGCGGCCGCGGATGTAGCCGCCCCACTGGCCGCCGGTGCGGCAGCCGCCGTACGGGCCGCGATGGCCGTAGGGACCGCAGCCGCCGTAGACCTGGGTGATCCGGGCGCCGTCGGCGCCGTCGGAGACGGCGTCCTGCACCAGCGGCAGCGCCGAGGCGGGCACCGCGAGGCTCACGAGGAGGGCGGCGGGAGCGAGAACCTTCAGCATCGGTGATCTCCTTCTGCTCGGTCCGGCGGCCCGGCCCGGGGCCGGCCGCCGCCGCCGGGGCGGAGGATCCGCCGCGGCGTGTGAGCGAAGGTTGGTCGGCGCGCGCTGCCCGGATGTGACCGGGGAGCGCCGTCCTGTAACGATGTGTAACGGCCGGTTGCGGGCCCGTTGCGGCCCGCCGTCAGGACAGGCTCGGCAGGGTCACGACGAGCCGCGCGCCGCCGTCCGCGCCGGCCTCCGCCACCACCGTGCCGCCGTGGGCCTCGGCGATCTGCCGGCTGATGGCGAGGCCCAGGCCTGTCCCGCCGGTCTGCCGGCTGCGCGAGCGCTCGACCCGGTAGTACGGGCTGAACACCGCCGTCCGCTCCGCCTCGGGAATGCCCGGCCCGTCATCCTCGACGACGATCCGGCAGACCGTCCCGGCCCGGCTGACCGCCACCGCCACCGAGGAGCGCCCGAACTTGACGGCGTTCCCGATCAGGTTGGCCACGACCCGGCGCAGGGCGACCGCGTCGCCGGCCACGGTGGCGTCCCGTACCTCCTCGCCGGTCAGGCTGATCGTGGCGCCCTGGGCGGCGTGCTCGGCCACCTCGACGGCGACGAGATCGGCGAGATCCACCGGCGCCCGGGTCGCCTCGACGGCGGTGCCGCGGGCGAAACCCAGGGACGCCTCGATCAGCTCGGTCATGGCGTCGAGATCCGCCACGAGCTTGTCCCGGAGCAGCGGCTCCGCCACCACCTCGGCGCGGAGGCGCAGCCGCGTCAGGTAGGTCTTGAGGTCGTGCGAGATGGCGCCGATCAGCAGCGAGCGCTCGGCCATGAGGCCGGCGATCCGCTCCTGCATGCCCTGCACTGCCTGGGCGAGACGCCGGATCTCGGGCGCCCCCCGGGGCGCGCTCACCCGCTCCGGGGCGCGGCCGTCGAACCGGGAGACCGCGTCGGTCAGGCGGCGCAGCGGCGCGAGTTCGTGGCGCGTGCCGACCAGGACGAGACCGGCCGCCGCGGCGCCGAGCACCGCCACCCAGAGGCTCAGCGGCTGGCCGAACAGCCACGGCATGAGCGAGCGGCGATGCTCGGCCGCGCTGATCACCGCGTACCGGCCGTCGGGCAGCCGGTAGGTCGCCAGCGCGAGGCGGCCGACCGGCCCGGTGCGCTCGGCCTGCGCGATGTTGGCCGGATCGACGCCGCGGCGCAGCAGGGCGGCATCGGTGTAGGCCTGGACGCGGTCGGCCGGCTCGGCCGTCATCCGCCGGATCCGGGTTTCCAGGCGGGGCTCGCGGATCAGGTCGACGGTGTCGGGCGGCGCGTCGACGATCTCGGCCCGCAGCACCTCGCCGCTGACCGCCTTCAGGATGGCCGGCCTCTGGGCGGGATCCGCGTCGCGCAGCAGCGTCATGATGCCGGCGGCCTGGTCGACCCGCGGGAAGCGCGAGCCCGCGGGCAGCCGCTCCTCCCGGCGCTGCCAGTGATCCAGGGCCACGGTGGCGAGGACGAGCAGGGAGAGGGCGCCGAGCAGGAGCAGCATGATGCGCCCGAGGAGCCCGACGCGGCCCATCACGGCGTTCCGGAGCGGACCGGGGCGGCCAGGATGTAGCCGGCATTGCGCACGGTCTTGAGCAGGGACGCGGCCTGACTGCCCGAGGCGTCGAGCTTGTGCCGCAGGCGGCTGACCTGGACGTCGATGGTGCGGTCGAAGGCGTCGGCGGTCCGGCCCCGGGTCCAGTCGAGGAGCTGGTCGCGCGAGAGCACCCGCTGCGGCCGGGTGACGAAGCAGTGGAGCAGGTCGTACTCGGCGCTGGTCAGCGGGATCTCGGCGGCGGGATCGCCGGTGATCACCGTGCGGGCCGCGAGATCGACGACGAGGTCGGCGACACTGAGACGCTCGGAGGCGGCCGCGGCCGGCTGGCCGCCGACGCCGTGGGCCCGTCGCAGGACCGCGCGGATCCGGGCCAGCAGGACCCGCGGGTTGAACGGCTTCGAGACGTAGTCGTCGGCGCCCATCTCCAGGCCGAGGACCCGGTCGATGTCCTCGTCCTTGGCGGTCAGCATCACGACGGGCGGGCCACCGGCGTCGCGGAGGCGGCGGCAGATGGAGAGGCCGTCCTCGCCGGGCAGCATCCAGTCGAGGACGACGAGGTCGGGCGCGGGGCCCGCCGCGATCAGGCGGTCGAGGGCCGCGCCGCCGTCGAGGGCGACGGCGCGGAACCCCTCGCCCTCCAGGTAGCCGGCGAGCAGGGCGCGGATGTCGGGATCGTCCTCGACGATGGCGATGGTGGTGCCCTCGTGCATGGGGCGAGCATAGGGGCGGCCGGCGGCACGGCAACGCGAAACTGCACAGTGTCACAAAACGTTACACGTCCCGATCCGGACACGGAGCCCGCGCCCACCGTCACGCGCTCGCTTTCTCGTCTCGCCACCGAAGACACACGAGAAGACACCCATGACGAAGACCTACACCATCGCGGCCATCCCCGCGGACGGCATCGGCGTCGAGGTCATCGCCGCCGGCATCGAGGTGCTCGATGCGCTGGCCGAGAAGACCGGCTCCTTCGCTTTCCAGTTCGACCATTTCGATTGGGGATCGGACTACTACAAGAGGCACGGCGCGATGATGCCGGCCGACGGCCGCGACCAGATCCGGAACCACGACGCGATCTTCTTCGGCGCGGTCGGGGCGCCGGACGTGCCCGACCACATCACCCTCTGGGGCCTGCGGCTCGCGATCTGCCAGCCCTTCGACCAGTACGCCAACGTCCGTCCGACCCGGATCCTGCCGGGCATCACCAGCCCGCTGCGCAACGTCTCGGGTCCGGAGCTCGACTGGGTGATCGTGCGGGAGAACTCGGAGGGCGAGTATGCCGGCGTCGGCGGACGGGTCCACCAGGGCCATCCCAACGAGGTCGCCACCGACGTCTCGATGATGACCCGCTCGGGGGTCGACCGGATCATCCGCTACGCGTTCGAGCTCGCCCGCTCCCGTCCGCGCAAGCTGCTCACCGTGGTCACCAAGTCCAACGCCCAGCGCCACGCCATGGTGATGTGGGACGAGATCGCCGCCGCGGTCGCGAAGGACTTCCCGGACGTGACCTGGGACAAGATGCTGGTCGACGCCATGACGATGCGCATGGTGACGAAGCCCGAGACCCTCGACACGATCGTGGCGACGAACCTGCACGCGGACATCCTGTCGGACCTCGCGGCGGCGCTCGCCGGGTCGCTCGGCATCGCGCCGACCGCCAACATCAACCCGGAGCGGACCTACCCGTCGATGTTCGAGCCGATCCACGGCTCGGCCTTCGACATCGCCGGCAAGGGTATCGCCAACCCGGTCGCGACCTTCTGGACGGCGTGCCAGATGCTGGATCACCTCGGCGAGAAGCCGGCGGCCGACCGGCTGATGCGCGCGGTCGAGCGGGTCACCGCGGATCCGAACCTGCACACGCCGGACCTCGGCGGCACGGCGACGACCCGTCAGGTCACCGACGCGGTCATCGCGGCGATCCGGGGCGACAACGCCTGAGGCGTGCCCGCGTGCCCGGGCGGCCTCAGGGCGCCTCGCTCGCGAGATCCGGGCTCCGGGTGCCGCAGGCCCGGCAGAAGCGCTCGAAGGTGCTCTTGCGCTGCGCGCAGGACGGGCAGTGCGCGAAGATGCCGAGCCCGCAATGGGGGCAGAAATTCGTGCTCGCGTCGTCGAGGGCGATTGGCCGCTCGCAGCCCGGGCACGCCTTCTTGGCGAGGCGCGCCAGGGCCTGGTCGGTGGCGATCTCGGTCCGCCGCTCGGCGTCCGGGCGCGCCTCCACCACGGCCTGCCGGGCGCGGTAGGCGTGCAGCGCGTTGATCGCCGCCCGGCCCGCGACCAGGGTGACGATCACGCCGACGCCGTACTGCACGTAGCCGCCGTAGCTCGGCATGTAGGGCACGAGCTCGACGAAGAACGCGAAGGCCGCCGCGAAGGCGAAGCCCCACACGAAGGGCCAGTTGCGGGTGCGGCGGCGCGTGAGCAGGAGCCATCCGGCGAGGGCCAGCAGCGGCAGCGTCAGGGCGAGGCGATAGCCGAAGACGCGCAGCTCCTGGCCGCGCTCGGCCGCGTCGAGGCGCGTCTGCGCGGCGGCCCGCAGGTCGGTGTCCACGCGCAGCTGCGCCGCCTCACGCTCCGACAGGTCGAGCCCCGTCCGCGCCAGGGCCGCGAGCCGCTCCTCGATGGTGCGCTCGGCGGCCTTCAGCGCATCGAGCTGCTGCGTGCGCGCGATGAGCCCGGGATCTTGGTCGACCCGCTGCGTGGCGTCGCGGGTCTTCAGCCAGTTGGCGAAGGTCTCGCGCGCGCCCTCGGAGGCGGCCTGCGCAGCCTCGAGGGCGAGCTGGTCCTGCTCGACCGTCCGACGGTTGTCGTCCTGCTCCCGGCGGATCTGCTTGAGGGCCTCTGCCGACGCCGTGCCCTGGTCGGTGTCGAGGAACTGGTCGAGAGTGTAGCGGTGCTCAACCTGCGGCAGATCGCCGACGACCAGCGAGCCGAGCCCGATCAGGAACCACGCGAAGACCAGCGCGACGAGCCAGAGCGCCAGCGTGAACCAGCGCTCGGAGAGCCTTGTACCGGACCGCACGCGAATCGACCTCGCCGAAAACCGAAGCGGGTCCTTATACCGCGCGACGCGCCCGGGATATGCCGGCTGGCCCGGCTTCCGGGCCCGCGGCCGCGGGCAACTTCCCGCCGCGACCGGGATCGCTCGCATCCGACCGGGTGCGGCGTTGCGCCCGGGAACGTCGCGGACCGAGCCGCCTTTCCCGGCGGTGTGCTCGGCGGAGCGCGCTGCCCCTCCAATCCGGACGTATCGACATGCTGACACTCGCGCGCGGACCGGCGACGCTCCTGGCTCTCTCCGCTGTCCTGGCCGCAGGGCCGGTCCTGGCTCAGGGCAAGCCCCTGCCGCCGCCCGCCACCGACGCGATGCCGCCCGTGGAGCTGACGATCAGCCTGAAGGACGGCAAGCCGGTCTGCGACCCGGCCGAGCTCAAGCTTCCGGCCGACACCAACGTCGCGCTGAAGATCGTGAGCAGCGCCGACGCGCCGGTGACGATCACCGCGCCCGGGCAGTTCGAGAACGGCCTCGTGCTGCACGCCGACGGCGACCTCGTGCATGTCGCCAGCGAGAAGGGCTACACGGTCAAGCAGAACGGCAGGGGCACGCTGCGCCTGCGGACGATGAAGGCCGGCCAGGAGGAGTACGCGTGCACCAGCACGCGCAACGCCGACGCGCCCTTCAAGGGCAAGCTCGTCCTGAGCCCGCCCGCGAACTGAGCCCCTAAGCACCGGCGCGGCCATGGCCGAGGATCGCTCCGACGGGCGGCTCAGCGTCTACTACGACGGCGGCTGCCCGCTGTGCCGCGCCGAGATCGACCAGTATCGCCGGTGCGCCGGCGCGGACCGGCTCGCCTTCGTCGATGTCGGCTCCGGCGCGCCCGAGTCGGCGCTCGGCGCGGATCTCGACCGAGCCCGGGCCCTGCGCCGCTTCCATGTCCGGACCGCGGACGGGCAGCTGATCTCCGGCGCCGCCGCGTTCGCGCGCCTCTGGCGGACACTGCCCGGCTGGCGCTGGCTCGGCCGCCTGGTCGACCTGCGCGTCCTCGGTGTCCGGCCGATTCTGCCGGTCGCCGAGCTGGCCTACCGGCTGTCGCTGCCGCTGCGGCCGCGCCTGGCCCGGCTGATGGCCCGCCTCCGGTGAGCCGATGGCGACCCGCTGCGTCCACTATGTCGGCTTCCGGGACGACCGGTACTGGAACGCCTACCGGATCTTCGGCGGCCCGCGCGTGATCCACCGGCGCTGGGATTTCTACGCGACCCGCGACGTCGGGCCGGACGACGTGGTGGTATTCGCCGAGGGTGACGAGACGCAGCCCGTCGCGGACAGGAACGCCACGGATCTCGACGAGCGCTGGCTGTAGCGGTCACGCGGGGCAGCCCGTGCCGGGGGTACGCGCTTCCGCGGACGCTGCCGCGTCTCCGTGCCAGAGGAAACCCCAGCACCTTAAGAGGTATTGCGCCCCGACAACAATTCGCGAGAGTAGCGGTGAGCTTCCACTTGCAATCGAGGAGGTCCGCGGTGGTCGAGATCCGTATATCGGAGGACAACGACGGCCGCTGGACGGTCTACGCGCCGGGGCTGGTGGTCACCGACCTGACGCACGAGGAAGCCCAGGCTTTCGCGGCGAGCTACCGGCGCGTCACCGCAGCGTGATCGGGAGAAGCCGGCGCGGCCGTGCCGGCGGGTTTGCGTGGATCCCCGAAGGGACGTCACGCCGCCGCGAGCACGGCGCTGTCGCAGCGCGGGGCACGAAAAAACCGCCGCGGCCGGAGCCGGGCGGTTCGAGGTGATCTCGCTGGGGGAATGTCGAGACCTCGTCTACGCGCGGGATGGCAGCGCGGTTCCGGTCTCCAGGTCGAACGGTGCCCCCTGAGGCCCGGACGACCACTCCTACCGCCGTGCCTCCTCGCCGCCCCGTGATCGCATGGCTCGCCACATCTGAGGAAACGGCGGCACAGCGCCGGGGCCGGTCGGTCGAACGGGGCGACCGATACGCGGACAGTGGGTCGGGATTTGAAAGCCCGAGAGTCGCGGCGGGCGCCCGCATCCTCGGTCCGCGGATCCCGCACCCCAGAAACAACAAAGCCCGCCAATGCGTTGGCGGGCTGCTGTCAGGCATTTGGTGCCCAGGAAAGGACTCGAACCTTCACCTCTCGCGAGACTGGTACCTGAAACCAGCGCGTCTACCAATTCCGCCACCTGGGCTCGCCGTCGGCCATCGGCCGGCGACGGCTCCGTTTAGGCAACGGAGCCGCCGGCGTCAATCGCGATTTCAGCCCTGCGGCCACTCCCGGATGTCGACGAAGTGTCCGGTGACCGCCGCGGCCGCCGCCATGGCCGGAGAGACGAGGTGCGTGCGTCCGCGGGGACCCTGGCGGCCCTCGAAATTGCGGTTCGACGTCGAGGCGCAGCGCTCGCCCGGACGCAGCTTGTCCGGGTTCATGCCGAGACACATCGAGCAGCCCGGCTCGCGCCAGTCGAAGCCCGCCGCCTTCAGGATCTTGTCGAGACCCTCGGCCTCGGCCTGCGCCTTCACGAGGCCGGAGCCCGGCACGATCATCGCCGAGACGCCCTCGTGCACCTTCCGGTCGCCGACGACCCGCGCGACCTCGCGCAGATCCTCGATGCGGCCGTTGGTGCAGGAGCCGATGAAGATCCGGTCCAGGGTGATGTCGGTGATCCGGGTGCCCGGCGTCAGGCCCATGTAGGCGAGCGCCTTCTCCTTCGACTGCCGCTTGTTCTCGTCGGCGATCTCGGACGGGTCCGGCACGCGGCCCTGGATCGAGATCACGTCCTCGGGGCTCGTGCCCCAGCTGACGATCGGCGGCAGGTTGGCCGCGTCGAGACGCACCTCGCGGTCGAAATGCGCGCCGGCGTCGGTGACGAGGCTCTCCCAGTAGCGGCGGGCCGCGTCGAAGGCCGCGCCCTTCGGCGCCTTCGGGCGGTCCTTCACGTAGGCGAAGGTCGTCGCGTCGGGGGCGACCATGCCGGCGCGGGCACCGCCCTCGATCGACATGTTGCAGATCGTCATCCGGCCCTCCATCGAGAGCGCGCGGATCGCCTCGCCGGCATACTCGATGACGTGGCCGGTGCCGCCGGCGGTCCCGATCTCGCCGATGATCGCCAGGATGATGTCCTTCGCGGTCACGCCGGGCGGCAGCGTGCCATCGACGGAGACGCGCATGTTCCTGGCCTTGCGCTGCACCAAGGTCTGGGTGGCGAGCACGTGCTCGACCTCCGAGGTGCCGATGCCGTGGGCCAGCGCCCCGAAGGCGCCGTGCGTCGAGGTGTGCGAATCGCCGCACACGATCGTCTGGCCGGGCAGCGTGAAGCCCTGCTCCGGGCCGATGATGTGGACGATGCCCTGGCGGCGGTCGAGGGCGTCGTAGAACTCGATGCCGAAGTCTCGCACGTTCTCGGCGAGCGCCTCGAGCTGCGTGCGGCTCTCGGGATCCTCGATGCCCTGCGAGCGGTCCGAGGTCTGGACGTTGTGGTCCACGACGGCCAACGTCTTCTCCGGATGGCGCACCTTGCGGCCGGCCACGCGAAGACCCTCGAAGGCTTGCGGGCTCGTCACTTCGTGGACGAGGTGCCGGTCGATGTAGAGGAGGCTGGAGCCGTCCGGCTGGACATCGACGACGTGGTCGTCCCAGATCTTGTCGTAGAGGGTGCGCGGGCTGGTCATCGGTCTTCGTCTTCGGCGATTGGGGTCGGTGCAGAACTCTCGCGATGATGCGTGGTCCTTAGTAGGCATCGCGCGCGGTTTTCGAAAGAGGCGAGCCCTGTGCCGGCCGAACGGCCGCCCGGCTGATCCGCGCGGTTGTCACCGCCGGCCACTCCTGCGCGCTGGCGCCCCACCCCGCACAGGCTCTATGCCGGGACGGGGGAGGCGGCCGACACCGACGCGCGGCCGAACGTGGGAGTGAACGATGGCTGAGGCCCCGGTCGAGATCCTGTTGCTCCGGAAGATGCACCCGTTGGTGGAGAAGGCCTTCGCGGGGCGGTACGGGGTCCACCGGCTGGCGGAGGCCGCGAACCCGGAGGCCCTGCTCGCCGAGATCGGCCCGCGGATCCGGGCGCTCTGCGTCGGCGGCGGGGTGGACGGGGCGCTGATGGACCGGCTGCCGAACCTCGAGCTGATCGCGAATTTCGGCGTGGGCTACGACGCCGTCGACGCCGCGGGGGCGCAGCGGCGCGGCATCGTCGTCACCAACACGCCGGACGTCCTCACCGACGAGGTCGCCGACCTCGCCCTCGGCCTCACCCTCGCCACGCTGCGGCGGATCCCCCAGGCCGACCGCTACCTGCGGGACGGCCACTGGCCCAAGGCGCCCTTCCCGCTCACGGCATCGCTGCGCGGGCGACGGGTCGGCATCCTCGGTCTCGGCCGGATCGGGCGGGCGATCGCCCACCGCCTGGAGAGCTTCGGCGTCGCGATCGACTACCACGGCCGCAGCCGGCAGGCCGACATACCCTACACGTATCACGATACGTTGATCGGCCTCGCCCGCGCGGTCCACATCCTCATCGTGGTGGCGCCCGGCGGCGCCGACACGCGCAACCTCGTGGACGCGGCCGTGCTGGAGGCGCTCGGTCCCGAGGGCATCCTGATCAACGTCGCCCGGGGCACCCTGGTCGACGAGGCGGCGCTGACCGCGGCGCTGAAGGCGGGCACGATCCTCGGCGCCGGCCTCGACGTCTTCGAGAACGAGCCGCACGTGCCCGCGGATCTCGCCGCCCTCGACAACACGGTGCTGCTGCCGCATGTCGGGTCGGCCTCCGAGCACACCCGCGCGGCGATGGCCCAGCTCGTGGTCGACAACGTCGTCTCGTGGTTCGAGGGACGGGGTCCGCTGACGCCCGTCGCCGAGACACCCTGGAGACCGACCGCGTGAGACAGGCTCGGGCCGCCCTGCTGGCCGCATCGGCGCTGATCGCGACCGCCGCGATCGTCCGACCGGCCGCCGCCCAGGACGTGCCCGCCGCCACAGACGAGGCCGCACCGCCGTCCCCTCCGCCGGCCGCGGAGACGCTCGCGGCGCCCCCGGCTCCGACCGCGCCGCCGAGCCTCCCCGAGAAGCTCGGGCAGGTGCCGGGAACCTGGGACCTGTCGCGGGACGGCACCAACCGCCGCTGCGTCATGACGCTGGTGCTCGACAGCGGCGAGGCGGGGCAGCGGCTGCGCTTCCCGGCGGGATGCCGGAGGGCCCTGCCGGTCCTGAACGGGGTCGCCGGCTGGCTCTTCGTCGACGGGGCCGTCCGCCTCGTTGACCGCAACGTCCGCCCGGTCCTCGATTTCGCCAAGCGGCCGGACCAGCGCAGCCTCGTCGCCCAGGCCGAGGGCGGCGAGCGCTACAGTCTCGTTCCCCTCGACATCGTCGCGATGCGGCCGGCCGACGCGGCCGCCGCGCCCGAGACCGCGCCGGCGGATCCGGCGAGCCCGGCCCCCTCCCCGCTCCAGACCGCGGCCCCGGTGCCGGCCGAGCTGCAGCCGCCGCCGACCGCCTCGGCCGCGACCGCCTCGGCGGGGCCGGCGCCGGGGCTCTACGCCCTCGACCGCTTCCAGCAGCGCGATACCTGCCGGATCAACCTCGACGGGGTCGGCGGCGGCGTGCACATCGTCCCCGGCTGCCACGACAGCGGCCTGGAGGTGTTCGATCCGGTGCGCTGGCGCTACGCGAAGGGACGGATGACGCTGACCGCCAAGCGCGGCCACAGCATCGACCTCGTCCCGAGCGGCGACGGCCGGTGGCGGCGCGATCCCGAGGTCGGCACCACCTTCGTCCTGCGCCGCGTCGATTGAGCGCACCGCGCGACGACGGCCGCGCGCTCGATGACGGGCGCGTCAGCGCGACGAGCCGCGCCCGTCCTGGACCGGCAGCATCCGCTCCAGAAGACCGTCGCGGCGGATCACCAAGTGCCACGCCGTGCCGGCGACGTGCAGCAGGACCAGGGCGTAGACGAGCCATTGGCCGAACACGTGGATCGACTCGAAGATCTTCTGCGTCGCGTCGTCCTTCGGCAGTCCCGGGATCGTGAACAGCCAGAAGTACGGCGTGTCGCGCCCGGACAGCGCGCTCAGCAGGTAGCCGCTGATCGGCATGATCAGGAAGATCGCGTAGAGCAGGAAGTGGTTGACGCGCCCGATCAGCGTCAGGAGCCGGGGCGCATGCGGGTCCGGCGGCGCGGGCCGGATCATCCGCCAGAGGATGCGCACGACCACGATCGCCAGGATCGTCAGGCCGACCGACTTGTGCAGCACGAACATGCTGCCCTTGGCGGGTGTCGGCGGCAGGCTGATCGCGACCCAGGCGAGCGGCAGCACCGCCAGGACGAGGGCGGCGTTCAGCCAGTGCAGCGCCTGCGAGACCGGGTGGTAGCGCGGCAGTCCGGATGCCGTGACGTAGGTGGCGGGCAGCGCGGTCGGCGCCTTGCCGGCCGTGAGCGGAGAGCCTGACATGATCCCTCGCGGAAGAGCGTGGTCCCCCTCCGATCTAGGGCCCGCCTCAGGCCGGGGGAGTCTCCCGTCAGCCGGATGCGCCGGACGAGGCCGTCCGCGACACGTCGAGCAGGGCTGCGAGTTCCGCGGCCGCGGCGCGCAGCCGGATCGCCACGGTCTCGTCGACGATGCGGCCGTCCACCAGGTCGTCGGACCCGGCATAGACCGAGGTCGGCGCGACGTGGGCCGCGAAGAAGCCGAACAGGGGTCGGAGCCCGTGCTCGACCACCAGGGCGTGGCGCAGGCCCCCGCCCGTCGCGGTCAGCGCCACCGGCATGCCGATCATCCGGGCCGGGTCGACGAAGTCGAAGACGTGTTTGAACAGCCCGGCATAGCCGCCCTGGTAGACAGGCGTCCCGACGATCAGCGCGTCCGCCGCCTCGATCGCCTCGACGAGGCGCGCGGCGGGCGCCGAGAGGTCGTCCCGCTGCGTCGCGCCGAGGCCCGGGCCGGCATCCATCAGGTCGTACACGGCGAGGTCGATCCCGCGCAGGCGACCGAGTTCGGCGCCGAGGGCCTCGACCAGGATGCGGGTGCGCGAGGGTCGCTTGGCGCTGCCCGAGAAGGCGACGACGCGGGCACGGCTGGGCTTCACACTCGACTCGACACTCACCACGAAACCTTCCGCCGCAGCACGCCCTGATCCGGGACTCCGAACACCCTGGCGCATGCGCGGCACGCGACGCGGGTCGATTCGACGGTAACGCATTCCCGCGCCGGATAAAGCCTCGGCGCGGCCGCGCGGGCGGCGGTCCGGCAGGACCGTCTCGGCGGATCCGTCATCCGCGGAGCCGCCAGACGTGGCTGCGCTTGATCTCGGAATCCTCCAGCGCGCGCGAGACCGGAACCTCGTAGGTCGCGAGGCAGTCGAGGCGGTCCCGCGGAAGGTAGGTGCGGCCCGGATCGCCGATCAGCACGGTGACGCCGCGCGCCTGCAGGCGAACGAGCCAGGCGGTCACGGCCTCGGCGAGGTCGCGCTCGTAGAACACGTCGGCCGCCAGGACGAGATCGGCCCGGGGATCCGTGGCGAGGAGATCGTCGGCGATCGCGGCGACGCGGTCGCCGACGCCGTTGGCCGCGGCGTTCAGCCCGATCGCCGCGACGGCGAAGGGGTCGAGGTCGCTGGCGACGACGTGGCGCGCCCCGGCGCGGGCCGCCGCGATCGCGACGAGGCCGGACCCCGAGGCGAAATCCACCGCGCGCGCGCCGTCCGCGACGTCCGGGTTGTCGAGGACGTAGCGGGCGAGCGCCTGGCCGCCCGCCCAGGCGAACGCCCAGAACGGCGGCGGCAGCCCGATCGCCTGCAACTCCTCCTCGGTCCGCTGCCAGAGATCGGTCGCCTCGTCGGCGACGTGCAGGCGGATCTCGGGCGCGTGGGGGACGGGCAGCAGGCGGGTGTTGGCGCGGATGAAGCCGGCGGGATCGTCCGGTGCGCGCACGGTCAGGCCTCCAGCAGGTCGCGCCACACGGCGCGGACTTGGTCGGTCACCGCCGTCTCGGTGAAGCCCCCGGTCTCGATCCGCGCCCGCGCGGCCGCGCCCAGGCCGGCGACGAGACCGGCATCGCCGCTCAGGCGCGCCAGGGCGGCGGCCAGGGCCGGCGCGTCGTCCGGGGGAACGAGCAGGCCCTCGACGCCGTCGCGCACGAGGCTGCGGCAGCCCGGGACGTCGGACGCGACCAGCGCCCGGCCGCAGGCGGCGGCCTCCAGCAGCGTCCGCGGCAGGCCCTCCCCGCCGCGCGAGGGCAGGCAGGCGACGTGGTGGCCGGCCCAGACCCCCGCGACGTCGGTCGTCGGCCCGTGCCAGACGATGCCGTCGCGGCTCCAGGCGCGCAGGGTGTCGGCGCCGATCGCCCGCCGGTTCGACGGGTCCGGCGCGCCGTACAGCGCCAGCTCCACCGGCGCGCCCTGGCTCCGGGCGAGGCGAACGGCCTCGACGGCGACGTCGATCCCCTTCGACCACAGCATCCGGGCGACGACGGCCACCCGCAGCGGCGGCATCGGCGGCAGCGGCTGCGGGACGAGGATCGCGGGATCGACGCCGGCGCCGCCCACCACGGTCACCGACCGGTCGAGCGGGTCCAGGCCCAGGGCCAGGGCGTCGTCGGGGTTCTCGAAGAGGAAGCGCGTCCGCGACGAGGCCAGCGGCCCCCGGATCAGCGCCCGCAGGGCGAGGCGCGCCGCCCGGCCGAGGCGGTCGCTCCGGGCGCCGACGAGGCCGAGGCCGGTCAGGGCGAAGACGCGGGACGGGATGCCCGCCATGGCGGCGGCCGTGCCGCCGACCAGGATGCCGCGCAGGGCGATGCAGTGGACGATGTCGGTCTTCAGCGCCTTCAGGATCGCGGCGAGCTGCCCGGCCGCGTAGCCCGCGGCCATCGGGTTGAGGCTCGCCCGCTCGGCCTCCAGGTTGACGACCTGCGCGCCGGTCGCCTCGATGGCGGCCCGGTGGAGGCGGACCCGCGTCACCACCGCGACCGAGAGACCCATGCCGACGGCGGCGCGGGCCATCGGAAGGAAATGCGAGGCGAAGAACCAGTCCTCGGTCACCACGAAGACCAGGCGGCGCATCGGAACGGGCAGGTTCCCGGGTTCGGCATCGGACTGCATCCGTCCCCTCTAGCACGGCGGCGGGGCCCGTCCTGCGACGGATGTGCAGGCCCGGAACGGCGATCCCGTGCCGCCGGTTGTCCAAGGCCTTCTCGCCGGGCGAGGCAGCCCGGCGGCGTCGATGGGAGGGGCTGTTCATGGCGTGCGTCGAGACGGCGGAGAGCGGCGGAGACCTCCGCGCCGCGGCCGAGGAGGCCGGGCTCGTCTACGTCGATGACGGCCGGCCCGGGCTGACCCGCCGCCGCAGCGGCACCGGCTTCCGCTACTGCGACGCGAAGGGCGCGCCGGTGCGCGACAGGGCCGTGCTGGCCCGCATCCGCGGCCTCGCGATCCCGCCGGCCTACACGGATGTCTGGATCTGCCCCCGCCGCAACGGCCACGTCCAGGCGACGGGCCGCGACGCCAAGGGGCGCAAGCAGTACCGCTACCACCCGGACTTCCGGCAGGCGCGGGAGGCCAACAAGTTCTCGCGGATCATGGCCTTCGCGGACGCGCTGCCGGGCATCCGCCGGCGCGTCGACGCCGATATGAGGCGGCCGGGCTTGCCCCGCGACAAGGTGCTGGCCACCGTGGTCCACCTGCTGGAGACCACGCTGATCCGCGTCGGCAACGACGATTACGCGCGGACTAACAAGAGCTACGGCCTGACGACCCTGCGCGATCCCCATGTCCGGATCGAGGGTTCGGCCCTGTCGTTCCGGTTCAAGGGCAAGAGCGGCAAGACCTGGGACGTGTCGCTAAAGGACCGGCGGGTCGCCCGGATCGTCAAGGCCTGCCAGGACCTGCCGGGCCAGGAGCTGTTCCAGTATCTCGACCCGGACGGCACCCAGCGCGACGTCACCTCCTCGGACGTGAACGCGTACCTGCGCGAGATCACCGGCGAGGACTTCACCGCCAAGGATTTTCGGACCTGGGCCGGCACGGTGCTGGCGGCGCTGGCGCTGCGGGAGTTCGAGAGCTTCGACAGCGAGGCCGGGGCCAAGCGCAACATCCGCGCGGCCATCGAGAACGTCGCGGGCCGCCTCGGCAACACGCCGACGATCTGCCGCAAGTGCTACATCCACCCGCAGATCCTCGACTGCTACCTGGAGGGCGGCCTGCTCCTGCAGGTGAAGGACGCGGTCGAATCGGAGCTGAGCGAGGATCTGTCGAGCCTGCGGCCCGAGGAGGCGGCGGTGCTGGGACTTCTGCAGGCGCGCCTCTCCGCCGCCGAGGACGCCGTCAAGGCCGGAGGTCGGGTCAAGCCGGCGGGCGCGCGGAAACGCGGGGCGAAGGCGCCAGAGCGGTCCAAGAGCGGGACGGCGGCCAAGCGCGCGTCCGGAGCCCGGAAGGCGGCCGCGGCCGCTTAGGGGGGCGGTCTCGCCGAGACCGCCCGATCCCCCTCTCAGTGCCGGGACTGGTTGTCGTTGCCCGAGGACCGGTTGTCGGTGCCGCGCCGAACCTGATCGCTGGAATCGACCACGGGGGCCAGGCCGAGCTGGCGGGCCAGCGAGACGAGGTCCTTGAGCCGGCCGGTCTGGGTCTTGCGCCGCAGGTTGAGCCGGTGGGTCTCCACCGTGCGCACGCTGAGCGCCAGCCGCCGCGCGACCTCTTTGTTGCTGAACCCGGAACTCAGGAAGCGCAGCACCTCGGCCTCGCGGGGCGTCAGCCCGAGGCTCTCGCCGGCCTCCGGCGGCATCGCCACCGGCTGCTCCGGCGGGACCAGCACGTCCGAGCCTTCCGCCAGGGCGAGCAGCGCCGCGCCGAGGTCCCGCGGCGACTTGGAGCGCGCCACGAAGGCGTCGGCGCCCGCCGCCAGCAGGGCGCGGAGGTCGTCCGCCGTCAGCGCGCCGAAGGCGACCAGCGTGCGCAGCGCCGGCTGGCGCTCCTTCAGGGCGACGATGCGGGCGATCCCGTCGGCCAGCCGGATCTCGTCGAGGAAGACCAGGGCGACGCTGCTGCCGGCGTCGGCGCGGTCGAGATCGGCCTCGCCGATGGTGTGGAATTCGGGCATGTGCTCGAGGGTGGCGCGAACCGTCGCGCTCAGGTCCTCCGGCTCATCCAGGATCAGGACGCCAACGGCCGTACTCATGACCTCGCACCTCTCTCTCCCGGCTTGATACAGGCGGCCGGGATCGAAGGCGAAGTTCCAAGATCCGTTCCAGCAACAACTCGCGAATATTAAGCTTTATATTGGCCGAATCGATCCCCAGAAACGGATACTCGGCGAATCAATGCGCCGATCTGGGACGACGGTGGGACACCGCTCGACGGACTGTGCCGATCCGGGACGGGCGGTCCGGTTCAGCCCGCGACGGCGCGGATACCCTCGCTCTGATCCGGCACCACCCGGTTCCGGCCGCCGCCCTTCGCCGCGTAGAGCGCGACATCGGCCCGCTTGACCAGGGCCTCGACGCTGTCGCCGTCGTGCCACGTGCTGACGCCGAAGCTGCAGCTCAGCGCGATCGGACCCCGCGCCCCGTGGATCCGCAGGGCCTGGACGTCGGCGCGCAGGCGCTCGGCCTGCGCCACGGCCTCCGCGAGCCCGCGGCCGGGCAGGATGACGGCGAATTCCTCGCCGCCGAGGCGTCCCGCGATCCCGGCACCGGCGATCAGCTCGGCCACGGCCTTGATCGCCACGTCGCCGACATCGTGCCCGTGCTCGTCGTTGATGCGCTTGAAGTGATCGATGTCGAGGAGGATCGCCGAGACGGCGCCCGGCCTCGGGTCTCGCGCCGCGGCGGCCCGCGCGCGCTTGAAGAAGGCGCGCCGATTGTAGGAGCCGGTCAGCGGGTCCGTCTCGGCGAGGCGGATCAGCTCCTCCTGCATGGTGGTCAGGCGCTCGGCCGCGCGCAGGCGCGCGTTCAGCTCCTCGGCGCTCGGCGGCTTCTCGATGAAGTCGTCGGCGCCGCTGTCGAGGGCCTCGGCCAGGCTGCGGACGTTGCGGGCCGACGACATGGTGATGACGTGCAGCGGCCCGCGGGATTCGGCGAGGAGCCGGGCCGACCAGCAGAGCTCGAGCCCGCAGAGCGGCCGCACTTCCAGGCTGGTGATGAGCACTCGGACCGCGGGCGTCGCCGCCAGGAACTCCAGCGCTCGCTCCGAATCCGTGAACGGGTGCACCGCGTGGCCGCGCGGCTCGATCAGGGAGGCTATGATCTGCAGCACGACGCGGCTCGAGTCGACGATGACGATCTGCATGGCGTGACCCGCACCCGATATCCGCGGTGTAAGCTGGAAGGCTTAACCGCCCCCCAACGGAGCTGAACCCCGGTATGAGCGTGGCCATTACCACTCCGGATCGGCGCTATATCGTTGTCCGGGCGCGTCTGTGGCGCCGCGCGAATCCCGACCTGTCGGAAACCTGTCGGGCCGCGCTGGTGCAGCGCCTGATGGCGGCGCGCCGGGGCGTGAAGGAGGCCAAGCGGGCCGAGCGCGCGGGCGAGACCGGCGCCGCGGAGGCGCTCGCCGCCGCCAGGGCCGAGGTCGATGCGGCGAAGGTCGGACTCGGCGAGCGCGGGCCGGTCTGGTGGACGGACGGCGCGCCCGACCTCAACCGGCACCTCGTCCGCAACACGCCCTACGCGGCGTGGTTCGCGGCGCTCAGCGCCGGGGAACCTGAACCGCGATGACCCGGGCCCCCGCGACCGGGTCGGCCCCGACGGCGCGCGCGCCGCGGCGGCCGTAGGGGGCGGCGTTGATCACCGTCAGGGTCGGCTCGGCCGCTGGAGCGGCCTGGATGCCGGTCACCGTCGGGACGCCGTAGGTGCCGTAGCTCCAGGGCGTGGGCACGATCTGGGTCGGGCGCGGCACGCGGGTCAGCGGGGCGCCGATATAGGTGCCCCGCACGAACTCGCCGGCAAAGCCCGGATCGGCGGCGTAGCCGGGCGCGTAGGCGACCGGAGCGTAGGGATCGGCGCTCCGGAAGGTCTGCGCCGACGCGGGCGCCGCCGCCGCCAGAGCGAGCAGGGTCACGATCGTCCGGTTGGCCATGGGTCCGGCTCCGAGGGGTATCGGCGGGCGCGGTGCGCGCCGGGTGCGGGGCCAACAGACCGGATCACCGGCCGTTCCGCGTCTCCAGTCGCGCAGAGTGCGTAACGGTCCCGTCATGCCCAGCCGATCGGCCCCCGGGTGCGCACCGGTCAGCGGCAGGTGGTGATCCGCCGGACCACCCAACCCTCGCCCTCGATCCACAGACGGCGGCGCGCCCGGCTGCAGGTGACGTCGTCCTCCCGCTCCGCCGAGACGGGATGGACCTGCGGGTTGGCCTCGGCGACCTTGGTCTCGGCCGGGCCGTTAGCGGCCTGGGCCGCGAGCGGAACGGCGAGCATGACGGTGCCGGCTGCGGCGGCAGCGATCGTACGGAGTTTCATCGGGGAGAAGCGCCCTGCGGCCATGCTTGGAGGTTTGGTCCAGGAATGCGCGGGCCGGCGGTTCGGTTGCATCCCGGTTGCGTCGATCGCGACGGCCCGTGCGCTCGCTCACATCGCCGGTGGCGCCACACGGGCTGACGCCCGGCCACGACACCTGGCCACGACACCTGGCCACGACACCTGGCCACCTTGCCCGGCCGGGGCGCTTAGACTTCCCGGCTTTCACGGGTAAGGAAGAACAAAACCGGATGCGCCGGTGCCCAGCCGTCCTGCGAGACCGCCCACCGCGGGCCGCGGCACGGTCCACGAAGCAGGGTTCATGAGCAAGTCGAAGCCTCCGACCAACGCGCTCCTGACACCGGAGAAGCGCACCGAGGACGTCGATCAGACGATCCGCCCCCTGAGCCTTGCCGAGTTCATCGGTCAGCGCGCGGCGCGGGCGAACATGCAGGTGTTCATCGAGGCGGCGCGGAAGACCGGGCAGGCGCTCGACCACGTGCTGTTCGTCGGGCCGCCCGGGCTCGGCAAGACCACGCTGGCGCAGATCGTGGCGCGCGAACTCGGCGTGAACTTCCGCTCGACCTCCGGGCCGGTGATCGCCAAGGCCGGGGATCTGGCCGCCCAGCTCACCAACCTGGAGGAGCGCGACGTCCTGTTCATCGACGAGATCCACCGGCTCAACCCGG
>NZ_JBKFAP010000033.1:0-39184 GCF_053345715.1 Methylobacterium sp. D48H
GGGTGATCTCGTCCACCGTGGCGGCGGTCTCCTGCACGGCGGCGAACTGCTGCTCGACCGAGGCGGCCTGCTCCTGCGCCGAGGCGCGGATCTCGGCCGCGGCCGCGTTCAGGTCCGCCGTCGCCGCTCGGTTCGTCCGCGCAAGGTCCGACAGACCCGAGACCATCGTGTTCAGCGTCGTGCTCAGACGGCCCACTTCGCCGCCGGCGCGGACGTCGAGCGTGCTCGACAGGTCGCCCTCGCCGACCCGTCCCACGAAGCCCATCACCGCCACGAGAGGCCTGACGACGAGGCGGTTGATGGCGACCCCGATGCCCAGGCAGATCAGCAGCGTGATCAGCGTTCCGCCCCAGAGAGCGAGGCCCTCGTTGCGCTCGCTCCGCGCGACGCGCTCGGCCAGCGCGGCCCGAACCGCTCCTTCGAGACCCTCGATGGCCGCGAGCTTCTCGCGGAAGGTGTCGAACAGCCGCTTACCCTGACCGTCCGCCTCGATCTTGACCGCCTCGTCACGCTTCGCCGGATCGGCCGCGATTCGCACGACGACCTCGCCGACCTCGGTCTGCCAGCTGCGGGCCGCGGCCACCGCGTCGGCCAAGAGGCGCGTCCGCTCGGAATCGTGGCCGATCAGGGTCCTGAGCCTGTCGATCGCCTCGTCCAGTGTCTGGCGCCCCGTGCGGTATGGCTCCAGGCTGCCGTCGCGGCCCGTGATCAGGTAGCCGCGCAGTCCGGTCTCCTGATTGAGCATGGCCGCGCGGAAGCCGTCGAGGGCGCGGATCAGCTGGTTGGACCGGCTCCGGGCATCGGTCGCGTCCCGCAGCTGATCGGCCGTGATCAGGACCGCGCCGCTGGTCAGGACCGACACCAGGGCGATGACACCGATCGCACCGCCCAGGATGCGGTTGAGGCCCAGCGTTTGCGGCATCGTCTGCTTCATCCTACGCGGCCCCGCGGACGGCTCTGGCTGAGCCGCGACCGGGGCGCGCTCGCCTCTTAGCGCCGCCGCCCGGCGGATGCGAGCCGCACCGCCGGGTGCCGGTGCGATATTTACGAGTTGTAAACCGACGAGCGACTTGTACTTGTGCAAGCGAGCGATTGTGTATGCATCTAAATAGCGAGAGCCGCAGTTTTCGATCGTAAAGGTTTCTCAGAGGGCGTTTGCGTCGCGCGAGATGTTGATTTCTTTCCTGATCGATACCGATCGCAAAGCGGATCCACTCGACGCGAACCTTCGCGCGCGGGCCCGCGTCGAGCAGCTCGACGTCGCGCTCCGCCTGGTTCCCTTCACGATTCTTGTGAGCCTCAGCGTCGTACAGGTCATCGTCTACCTGTTCTGGCAACCGGGCAACCGGGTCTACCTCGCCGGGCTCGAGGCGCTCGTCCTGCCCCTGGCGGTGGTCTCGCTCCAGCAGTGCTGGCGCTGGCGCTCCCGTCCGAAACCGCTCGAAGTGCCGTCCTCGTTCGTCCAGGGCGTGGTGCTGGCCGCCCAGGCCTACGGCCTCCTGCTGGCCTCCATCCCGGTCATGCTCTTCGCCGGGGCCGACGCGCACGGGCGGCTCCTGATCGCCTCCAGCATCGCGGGCCTGATCGCGACCGGCATGAGCGCGGCGGTGCTGCCCCGCGTCGCCATCGGCTATTCCGGCCTGATCATCCTCGGCTCGTTCATCGCCCTCGCGACGACCGGAGAGCCCTTCTACATCTACGTCGCGGTCCTGCTGTTCTTCTACGCGATCTTCATCTGCTTCACGATCGTGCATCTCAGCCGGCTGTTGACGATGCGGGTCATCGCGCAGATCGAGCTGGAACGGCAGCAGGAATTCACCCACCTCCTGCTCAACGAGTTCGAGGAGAGCGCTAGCGACTGGCTCTGGGAGACGGATGCCGACCTGCGCCTCCAGCACGTCTCGCCGCGCCTGATCGAGGTCGCCGGCTCCTCCGAGCGCCAGCTGATGGGCCTGCCGCTGGAGCGGCTGCTGCTGCCGCCGGTGGCACCGCCCAGGAGCCACTCGAGCACCACCCTGTGGGGCTGCATCGCCGAGCGGCGCGCGTTCCGGAACCTGCACCTGCAGCTCGACATCGCCGGCGAGCGGCGGACGTGGTGCCTCAGCGGCAAGCCGACCTTCAACCGGGCCGGTGCCTTCTCGGGCTATCGCGGCGTCGGCTCCGACGTGACCGAGAAGCGGCGCTCCGAGGAGCGGCTGTCGTATCTCGCCCTGCACGATTCCCTGACCGATCTGCCCAACCGGGTCCTGTTCCATCAGCTCCAGGAAACGGCGCGGGAACGGCTCGCGCAGGGGGACCGGTTCGCCGTGCTCGCCCTCGACCTCGACGAGTTCAAGAGCGTCAACGACACCTTCGGCCACGCGGCCGGCGACAGGCTCCTGAAATCGGTCGCCGAGCGGCTGCGGAGCTTCGAGGCGTCCGACGTCCAGCTCGCCCGTCTGGCGGGCGACGAGTTCGCGGTTCTCGCGACCGGACGGAGCGCCCGGGACCTGCACGGCATCGAGTCGCTCGCGAACGGCATCGTCGAGGCGCTCGCGTCGCCGTTCACCATCGACGGCATCCGGCTGACCGTCAGCGTCAGCATCGGGATCGCGATCGCCCCGCAGGACGGGTGCCAGGAGATCATGCGGCGGGCCGACCTTGCCCTCTACCGCATGAAGAGCGAGGGCCGAAACGGCTACCGCTTCTACGAAGCCGAGATGGACGAGCGGATCGAGGCGCGGCGCGCCCTGACGGCCGACCTGCGGGGCGCCCTCGATCGGGACGAGTTCGTCCTCTACTTCCAGCCGATCGTGGCGGCCAAGGAGTGCCGCGTGCGCGGCTTCGAGGCGCTGATCCGTTGGAAACATCCGGTGCGCGGCTTCGTCTCGCCCGGCGAGTTCATCCCGCTCGCCGAGGAGACCGGGGTCATCATACCGCTCGGCGAGTGGATCCTCCGCGAGGCCTGCCGGATCGCGGCGGGCTGGCCGGGGGATGTCCGCATCGCCGTCAACCTGTCCCCGCGGCAGTTCCGGCACTCGGACCTGACGCAACTTGTCCGCTCCGCGCTGCGCACGAGCGGGCTCGCCGCCCCGCGCCTGGAACTCGAGGTGACCGAATCGGTGTTCCTGGAGGCTACGCCGGCGATCAACGCCACGCTCGCCAAGCTCCGCGAGATGGGCGTGCGGCTGTCCCTCGACGATTTCGGGACCGGCTACTCGAGCCTGAGCTACCTGCGCCGGATCGCCTTCGACAAGATCAAGATCGACCAGAGCTTCGTCCGCGACCTGCCGCAGGAGCGGAGCGCTGCGGCGATCGTGAACGCGATCATCGACATGGCGACGAGCCTCGACATGACGATCACCGCGGAGGGCGTCGAGACGGATGCCCAGCGCGCCTGCCTGCTGGAGCAGGGATGCCACGAGTTCCAGGGCTACCTGTTCAGCAAGCCGCTGCCGGCCGAGCAGGCCGCCGCGCTGGCGCGCAGCCGTCAACTCCTCCCGGCGGCGGTTCGGGCGGCGTGAGGCGCGGTCAGACCCCGAGCGGCGCGACGCCGGTCGTGCCGCTCCCGCCCGCGACGGCGTGCGGGGACGTCTTCGGCCAGTAGGGCAGGAAGCCCTCGATGATCGCCCGCGGAATATCGAGCGGGCGATAGTGGACGGTGTCCACGAACATCAGCGACTGCTCGCCCCGGCCGAGGAGGCCGTTGACCTCGCTGTGGATCTCGTGCGCCAGGGTCACGAACTTCCTGTTGTGGCTCGCGATCGAGATGCGGACGGTGACCGGCTCGAACTCCATCGCCTCCCGGCGGAAGTCGTGCTGGAAGGACTTCGTCAGAATGTAGAAGTCTGTCGATTTCAGGTCGAAATCCGGCATGCAGATGTTGAAGAACAGCTCGCGGGCCTTGCCCACCCAGCGCACGTAATTGGCGAAGTAGACGTTCCCGACCGAGTTGGTGTCGTCGTAGGTCGGGATGAGGCGCAGGACGAACCAGTGCCCGTCGAACCCGTGCGACGCGACGGCGTCTGTCTGGTCCACCGCCACGGGCACCGGCGCCGCCCGCGGCGCCCGCTCCGCCGCCGGGATCAGCTCCGCGACCGGCGGCGGCGCGCGCCAGCCGAGGACCTCGGCGATCATCGGGAGTGCGCCGATCAGGCCGATCAGCGGCGCGATGGCCAGCAGCGCCCAGCTCGGGGCCAGATAGCCCGTCACGAAGATCAGGCACGCCGTCGCCCCGATCATGGAGGTGAGAACCGGGTCGTAGCGGCGGGTCGCGCCGAGCGTCTCGCACACGAGACATGCCGCCGCCCCGACGAGGAGCGTGGCGAAGGGCATCATCAGGTAGAGGAGCGAGAGGTTCGCCCAGATCGCCGCCGCCGCTGTGGCGAGCGCGGCACCGAGGATCCAGACCGGCGACGCCACGAGGCCGGCCGGCACGAAGGCGAGGAGCGGGGAATTGCTGCGGGCCGTGACCGAGATCCCGAGCCAGCGCGTGGCGCTGTAGAAGCTGTCGATCGTGGTCGCGGCGGCGATCGCCGTCCAGATCACGAAGGCCACCGCGACGCCGGTCGCGGGTTCGCGCCCGATCGCCTGCGCCACGGCCGCGTAGGCTCCCGACAGGCCGTCGGACGAGACGACCGGCATGCCGAGACCCGCCCGCGCGGCCATGAGTGCGTTGATCGTCAGGAGACCGA
The DNA here is from genome assembly GCF_053345715.1 of Methylobacterium sp. D48H. Lineage (NCBI taxonomy): Bacteria > Pseudomonadati > Pseudomonadota > Alphaproteobacteria > Hyphomicrobiales > Methylobacteriaceae > Methylobacterium > Methylobacterium sp. D48H. The sequence goes on from NZ_JBKFAP010000033.1 coordinate 4,674, forward strand.
GGAAGAGGAGCGCGCCGGTCACATAGGCCGCGCGCACCGACCCGCCCGACCGCCGGATCTCGACCGCCCGCTGCCACTGCTGGATGTCCATCCAGGGGCCGAGCAGGAAGCCGACCAGCGAGGGGACGACGAGCCCGTAGAAGCGCTCGTCGAAGGCCTGCAGCGGGACGTCCCAGCCGTCCCGGTGCGCGGACAGACCGCCGAGCAGGATCACGCTCGCGGCGAGCCCGACCGCCAGCGCCCCGCAATGGACGATGCGGATCCCGCGCAGCGGGACGGCGTGGCCGAGCGAGCAGGCGACGAGGACCAATGCGATCACGCCCACGGCGGCGTCGTGGCCGAACAGGGGAAGCCACGCGTAGGCCGCGAAGCCGAAGATCGTGATCGCGACGGCGAAGAACTGGGCCCCCATGAACAGGAGCGCGTAGGGGCCCTGCACGGCGGCCACGATCGCGTCGAGATTCCGACGGGGCGCGCCGAGCATCCAGCCGAACAGGCCGAGACCGGTCGCGTTCGGCAAGGCGAAGGCAAGGAACCCGAGCCAGCCGTATGTCAGCGTGACATGGATCGCGTAGAAAAACCCGAGCCCCCAGAACCACGACAAAGCAATCGTGGGTGCCCAGGCCGCGGAGCGGATGAACTGGGAAGGCATTGTGGCTTCAAGCGCTCCGGACCTTAAGCTGCAATAGCGTAACAGATTCGTTTCGGGAATATGGCGAACCCAAAAGAAGGCGGATACAGGAAATTCAGTGAGGGAAAAGCATCGGGCTGCTCCGCCACGGCCGGCTATCCGAGGGCGCGCGTGTCCTACAGGCGCCCGCCATGGCGCCGAGGCCCGGGTGATCCGCCTAGTCGGCGAGCGTCTTCCGACCGTCGCGGACCAGATCGACGAAGTTGCAGACCAGAGCGGCTTTCGCGGGCGACCACAGCGCGAAGACGTCGGCGCGGATGCGGGGGCCCTCGAGCGGCCTGTAGACCACGTCGGCATGCGCCAGCCGGGCGACGTATTCCGGGATGATGGCGATGCCCAGGCCGGATGCGACGAGGCTCGTCAATGAGGCCGCTTCGACGGCCTGATGGGTGATGGTGGGGACGAAGCCGGCCTCGACGCAGCAATCCCAGAGGTACTTGGCGAACAGCGAATCGGACATCCGGAGGAACACGAACCGCTCGTCGCGCAGGTCGGCGAGCCGGAGCCTGCCCCGCGCGAGACGGTGCCCCCTCGGAAGGACGACCTGCACGGTCTCGCACCACGCGCGGACCCGGACCAGATCGGCATCCTGCGGCGGGGCTCGCAGGAAGCTGACGTCGGTCTGCCCCGCCTTCAGCATCGCGATCTGGCGATCCGGCGACATCTCGTGGATCCGGAGATCCACCGCGGGATAGACCTGCGCGAAATCCCGGATCGCGTGCCCGAGCGGCCCGGCGAGCATCGAGCCCGTCAGGCCGACATTGATGATGCCGGCGGTGCCCGCGCCGATCGCCCGGGCGCGCTCGACGGCCTCGGCGGCCCGCTCCAGGAGCCCGATCGCCTGAATGTGAAAGTCGTGACCGGCCCGCGTCAGCGCCACGCGCCGGGTCGTCCGCTCGAAGAGGGCCGTCCCGATCTCCGCCTCCAGATCGCGGATCTGCTGGCTGAGCGGCGGCTGCGCGACACCGAGGCTGTCTGCGGCGGCGGTGAAGCTCAGGTGCTTCGCCACAGCGACGAAGTAGCGGAGATGGCGCAGTTCCATGTGCGGATTAAAACTCTGAGCGTTTCAAACTAAATGAAATAGATATTTGACGTCTAGATCGTTCGGCACGATTTTGCCGCCGGGAAGGCCGAGCAGGCATCGCTTTGCACAATGCCGCCGCGCCGCGCGGTCGGGCTCGACCGGACCTGCCCATGAGAGGCGGGACGATCGCGGTCGGGTCGGGGCAAGCCTTCCGAGGGAGATCGCGATGAAGCGCTTGTACGGGTCGCTGTTCGGGCAGGTTGTGGCCGCCCTGATGATCGGCATCCTCGTCGGCCGGCTCTGGCCCGAGTTCGCCGTCACCCTCAAGCCGCTGGGCGACGTCTTCATCAAGCTCATCAAGATGGTGGTCGCGCCGCTGGTCTTCGGCGTCGTCGTGCACGGCATCGTCGGCGCGGGCGACCTCCGGAAGGTCGGTCGCGTCGGGCTCAAGTCCCTGATCTACTTCGAGGTGGTGACGACCATCGCGCTCGCGCTGGGGCTCGTCCTCGCCTACGTCTTCGCGCCCGGTCACGGCATGAACGTCGATGTGGCGACCCTCGATGCCAAGTCGCTCACCAGCTACACCGACCGGGTCGGGCAGGTGACGGGCACCGTCGACTTCCTGATGAAGATCGTGCCGACGACCTTCGTCGACGCCTTCGCCAAGGGCGACATCCTCCAGGTTCTGCTCCTCGCGATCCTGTTCGGCGCCGGGCTCTCGCTCCTCGGCGAGCGCGGCAAGCCGCTGGCCGACAGCCTGGAGCGCATCACCGAGGTCCTGTTCCGGATCATCGGCTTCATCGTGCGGCTGGCGCCGCTCGGCGTGCTGGGCGCGGTCGCCTTCACGGTCGGGAAGTACGGCGTCGGGTCCCTGAAGCAGCTCAGCATGCTGGTGATGCTCTTCTACGCCGGCGTCGCGCTCTTCGTGGTCGTGGTGCTCGGCAGCATCATGCGGCTCGCGGGATTCAGCCTCTTCAAGCTGCTCGCCTACCTGCGCGAGGAGTTGACCGTCGTCGCCGGCACCGCCTCGTCGGACTGCGTGCTGCCGCAGGTCATGCGCAAGCTGGAGCGGCTCGGCATCAAGGAATCCACCGTCGGCCTCGTGATCCCGACCGGCTACTCCTTCAACCTCGACGCCTTCTCGCTCTACCTGACCCTCGCCACCGTGTTCATCGCCCAGGCGACCAATACGGACCTGTCCTTCGGCCACCTGATGCTGATCCTCGGCATCGCGCTCCTGACCTCCAAGGGCGCCCACGGCGTGCCCGGCTCGGCGATCGTCGTCCTCGCCGCCACGCTGTCGGCGGTGCCGGAGATCCCGGTGATCGGGCTGGTCCTCGTCCTGTCGGTCGACTGGTTCGTCGGCATCGCCCGCGCCCTCGGGAACCTGATCGGCAACTGCGTCGCGACCGTCGTCATCGCCGCCTGGGAGGGCGACATCGACCGGGCGCGGGCCAACCGCGTCCTGAACGGCGAGGACACCACCGACACGGCGGAGATCCTCGAGGCGCCCGTCGCCGAGCCGCGCACCGCGTGACCAGATCCCCGACAGACGTTTACAGTTTGAAGTCGAATTCCGGAGACCGACCATGAGCGCTGGAGCCTACAACCCCCCGTGCGGTGGCCTACCCGGCCAGACGCGGCTGATGACCGGCCGCGCGGTGTTCACCGAGGCCTACGCGGTGATCCCCCACGGCGTGATGAGCGACATCGTCACCAGCCTCCTTCCGGGCTGGGACAGGACCCAGGCCTGGATCGTGGCCCGGCCGCTCTCAGGCTTCGCCGAGACCTTCGCCCAGTACCTCATGGAGGTCGCCCCCGGCGGCGGCAGCCAGGCCCCCGAGCCGGAGCCGCAGGCCCAGGGCGTCCTGTTCGTGGTCGCCGGCACGGCCAGCCTCACCCTGGAGGGCGCGCGCCACGCCCTGCGGCCGGGCAGCTACGCCTACCTCGCCCCCGGGGCGGCCTGGGCCCTGCGCAACGACGGCGACGCGCCCGTGCGGTTCCACTGGATCCGCAAGGCCTACCAGCCCGCGGCCGGCCTCGACGCGCCGACGTCCTTCGTCACCCACGAATCGGCGGTCGAGCCGGCCGGCATGGTCGGCACCGACGGCGCCTGGGCGACGACCCGCTTCGTCGCCTCCGACGACCTGCGCCACGACATGCACGTCAACATCGTCAGCATGCGACCGGGCGCCTCGATCCCATTCGAGGAGACCCACGTCATGGAGCACGGACTGTTCGTGCTGGAGGGCAAGGCGGTCTACCGGCTCAACCGCGACTGGGTCGAGGTCGAGGCGGGCGATTTCATGTGGCTGCGCGCCTTCTGCCCCCAGGCCTGCTACGCGGGCGGGCCGGGCCCGTTCCGGTACCTGCTGTACAAGGACGTCAACCGCCACCCGGCGCTGGCGCCGCGCGGGCTCGGCCGGTGAGCGCGGGCGCCCGCACGGTCGTCGCCCGGCCGCTGACGGCCGAGGCGTTCGCGCCGTTCGGCACGGTGATCGACGCCGCCGCGGTGGCGCCGCGGCCGATGAACGGCGGGATGGCGCGGCGCTTCCACGATCTGGCGGCGGTCGAGGTCGTGGGCGAGGGGTCGCGGGTGGTGATCGGGCTGGTCGAGGCGCAGCCCTACCCGGTGCCGCTGCGGCTCGGCCTGGTCGAGCGGCACCCGCTGGGCGCGCAGGCGTTCCTGCCGCTGAGCGCGGCGCCGTTCTTGGTGGTGGTCTGCCCGGACGCGGAGGGCCGTCCCGGTCCGCCCCAGGCTTTCGTGACGGCGCCGGGGCAGGGGGTCTGCTACGCGCGCAACACGTGGCACGGGGTGCTGACGCCCTACGGCCAGCCGCAGGACTTCGTGGTGGTCGACCGCGGCGGCCCGGGCGTGAACCTCGAGGAACACACCTTCGAGGAACCCTGGACGGTGCATCTGCCCGGCCGGGACTGAGGCCGAGCGCGCCATCCGCGCCGTCGCCGCGTCGCCACGGTCTCGCGCGGCCGGGGCCGCCTCCGGCCGCCCCGTATCAGCGGCGGCCGGATGCAATTATTCCCGGGGACGCGGCCGCGAAAGTCCGTTGACTGGCACCGGTCAGCGGCTATCGAGGCCGCAATCAGGAGTCCGCACCAACGCGGACCCGAGGAAACGCCGGGCCCCGCGCCCGCATCGGAAAGGCCGCCATGTCCCCGTACCGCACGCCCCTGTCCCGCCGCCGATTCCTGGCGACCGGCTCGACGGCCCTCATCGCCGGTACCGTGGCGGCCCCGCACGTGGCGCGGGCGCAGAAGGCGGAATTCACGTACAAGTACGCCAACAACCTGCCCGACACCCATCCGATGAACATCCGCGCCCGCGAGATGGCGGAGGCGCTGCGTACGGAGACCGGCGGCCGGTTCGACCTCAAGATCTTCCCGACGAGCCAGCTCGGCTCCGACACCGACACGCTCAGCCAGCTGCGCTCGGGCAGCGTCGAGTTCTTCACGATGTCGCCGCTCATCCTCTCGACGCTGGTGCCGAACGCGTCGATCAACGGTATCGGCTACGCCTTCCCGAGCTACGACGCCGTCTGGCCGGCCATGGACGGCGAGCTCGGCGCCTGGGTCCGCCAGCAGATCGCCAAGGCCGGCCTAGTCGCCATGGAGAAGATCTGGGACAACGGCTACCGCCAGACCACCTCGTCGACCAAGCCGATCGCCACGCCCGACGACTTCAAGGGCTTCCGGATCCGCGTCCCGGTCTCGCCGCTCTGGACCTCGATGTTCAAGGCCTTCGACGCGGCTCCCGCGTCGATCAACCTGAACGAGACCTACTCGGCCCTGCAGACCAAGATCGTCGAGGGCCAGGAGAACCCGCTGGCGGTGATCTCCACGACGAAGTTCTACGAGGTGCAGAAGTACTGCTCGCTCACCAACCACATGTGGGACGGGTACTGGTTCCTGGCGAACCGCCGCGCCTGGGAGCGACTGCCGGCGGACCTGCGCGAGACGGTGGCCCGCCACATCAACGCCGCCGGGATGAAGGAGCGGGCCGACGTCGCCCAGCTCAATGCCAACCTGCAGGCGGACCTGTCGAAGAACGGGATGGTCTTCAACAAGCCCGACCCGGAGCCCTTCCGCGACAAGCTGCGCAAGGCCGGCTTCTACGCCGAGTGGAAGGGCCGGTACGGCGACGAGGGTTGGTCGCTGCTCGAGAAGGCCTGCGGGAAGCTCACCTGATGGGCGCCGCGGGGGCGCCGCGCGGCGGGGTCGCGCCGTGCTCCCGGCGGGTGATGAATCTCGCCCATTTCCTGCGCCGCGCCGCGCGCCGATTTCCGAACGCGGTGGGGCTCGCCTGGGGCGAGCGGCGCTGGACCTGGGCCGAGCTCGACGCCCGGGTCGACGCGATGGCGGCGGCGCTCGCCGCCCGTGGCGTGACCAAGGGTGATCGCGTCCTGGTCCAGGCGCGCAACAGCAACCAGCTGTTCGAGTCGATGTTCGTCTGCTTCCGGCTCGGGGCCGTCTGGGTGCCGGCCAATTTCCGGCAGACGCCCGCGGAGATCGCCTATCTCGCCCGTGCCAGCGGCGCCTCGACGCTGATCTGCGGCGCGGGTTTCCCGGAGCACGCCGCCGCCGTGCGCGAGGCCTGCCCGGATCTGGACCGCGTCGTGGCGATCGGCGACGCGGCTTTCGGGGCCGGCTACGACGCCCTCGTCGCGGACCATCTCGGCGCGGCCGCGCCCGTTGCCGATGTCGAGCACGACGATCCGTGCTGGTTCTTCTTCACTTCCGGCACGACGGGCCGCCCCAAGGCGGCGGTCCTGACCCACGGCCAGATGGCCTTCGTCATCACCAATCACCTCTGCGACCTGATGCCGGGCACGACGGAGGCCGACGCGTCCCTGGTCGTGGCGCCGCTCTCGCACGGCGCCGGCATCCACCAGCTCGCGCAGGTCGCGGCCGGCACCAAGACGGTGCTGACCGCGGGCGAGCGGCTCGATCCCGAGGAGGTCTGGGCTCTCATCGAGGCGTGGCGCGTCACGAATCTCTTCACCGTGCCGACCATCGTCAAGCTGCTGACCGAGCACCCCGCGGTGTCGACGCACGATCATTCCAGCCTGCGCCACGTCATCTACGCGGGCGCGCCGATGTACCGGGCGGACCAGCAGCACGCGCTGCGGGTGCTCGGGCCGGTGCTGGTGCAATACTTCGGCCTCGGCGAGGTGACGGGCAACATCACGGTGCTGCCGCCACGCCTGCACGCGGCCGAGGACGGGCCGGACGTCAAGGTCGGCACCTGCGGATTCGAGCGCACCGGCATGCAGGTCCAGATCCAGGACATGCAGGGCCGCGAGTGCCCGCCGGGCGCCACCGGCGAGATCTGCGTCTGCGGCCCGGCCGTGTTCGCGGGCTACTACGACAATCCGGAGGCCAACGCGGCGGCGTTCCGCGACGGCTGGTTCCGGACCGGCGATCTCGGCCATCTCGATTCCGAGGGCTTCCTGTTCATCACCGGCCGCGCCTCGGACATGTACATCTCCGGCGGCTCGAACGTGTATCCGCGCGAGATCGAGGAGAAGCTCCTCACGCATCCGGCGATCACCGAGGCCGCGATCCTCGGCGTCCCGGATCCCGGCTGGGGCGAGGTCGGCGTCGCGGTCTGCGTCGCCCGTCCCGGGGCCGCGGTGCAGGAGGGAGAGCTGATCGCGTGGCTGTCGGCGACCGTCGCCCGTTACAAGCTGCCTCGGCGCGTGTTCTTCTGGGAGGCCCTGCCGAAATCCGGCTACGGCAAGGTGACGAAGCGCGCGATCCGCGAGGGACTTGAGGCGCGGGGAGACCTGCCCCTCGACGGGCAGGCGAGGCCGCAGGCCCGATAGGGCTGTCGCGATCCCATCCGGTTGATGCGGCATCCCGTCTTTGCGAGCGGAGCGAAGCAATCCAGTCGGCGCCACGATCTCAGTGGACGCGCCGCCCTGGATCGCTTCACTTCGCTCTCGAGGACGCCAGCGGCGGAATCGGCCTCCATATGCGGGATGCAGTTTCAGGGAGCCGCGTCGACCTAAGGGGGTCCGACCGGTGGCAGACATTCCGAGCGGAAAGTCGGGCCGGTCCTTACCCCTCCGCGCACATCATGATCTCGCTGCATGACAGCTCCGAGATGCAGACCCTGACATGTCCCCGGAGCCGCGCGCATATTGCAGTGCAGCACGCCGGGCCCCCGCCCGGCCAGGACCGGGATCTCGGCGCCATGACAACCCTCGCGAATTTCGTCAGCCGGCTCGAGGGTGCAGTGCGGCGCGCCGCGGCCGAACGCTACGCCGAGCAGCGCGAGCGGATCGCGCGGACCGGCGGCGCCGGCATGATCTGATCGCGCGCGGCGCGTCCCCGCGGTGGAGATCGTCAGAGGAAGCCGATCGAGAACCAGGGGACGAGGATGATGGCGAGCAGCCCGATCAGCAGGGCCACGATGTAGCCGACGATCGGGCGCATCCCGGCATCGGGATGGATCCGGCTGATGGCGCAGGCGGCGTAATAGCCGACGCCGAAGGGCGGGGCGAACAGGCCGATGCCCATCGCGAGGATCACCACCATGGCGTAGTGGACCTCGTGCACGCCCACCGCCCGGGCGATCGGGAACAGCAGCGGCCCGAACAGCACGATCGCCGGTATGCCCTCCAGCACCGAGCCCAGGATGATGAAGGCGAAGGCCGAGACGAACAGGAACCCGAGCGCGCCGCCCGGGAGACTCTTCATCACCTCGGCGAGCGTCTGCGAGAAGCCCGACTGCGTCAGCGCCCAGGCCATCCCGGTGGCCGCACCGATGATCAGCAGGATCGCCCCCGACAGGGTCGCGGTGGTCACCAGCATCGGGTAGAGCCGCCGCCACTCGAACTGGCGGTAGATCAGCAGGCCGGCCAGCGCCGCGTAGACGATGCCGATGGTCGAGACCTCGGTGGCAGTGGCGATGCCCTCGACCACGGCGAAGCGGATCACGAAGGGCAGCGCGAGCGCCGGGATCGCCACCAGGAAGGCGCGGCCGATGGCGCGGCCGGACGGCCGGGCGACGTGGCTCAGGTCCTCGCGGCGGTAGCGCCACCAGACCAGCGCGCAGAGCGTCGCGGCGAGCACGAGGCCCGGCATCAGGCCGCCGGTGAACAGGGCGGTGATCGACACGCCGGTGACCGAGCCGATGGTGATCAGCACGATCGAGGGCGGGATCGTCTCGGTCTGCGCGCCCGTGGTGGCGAGCAGCGCCACGAGGTCGCCCTCCTTGGCGCCGCGGGCCTTCATCTCGGGGAACAGCACGGGCGCCACGGCGGCCATGTCGGCGGCCTTGGAGCCGGAGATGCCCGAGACGAGGTACATGGCGCCGACCAGCACGTAGTGCAGGCCGCCGCGGACGTGTCCCAGCAGCGAGGCCAGGAAGCCGACCATGGCCTTGGCCATGCCGGTCATCTCGATCAGCAGGCCGAGGAACACGAACAGCGGCACCGCGAGCAGGATGAGGTGGCTCATGCCCTCGTCCATGCGGCCGACCACCACCATCGACGGGGCGTCGGTGGTCAGCGCGATGTAGGCGAAGGTCGACAGGCCGAACGCGAAGGCGATCGGCACGCCGGAGAAGACCAGCGCGCCGACACCGACGACGAAGAACAGCAGCAGGTTGAGGTTGCCGAGGTTGGCGAGCCACGGCTGCAGCGCCAGGAGCGCGGCGGCAACACCGCCCCCCAGGATCAGCGCCCCCACGGTCAGTTTCCAGTCGGCGGTCTCCAGGAGTCGGATCAGCGCCACGATCAGCATGAGGCCGAGGCCGATCGGCAGGGCGGCGGCGCGCCACGCGTTGTTCAGCTCCAGCGCCGGCGTCTGCACGAAGGTCTCCTCGCTGGCGAACTCGAAGGCCGGCTCCAGCAGCAGGGCGACGAAGATCAGGCCGGCCACCAGCGCGACCGTCTCTAGGAAGGCGCGCAGGCGCGGGCCGCTCATGGCCACGAAAGCGGTCATGCGCATGTGCTCGGCGCGCCGGAAGGCGACCACGGCGCCGAGCATGGCGAGCCACAGGAACAGGATCGAGGCGAGCTCGTCCGACCAGATGATGGGATCGCGGAACACGTAGCGGCTGACGACACCGCTGAGCAGCACCGCGATCTCGGCCAGGACGAGCAGTGCCGCCGGGATCTCCACGAGGTGGCCGAGCCCGGCATCCACCCGGCGCAGCCAGCCGCGGGCGCGCAGCGGCGGGCCCGAAAATTCAATCCCCGCCGTCGACTCGACGGCCGCAACATCGATCTGCATGGCGCCCCTCCGTCGGGGCCGCTCCCGATGCCGCTGGCGGCGGGATCGACCCCACATGCGTCTTCGCGTGTGTCTTGCGGTGCGTCTCGGCGCGCCTTCGTTCTCCGATACCGTTATCCGATCCTGCGGAAAACGGTCCCGGTCAGTTTGCCCGACGCATCCTCACGATGCGACCGCGCCCCGTCGCCGTACTTCGTTTTCCAGTCCTTGTGGAATCTCTGCCGTTCAGCAGCGCGCGAATCCGCGCCAGCAGGTCGGCCGGCTCGCGGATGCGGGCCGCCCGAGCGGGTCGCGGAGCGGCGTGACAGTTTCCTAACCCAGCGGCATCCGCACCAAATTTTCGCTGCGGGGCGGTCCTGAGACGATGTCGGCGACGAACGCCTCGGTGATGAGGCGGGCAGGGTTCATGCCGGCGGCGAGCCGCAACCCGAAGCCGGATGGGCGCTCAGGAATCGCGCCAGCCGCAGCGCCACGAGGTCGAAGACGCGGTTCGACTCGGCGGAGGCGCGCCCGACATGGTCGCACAACGCTTCTCCGGCAGGGGTCCGCGGGATGCCCTGACCCACCTGCTCGAACAGAACGACGCCCAGCGTCTCTTCCGTCCTGCGCGATGCCCGACTGACTGCGCTCGGGGGAGAGGTTGGACGGCGGAGCGGTGTACGGACGGCCTCATTCCGGGCAGGATGGGCCCGCGACCGGTGCCGCTGGGATCGGGCCCGGGCCGGCGATATGCCGGTCGCGGCGCGCCGGGATCAGGCCGACCGGTTGCCGCGGACCCGGACTGGCGCGGCGACCGGGACGATCTTGCCCTGCTGGGCAACCTCGCAGAGGACCGCCACCATCGCGTCGGCCTGCGTCTCGAGGTCGGGCGGCCCGACATCGTCGCGCGTGTTGCGCCACGCGATGAAGATGCAGGCGAGGATGGCCGACGCGCTGGCTGCCAGGGGTGCGATGATCAGCGCGGCGAGGGCGCTCACTGGCGCCAGGATCGTGGCTGTCGCGAGACCGCTGACGATGGCTGCGGCTATCAAGACGATCATCGGAGCCTCGCCCGATCTGCGTGGCCGGATCCCGTGCCCGTCCACCGTCCTAGGATCACGTCACAAAGGTTTACGCTTCGTTAACGGGAAGCTTCCATCCGCTAATTCCGTGGCAGCTGTCCCGCCGATTGCTTGACGATCGCCCGTTCAGCGCCCGCGAGGACAGGTCGGGGCGCAGATTCGTGCCCCCGGCTCCGGTTAGCCGGGTCGCGCAACACGACGAGCTGCGCCGTGGCCGGCCAGATCGCGGACGCCGGCACGCCGGTGGCCCCGGACTGTGCGGAGATTGTTCACGCCTTCGTGAGGTTGCGCGCTGCAATCCGCTCGCGCAGCGTGTCGACCACATGCCCAGAAATGTTCAAACTGATACGGTCGGATCAGGCCTAGTACAGGGCGATCCCTTGCTGCTCAGGGTTGGGCGATGATAGCCCTTGCGCGTCCGGCGTGTAGGAATTCTGTCTCCAATGGCCATCGATGTTCGAGCTGTCGCGCGCCTGCGCGAGATCGCAGCCGTCATTGGCTGTCCGGTCGAGGCCTTCTACGGACCGGATGGCGAGGCCGTCGACTTCGGCATGACGCACGAACTCTTTCACCTCTGGCACGCGATACAGGATCCGAAAGCGCGTCAGCGCGTCCTGAACAGCGCGCGGCGTGAGGCTCTCGGCGACGCGGTCCCCGGGACGGCCGCCGAATAGCCGCCGCGCCGTCAGCGCCCCTGTGCGATCCAGCCCAGGACCGTCGCGCAGCGCTCGGCCTGCTCGCGGGTCAATCCCGACGCGACGGCGGCGCCGTTGCGGTAGACCACGAAGGTCCCGTCGTCGGTCGCGCGGATCTTGACGGACGCCATCACTCGGCTCCCGACGTGAGAGCCTGAAGCTGGGAGAGGCCGGCCGCGGTGATCTGCCAGACCGCCACTGGACCACCCGGATCCTCGAGCGGATCGATCCGCCGGAGATGGCCGGTGCTCTCGAGCGCCGTCAGTCGGCTGTGGTCGCCGGGCCAGGACGCGTCCGCCCTCTGACGGATCGTGATCTGATAATCCCGTGCCTCCGCTGCCTTGTTGAGGAGACGGCGCTGGTGGTTCACTCGCATCGGCACTCCGGCTCAGCTCGGGTCGGTACGCAGTAACTACGGACAGGCTGGCCGATACGGTTAAGCTTGGCAACCCCGCGGTCGCAACGGGCTCTGGATCGTCCTGTTCAGAATGCGTGCGGCGCGAGGGCCGCCTTGCCGCGTGGATTCTCCGCGGCGCTCCCTCGAGCCGGGGCGGTTGCCGGCGCGACGTCGGCTTCGGATGCCGGGCTCCACGATCGCGGGCGCGGACATAGAGAAAGGCCGACCGGGTTGCCCCGGCCGGCCTCTGTCGCTTCGCGGTGCGTGTCGCTTACCGCAGGAGCTGGAGGACGCCCTGCTGGGCGGAGTTGGCCAGCGACAGGGCCGAGATGCCCATCGACTGGCGGGTCGACAGCGCCTGCGAGTTCGCCGCCTCCTGGTTCAGGTCGGCGTTGGTCAGGTTGGCCGAGCCCGTCTGCAGCACGTTGATCAGCTGCTTGGAGAAGTCTTGGCGGTTCTGAACCACCGACAGGTTCGAGCCCAGGGAGCTCGCCGCGGAGGTCAGCGAGTTGCCGGCGCTGGTCAGGGTCGCCAGAGTCTTGTTGACGTCCGAGTTCAGCAGGAAGTTGCCGAGGCCGTTCTGGCTCGACGAGTTGTTCGAGCTGGTGATCGACGACAGGCCCAGGCCGCTCGCCGTGGCGTCGACCGAGGCGACGTTGAGGGTCGAGCTGCCGGTGTCGTTGAACTTGATGTTCAAGTCATTGCCCTTGCCGGCAATGAGGTTGACGCCGTTGTAGCTGGCGTCGCCGGCGAGCTGCGTAATCTGGTTGAGCAGGTTGTTGTACTGGTTGGCCAGCGAGGCGCGCTGCGTCACGCCCGAGATCGACAGGTCGCTGGACACGACGGTGCTGGCGGCAGTGCCGTAGGTCGAGGCGGTGGTGGCCGAGGCGGTGAAGCCGAGTGCCGTCTGGCTGCCGGAGTTCTGGAATTCCACGTCCGCCTGGGCGTTCAGGACGATCTTGGTGCCGGTGCTGTCGACCGAGAAGATCGCGCCGGCGCCGAACGAGCCGCTCGACGAGGTCGAGGCCGAGCTGACCGCGGAGTTCAGGGCCGCGACCGTGGCGCTGATGCTGGAGGAGGCGGCGACCGTGGCCGAGACCGAGGTACCGTTGATCGTCAGGAGCACCGTCTGGGAGGCGGTGCTGGCGCTGTAGGCGTTGGCGGCGGTGCCGGTGGTGGAGAGCTGGGTCGAGAGCGCCTGGTTGGCGATCGACTTGGCCTGGTCCACGAGCTTCTGGATCGAGGTGATGCCCTGGTTGGCGGCCTGGATCGACTGGATGCCGTTGGAGACGCCGTCGAGGAGCGAGTTCAGGCTCGAGGAGCGTCCGTCGAGGGCCTGGGAGGTGAAGAAGTTGGTCGGGTTGTCGAGGGCGGAGTTGACGGTCTTGCCGGTCGCGAGCCGGTTCTGGGTGGTCGCCATCAGCTGGGCGGTGTCCTGCAGCGAGAGCAGGTTCTGACGCGTGGCGGCCGACAGGGTGATCGAGGACATAGGTCTTATCTTTCTGATTTGATGCACCCGTTTCTCGGGTACGCCAGTAATCGTCCTCCAAACGTTTCGCGGGGGTTAAATCAATTGCCGACTCCCAGTGTGTCCGAAGTGATCGTTAATGAATCGATCCTTTAGGCGCTCAGTATTTACGGATCGCGGAGCGTGTTCAAGATCCATTAACCATCCGCAGCCATAAGCTGTGACGCAAACCAAGTCTGTCGCGCCTGCCCGACCGGTGGCGATCCGGTTCGGTCGGCGCGGCGGGTACGGGGCGCACCTTGCAGGGAGCTCAGATGTGATCGCTCAAGCGTCCGGTGATGTTGGCGCCGCGACCCCTTCCGCGTCGCCGAAGTTGCCCCATGTGGCGATCGCGATCCCCTGCGGGACCATGGTCCACGCAGACTTCGCCGTGAGCCTCGGATCGATGATGCACTCGCTCGGCGAGATGCCGATGTCGATCGTCGTCGGGAAGTCGTCGATCGTCGCCGATGCCCGCAACCTCGGCCTCGAATACGCGCAGAAGTACGGGGCGGAGTACGTCCTGTTCATCGACAGCGACATGACCTTCCCGAAGGACGCACTCCTCAAGCTCCTCGTGCGGCAGGTCGACATCATCGGCGCGACCTATTCCCGCCGCACCGCCCCGTTCCACTTCCTGGGCGACATCCTCCCGGAGCAGCCGGCCGACGCGCCGAAGGGTCTGCTGGAGATGTCCCGAATCCCGACCGGCTTCCTGCTGATCAAGTCCACGGTCTTCGAGAAGCTGAAGAAGCCCTATTTCCGCTTCCGCGTCGACGAGGAAGCCGGCGTGAACATCGGCGAGGACTTCGACTTCAGCGACCGGGCACGCGCCGCCGGCTTCCGGATCTGGTGCGATCCGTATCTCAGCAAGGAGCTCGGCCATATCGGCGAGCAATCCTTCAAGCTCTGACAGCGTTCCGCGCCGCGGCGCGCGACGCCCGACACGGTGAGGCGTGGGAATGAGGATCGCGATCATCACGCCGTCGAGGCTCAAACCCTCGACCCTGGCCGGAAAGGCCGGCCAGTACTTTTTGGAGCACGCGATCGCGAGCGCCAACGCCCAGGAGCTCGACCGGCCGGCGACGATCCACTTCTTCGTCGGGACCGATCCCGGGACCGAGATCCCGGCGCGGCTCGCCGCGCACCCGCAGGTCACCTTCGCGCGCGGCCCGCAGAGGGGCCAGATCCCCGCGCTGAACGCCGCCATCGCCGCCGTCGACGACAGCTGGGACCTCGTCGGCTTCCTCGAGGACGACGATCACTGGCTGCCCGCCTATCTGGGCTTCGCGCTGAGGGCCCTCGAGAGCTTCGATTTCGTCTCCTCGACGCAGCTCGAGACCGACGAGGCCGGCGAGGTGGTGCGGATCAACGACTTCGCGACGCCGTCGGGCTGGCTGATGCGGCGGACCACCTTCGCGCAGGTCGGCGCGATCAGCCCCGCCGCGAAGTGGCATTACGACAACGAGTGGCTCGGCCGCCTCGCCGAGACCGGCCTGCGACGCGCCCACCTCGTCGAGGCGACGGCGCCCGTCACGCTGCAGGACGCGATCCAGGTCCGCCCGTGGCTCGCCAACGTCCTGCGCAACGGCGGCCCCAACGTGCAGCTCGTGCGGCACGGCTTCGTCCTGCCGCTGGTGTGCCGCCTCGTGCATCCGGGTTCCGGAACCTCGGATGTCGGCTCGGGCGGCACCTCCAAGGCCGAGAGCAACGCCGAGTACCAGCGGCTGGTCGACCGCTTCGGCCGCATCCCCTGGTGAAGGCGCCGGGTGGAGCACCCGACGCCCGCAGCCTCCCTTGCCGAGGCGGCCGACCTAGGCGGTCCGCCCCCGAGCCCGCCCCCGCAGCGCGTCCTGGAACGCGGCGAAGACCCGGCGCATCTGCGGCGCCTTGTAGGGAAACAGCTCCGCCGAATCCATGTCGTGGACGACCATCCCGGTATCGGCCTCGAAAATCAGCAGCCGGCCGTCCGCGCTCTCGGCGCAGTCGATGATCAGGTAATCGAGGCCGATGCTGCGGTGGATCTCGGCGAACGCGGCGCGGTGGCGCTCGGCGAAGTCGGTGTCGAACGTGGCCATGGCGGCGGCCTCGACCTGCCGCTTCACCGGATCCTCCAGCATGCCAGCGTTGAGGTAGTGGATCATCCAGTGATCGCGGATGGCCATGTGGCAGAGGTAGGGCACACCGTCGATCAGCACGATGCGCAACTTCCGATAGAGGCCGTCGGGACCGCGGTAATCGCAGAACTGCGTGACGTAGAACGCCTCGGCTTCCGTCTGAGCGAGGTAGAGATGCAGGTCCTCCGCCCGGTCGATCTTCTGGAGGTCGTTGCCGGCGTGCGTGTCCAGAGGGCGCACGAGGAGCGGGTAGGTCGGGCCCTCGGCTCTGCGGGACGCCGCGGCGCTCAGGATGGAGCGGCTCACGCGGACGACCTCCGGCGCCAGGATCCCCGCCGCCCCGCGGAGCGCGTCCGCGATCCCGTGGCGGGACGTCTTGAGGACGTGGCGCGGGTGATTGACGATCGGCCGCATCCACTGGTCCGCCGCCGCCGCGAGGGCTTCCAGGAGCGGCTCGGCGGTCCGCGCGTAGGCGATGCCCGTGACGATGACGTCGTGCGCCGGCAGGTCGTGCGGGACCGGCTCGCCGGGGCGGAGATAGAGGTAGGTGAGGCCGAAATCGCCGTCGTTCAGCAGGAAGTCGATCGGCGTGTTCGCCATGAGATCGCCGGCCGTGACCAGGACGAGGACGCGGATCCGCGCCTGATCCGGGTTCGAGCGCAGCGAGAAGACCCGCTGTGCGTCCAGCACCTCGCTCTGGAGCGCGAGCCCCTCGGTGAAGCGGTGCTTCAGCAGCAGGATCGTCGCCATGTCCAGCGCCGTCCCGGCGTCGAGGGCGGAGTCTCCGCCCTCGGCGAGGATCTCGGCGGCCAGGGCGGCCATGTCGGCGCCTTCGAAGGCCGCCCGGATCAAGCGGGCCGGGCCGATCATCGGGTTCGGGTTGTCGATCCCCGCAACGTGCGCTTGCATCAGAGCCTCCGAGCCGTGGGGTCGCCGCAGCGATCCCGGAACCGCGATCAGGTGTTTCGAATCGCGCTCCGCGGCACGACGCCCGCACTCTGACCGCACGGAGGTTTACGAAGCGCTAACCATGTTCTCGGTTCACCGGCGGCAGTCCCGGCCGCGACGCGGAGGCCGTGCGCGTCAGGCATGCCTCACTCGCGCCGCGGCGCGGCGCCCGCACGCCGGAGCGCGTCGGCCAGCGACCCGCCGGGCGCCGGATCCGAACTCGGTCGGCTCCGCGGCGCGTCCTGCCGCGGCTCGGCCGTCCTCCGGGCATGCTGGCCCGGCTCGACGGGATCGTCGAGCCGCAGCGACAGCGCGATGCGCTTGCGCGGGACGTCGACGCTGAGGACCAGCACCCGGACGACCTCGCCGATCCGGACGACCTCGGTGGGCGACGCGATCCGCCGCCGGGCCATCGCCGAGATGTGGACGAGCCCGTCCTGGTGGACGCCGATATCCACGAAGGCCCCGAAGGCCGCGACGTTGGTGACGACACCCTCGAGCTGCATCCCGGGCTTCAGGTCCCCGATCGTCTCGACGCCCTCCTGGAAGCGCGCCGTCTTGAATTCCGGCCGCGGGTCCCGCCCCGGCTTCTCGAGCTCGGCGATGATGTCGCGCACGGTCGGCAGGCCGAAGCGCGCGTCGACGAAGGGCTCCGGCGCGAGGCGGCCGAGGAGGGCGGTGTTGCCGAGCAGGACGTGGATGTCGCTCTTCGTCGCCTGGAGGATGCGGCGGACCACCGGATAGGCTTCCGGGTGGACGCCAGACCCGTCGAGCGGGTCGTCACCGCCCTGGATGCGGAGGAAGCCGGCGGCCAGCTCGAAGGTTTTCGGGCCGAGCCCCGGGACCTTCTTGAGCGCCGCCCGCGTGCGGAACGGTCCCTGGGCGTCGCGGTGGGCGACGATCCGCGCCGCCATCGCGCCGCCGAGGCCGGAGACCTGCGCCAGCAGGGCCGGGGAGGCGGTGTTGACGTCCACCCCGACCGCGTTGACCGCGTCCTCCACCACCGCCGAGAGCGACCGCGACAGCTTCGCCTCGCTCACGTCGTGCTGGTACTGCCCGACGCCGATCGACTTGGGGTCGATCTTGACCAGTTCCGCCAGGGGATCCTGGAGGCGCCGGGCGATCGACGCGGCGCCGCGATGGGACACGTCGAGGTCGGGCAACTCCTTGGCGGCGATCTCGGAGGCCGAGTAGATCGAGGCGCCGGCCTCGGAGACCACGACCTTCGCCAGCGGCAGGTCCGGGTTCGCCGCGATGATCTCCGCGGCGAGGCGCTCGGTCTCGCGGGACGCGGTGCCGTTGCCGACGGCGAGAAGCTCCACGCCGTGCAGCCGGCAGAGCCGGCCGAGCGTCGCGACGGCCTCCCGCCAGCGCCGCTGCGGCTCGTGCGGGTAGGTCGTCTCCACCGCGACGACCCGCCCGGTCCGATCCGCCACCGCGACCTTCACGCCGTTCCGGTAGCCCGGATCGAGCCCCATCGTCGCCCGGCCGCCCGCCGGAGCGGCGAGGAGCAGGTCCTTGAGGTTCCCGGCGAAGACCGACACGGCCTCGTCCTCGGCCCGCTCGAACAGCCGGCCGCGCAGGTCCTGCTTGATCCCGGCCCGGATCTTCGTTCGCCAGGCCGTGCGCACCGCGTCGAGGAGCCACGCATCGCCGGGACGCCCCCGCGCCGCGATCTCGAAGCGGCGGCAGATCGCCGTCTCGAAGGGCCCGGGAAGGCCCGGCGCCGACTCCTCCCCCTCCGCGGCGAAGCCGACGTCGAGGACCTCTTCCCGCTCACCGCGGAAGATCGCCAGGATCCGGTGCGAGGGCATGCGCTCCAGCCGCTCGCTCCAGTCGAAGTAGTCCGAGAACTTCGCCCCCTCGTTCGCCTTGCCCTTGCGCACCTGCGAGACGAGCTGGCCGGTCCGCCAGTAATCCGCCCGCAGGCGCCCCACGAGGTCGGCATCCTCGCCGAAGCGCTCGATCAGGATGGCGCGGGCGCCCTCCAGCGCGGCCTCGGTGTCCGGCACGCCCCGCGCGTCCGACACGTAAGCGGTCGCGACCGCTTCGGGCGCGCGGTCGGGACGGCTCAGCAGGGCCTGGGCCAGCGGTTCGAGGCCGGCTTCGCGGGCGGATTGCGCCTTCGAGCGCCGCTTGGGCCGGAAGGGCAGGTACAGGTCCTCCAGCCGCGCCTTCGTGTCGGCGGCGTCGAGGGCTGACGCCAGGGGCGGGGACATCTTTCCCTGGGCCGTGATGCTCGCGACGATCGCGGCGCGCCGCTCGTTGAGATCGCGCAGGTAGGACAGGCGCTCCTCCAGCCTGCGCAGCTGCGTGTCGTCGAGGCCGCCCGTATTCTCCTTCCGGTAGCGCGCGATGAACGGCACGGTCGCGCCGCCGTCGAGGAGCGCCACGGTGGCCGCGACCTGCGCCTCCCCGACACCGAGTTCCTCGGCGATCAGAGCGATCACGGATTTCATGGGTTCTCCGACTGGGGTCGCGGCGACGGACGGGCTGCCTGGGTGGAGCGCCAAGCCGTCGGAAACAAGGCACCGGTCAGGGGCGCGGCTGCGCGTCCGCCCCGGCCTCGGCCTTCACGGCCCGGGCACAATCCAGGATGCGGTGCCGGGCATCGGGATCCTTGATCGAGAACCACAGGGTCAGCAATTCTTCGGTCATCGCACGGTCGTCGTGCGGGTCCGGATCGAAGAAGACGTCGACCGAACATCCGAGAGTCTCGGCCAGATCGCCGAGAAGGCGACGCGACCGTTCGTTCGGGACTCTGCTGTGATCTGCCATCACGTCGATCCGCCTCGCAGCGCCACCGGGTGCTGCCGCCAGAATGCCCTCGACCCCGCCCGCAACGGGCCAGAGCATCGAGATCCAGACAATCCAGTCAAGTCCGCGCGTCGCAGGCGCGTCGCGGCGTCGGCAGCGCGGATGCCGAGGCGGCCATCACGGGGCCAGCGCAGTTCCTGGGGATAGCTGGCCGGCTGTCCGCTCATCCTGGCACGGATTTCGCACTCGATTGTTCGGGTCAGATCTCGATGGATAGCTGGCACGATGCTGAACCATCGATCTCGCCGCGCTCCGTCCACGAAGACAATAGTCTTCAGCAGAATTTTGCGGCGGCCGGCGCGCCTTGACGGTCGCGAAACAACGTCATCCGGATGTCACTCGCGGATGCAAGTCTTTCGCTTCGCATGTCCCGGACAGGGAGGCGCCCGTGCAATTCGAGATACGAGAGCGTAGCCGGTCGCTGTGGTCGTGGGTTCTCGTCAACGAGACTGACGAGCCCGTTCTCGAATCGCGACGCAGCTTCCCGTCCCGCGCCCAGGCCACGGCGGCGGCCCTGGCCTTCTCCCAGCTGGTCTCCCGTGCGGGGCGCAGCCTGGGCGGCGGCCCGCGCCAGGTCGGGTTCCTCTGACGGTAGCTTGCTCCGGTCCGGTGTCAGGTCGTCCGGATCCGGTGGCGCACGAGGCTCACGAGACTCGTGGCGGCGATGACGCAGCCAACGCCCATCGCGCCGAGGCAGCTGATGGTGCGGATCGGCTCGCCGCGGGCCAGGACGATGGCCACCGCGAGCGGCAGGAGCAGGAACACGAACAGGAGGGTCATGACCGGATCCGAATGACGATGCGCGAATCTAGGACCCGAATGGTTAATCACTTCTCACGGCTCGGTCCGGCTGGCGGCCTCGGTGGACCTCACGATCGGGGCGCACCGACACGTCTCCGCGAGCGGCGCTGACCGATCCCGGGCGCGCGCCGCGGTCGTCACTTCGCGGTCGGACGGACCGCGATCACCGTTCGCGCGCGTCGAGGCGGACGAGGCGGTCGACCAGGGCCCGGTCATGCAGGAGTGCCATCCGCTCTTTCGGCGAGAGCCACGCCTGCGCCTCCGCCACCGTCTCGGCCTCGCAGATCTTGGCGGTGGCCAGGGTCTGGTCCGGATCGATCGCGCCCCGGGGCCGCCGCTGTCCGAGGGGCAGCATCCGCGTGTGGTCACGCGCGAGGTCGGGATCGGCGTGGAGGGCCGCGAGGGCATCCGTCTCGTCGAACCCGCGCTCCGCGTTGCGGGCCGCGAGGGACGCGGCGCGGACCGCGATCTCCGGCGGTGCGGCCTCTTCCGGCGTGGCGAGGAGCAGGCGTCGCTTGAGCGCCAGGCCGAGCCCGAGCTGGCCGCTCGCCCAGGAGATCGGGATCGCCAGAACGAGACCCAGGATCGTCGGGCTCATCCAGAGGAACAGCGAGGTGGCGATCGCGAAGGCGGCGACGCCCGCCACCAGCCCCAGCAGCGTGTGCCAGCGATGGCGGACGACGATGTCGCGCAGCGGGATCGAGCCGTCGTCCCGCCGCTGCGGGTTCCAGCCCGTGTCCCGTCCGAGCAGGATGCCCATCACGGAGCCCGACTGGATCACCATCGCCACCGGCGCCACCAGGGCGGACAGCAGGATCTCGACGAGGCTCGACAGGACGAGCCGTCCGGCGCCGCCGCAGGCGCGCCGCACCGGGCCGTCCAGCAGCGCCAGGATCAGGCCGAGGAACTTGGGTGCCAGCAGCACCGCCATGGTCAGGCCGAACAGCTGGAGCGCGCGGACCGGATCGAAGCGCGGGAAGACCGGCGAGAAGCCGGCGCCGCCGAAATAGTCCGGCCGCTCCGTGGCCGTCTGGAGCACCAGCAGGATACCGACCACCAGCTGCAGCAGCCACAGCGGTGAGGCGAGGTAGCCGGCGATGCCGGTGGCGAAGTGCTGCCGCGTCGCGGGATGCAGCCCGGCGGCGCCGATCACCCGCGCGTGCTGGAGATTGCCCTGCGCCCAGCGCCGGTCGCGCACCGCCACGTCGATCAGCGAGGGCGGGCTCTCCTCGTACGAGCCTGGCAGGCGATGGAGCATGTACACCGCCCAGCCCGCCCGGCGGATCAGGGCCGCCTCGACGAAGTCGTGGGACAGGATGTGTCCGCCGAAGGGCGGCTTCCCGGGCAGGTCCGGCAGGCCGCAGGAATCCGCGAAGGCGCGGGTCCGGATGATCGCGTTGTGACCCCAGTAGTTGCCGTCCCGGCCCGACCACGCGGCGAGGCCGGCGGCGATCACCGGGCCGTAGATCCGGGCCGCGAATTGCTGGAGTCGGGCGAACAGGGTGTTGCGGTTGATGATCAGCGGCAGCGTCTGGATGATCCCGGCGTCCGGGTCCGCCTCCATGGCGGCCGCGAGCCCCACGACGGCAGATCCGCTCATCAGGCTGTCGGCGTCCAGCACGAGCATGTGGTCGTAGCGCCCGCCCCAGCGGGTGACGAAATCGCCGATGTTCCCGGCCTTGCGGTGATGGTTCTTCGGCCGGTGCCGGTAGTAGAGCCGGGCCTCGGGGCCGAGCCGGCCGCGCAGGTCGAGATAGGCCCGCTCCTCGGCGATCCAGGCATCGGGCTGGGTGGAGTCCGACAGGACGAACCAGTCGAAATGATCGCCCAGCCCGGTCGCCTCGACCGCCTCGCGCATGGCCTCGATGCCCGCGAAGGTGCGGGCCGTCGCCTCGTTGTAGACGGGCATCAGGACCGCGGTCCGCGTGCGCAGCGCGGCCGGGTTCGGCGCCGGCCGGGGCCGGCGCAGCAGCGTCGCGAAGCCGAGCACCGCGCTGGTGAAGGCCAGGGCGATCCACGAGAAGGTCAGGCAGAACAGGACGACCAGCACGAGCTGGAGGGCGGTCGGGCTGCCGGAGACCGACACGGTCTCGACCATCTGCCAGCCGCCGAAGGCCGTGAGCGCCAGGGCACCGCCGAACACCAGGATCCGCTCAGGCCAGGGCGACCGGACCCGGCGCTCCGGCCGGTGACCGAGCCCCGGATCCCAGCGCGCCAGATCCTGGACGGGCATCGACAGGGGGGCCTCGGGCGGCAGATAACGGCCGCCGTCGGTCACGGTCTCGCGCCCGGAACTGGCGTCTGTCGCTGGCGGCAACATCATGGTCTCGTCCAGTCGCACGGGGGAGGCCGTTCCTCAGCAATCGGGTCGGGGTTCAGGGTGTCCAGCGAAACAGCCAGGTCTCGCTGGCCCGGGCCTGGCCGCGCCGGAGCGCGAGACGCAGCTCGCTCGCGCGCTCGCTCCCCGGATCGAGCTCGAACAGGATCCGCAGCGTCTTACGATCGGGGTACCGAAACCGTTCCTGACGCGTGATCATCCCGGCCGAAGCGCCGAGGTCGACGTCGATGTCGCCGGGCCGGAACAGCGCGTCGCCCTCGAAATCGACGGCGAAGAGCCGGCGGTTCCCCGTGCTGCCGTGACCGCAGCGGCTGTCGCGCACCCGGGCGATCTCCGGCGGCAGCGGGTCTGGCCAGCCCTTGGACCAGTGCTGCCGGCACTGGAAGCGCATCTCCGCGCCCTTCGCGAGCTTCGCCTTGGGCCGCCAGTAGGCGAAGACGTTCTCGTTGAGCTCGGAATCGCTCGGGATCTCCAGCAGCGTGACCGCGCCCTCGTTCCAGTCGTCGAGGGGCTCCAGCCAGAGGGACGGTCGCTGCTCCCAGTGGCGCCGGTCGTCCTCGAAATCGTCGTAGGCGCGGGCGCGCTGCATGAGGCCGAAGCCCTTGGGCCCGCGATCCACGAAGGCCGAGACCTGCAGCGCTTCGGGATTGTGAACCGGGCGCCAGATCGGCTCGCCGTAGCCGTTGTGGATCGCCAGGCCCTCCACCGAGAAGGCCGCGGCGCGCAGGTCGTCCACGCGGTTCCGGTCGAGGGGCCCGAACAGGTAGCTGCCCTGCATGCCGCCGAGACCGATATGGTCGAGCTCGGCGCGGGCGAAGACCGTCCCGTCGATCTGCGCCGTGGAGACGTCGCGGCCCGGCGTCAGGGTGATCTTGAACGCCGCGGTCGCCGATTCCGATTCCCCGAGGGCGTGGACGATGACCGGCTGGCCCGCCCGCGGCGCCTCGACGAACAGGGCCCGGAACAGCGGGAATTCCTCGCCGCGGGAATCCGCCGGCCGCAGGGCGAGCGCCCGGGCGTTGATGCCGAAATCCTGGCCCTCGGCGACGAGGCGGAAGAACGAGGCGCCCTGGAACAGGGCGAAGTTCGACAACTCGTCGGCGCCGCCGAACCGGGCGCGCAGGCGGAAGCCCGAGAAGGCGGTGTCGGCGGTCAGGTCGGGCAGGTCGAGGCCCGGCGCCGCGATGGCGGACTTGTCGTACCCGACCGGCTGCACCACGCCGCTCTCCACGACGAACAGCGACACCGGCGTCTCGAAGATCGAGCCGCGCAGCAGCGGCTCCAGGACGTAGCCGGCATTCCGGTCGGCCCAGACCGCGCGGCCCTCCGCGGGACGGATCGCCTCGTAGGCCTCTCGGGAGAGGTTCTTGAGAACCGTCGGCACGTCGCCGGTCTTCGGGGCGGCGTAGGGGGCGGCGGCCCGGGCGCGGGCGAGGTCGGTCAGCGTGCCCGCCGCGAATGCCTCGCCGGCGCCGGGCAGGGCCGGGGCCTTCTCCGGGTCGGCCGCCCGCGCGGCTGCCGGGAGCAGGCCCGCGGCAGCGCCGAGCGCGCCCCCCAGGACGGCGCGGCGTGTCGCGGTGGCGGAGAATCCGGGGTCGATCATCATGCAGGCGGTCGTCTCACGTCGCAAGGCAAGGTGCCGGAGGCCCCGTGTATACGGACAGGCCGGCTGAACCCAGCGTTAAGCAAGCGCTTGAACCGCAAGGGGCTCCGTTGACTTAACCCGAGCCGGCTCTCTAATTCGGCCGACTGCATCGGAACGGGGGAGGCAGCATGGGATCGTTGCGAGTGACTGGCCACGGCGTGGATCTCGGCGAGAGTCTGCGCGGCCGCGTCGAGGAACGGATGTCGGCGATCCAGGCGAAGTATCTCGACTCGCACATGCACGATTCCTGCAACGGCCACGTCACGCTCCGGCGCGACGGCACCGCCTTCCGGACGGATTGCGTCCTGCACCTCGTCTCCGGCCTGACGATCGAGGCCAACGGCTTCGCGCACGACGCGCGGTCGAGCTTCGAGCAGACCGCGGAGCGCCTGGAGACCCGTCTGCGGCGCTACAAGCACAAGCTGAAGCAGCACGCGACGGGCCCGGGGGACGACGCGGCGGTCGAGGCCGCCTACGCGGTGTTCGCCGCCCCGGAGGTGGAGGAGGACGACGCCGCCGAGGGCGACGCCCACCCGCCGATCGTCGCCGAGAGCACCAAGACCCTCCAGCGCCGCACCATCGGCGAGGCGGTGACCGCCCTCGACATGACGGGATCCCCAGTGGTTGTGTTCGTCCACGCTGGCACCGGCCGCGTCAACGTCGTATATCGGCGGAGCGACGGAGCGATCGGCTGGGTGGACCCGCCGAACGCCACCGAGTGACGCCGCGGGTCGGGAGGAACGGAGCCGGAACCGGCTGGTTTCCCCGCTTATTGAATCTGGTGGGGGCGCGGCCGGAACGGTCGTCGATGCCCCTGCGACGAGGCCCGCTTCCTCGCGAACGGGCGACGGGGCAACGGTCGTTCGATGCCAGTTCTGGAATTCCTCGACCCCGACTCGGTCGTGCCGGCCCTGCGCGCCCGCGCCAAGAAGCAGGTGCTGCAAGACCTCGCCGCGCAGGCGGCGCGGCGCCTGCCCGCCCTCGGTGAGCGCCCCGTCTTCGACACGCTGCTCCAGCGCGAGCGGCTCGGGTCGACCGGCATCGGCGACGGCGTGGCGATCCCGCACGGCAAGCTGCCCGGTCTCGACCGTCTCTTCGGGCTATTCGCGCGCTTCGACCGGCCGGTGGACTTCGAGGCGCTCGACGGCCAGCCCGTGGACATCGCCTTCCTGCTGCTCGCGCCCGAGGGCGCCGGCGCCGATCACCTGAAGGCCCTGGCGCAAGTCGCCCGCATCCTGCGCGAGCCGGGCATGCTCGCCCATATCCGCGCCGCCCGGGACGCCGGCGCGCTCTACGCGCTCCTGACGCGCTCGACGGCACCGCAGGCCGCGTGATGATCCAGAGATTCCGAACGGCCGCCGCCCTGACCCTCGCGGCCGGCATCTCCGGCGCCGCCGCCCAGGGCGAGACCACCTGCGCGCGCGACGTCCTGGTGGCGCAATCGATGCAGCGCCAGGCCCTCGAGCAGCTCGAACAGGCGGACGGGGACGACGCCAAGAACTGCCGCGTCTGGCGGCGCCACGTGGAGACGATGCGCCGCGTGGCGAGCGTCTACGGTCGCTGCCTGTCCGGTTCGGAGCGCGGCGAGCGCCTGGCCCAGGTCCAGGGGTCGGACCGCGAGTTCTCGGCCGCGATCAAGGCCCGCTGCAAGGGGCTGTAGGGGCGGGGGTGGCGCGCGCCGCGCCCTCAATCCACGCCGCGGAGCATGAGCGGCTCGGCCACCATCTTCACCGGCTTGCCGCGCCCGATCAGGATCGCCGCGCGGGAGCGTTCGGGATCCGCCTCGAAGCGCGTGCGGACCCAGCTGACCAGGAACTTCATGTATTCCGAGGCCAGGAGGCGCGCGGCCGGCGGGTTCTTCCACCAGCGATCGGCATCGAAGGCCTCGCTCACGACCGGATGCGGCAGGACGCGGTCGCTGTCCTGGAGGGCGTGGTCGAGTTCGACCAGCGTCCGCGGCATGTGGTAGTTCGAGGTCACGACCGCCACGGTGCTGAACCGGTGCGCGCGCATCCAGCGGCGCGTCTCGATGGCGTTCCCGATCGTGTTGCGCGCCCGGTAGTCGAGATCCACACAGCAGGCGATCAGGGCGCGCTGGGTCGGGTTCAGCCGGGCGATCTCGTCGCGGCTGGTCCGCTCGTTGACCCCGGTGATAAGCAGGCGCCGCCCGTAGCCGCCCGCGAGCAGGTCGATCGCGTCGCCGATCCGCTGGGCACCGCCGGTCAGCGCGACGATGCCGTCGGCCCGGTCGGTCGGCGTCCGCTCCTGGCGGGCGAGCGCGCCGACGAACACGAGAAAACCCGCGAACAGGGCCAGCATCCCGAGCCCGGCGCCGAGGCCGCAGGTCCAGAGCGCGATCCGCCGCCGGTCGCGCGGGCGCGCGGTGGCGCGGCGCGGGAGACCCCACTCGTGCCAGGCCCAGCCGACGGCGTCGGTCGAGGGCGGATCCGATGCGCGCAGCATACGCGTGGTCATCCTCCAGAGAATCGGCGCCGATTGCGGCGGCTCGGAGGCCGGCGCGGTCGGCTGTTTCCACACCGCAACGATAAAGTTTCCAGATGGTAAACGCGCTCGGAAGACCCCCTATTTCCACGTCTTCGTGACGCAGCAGGGATCAGGCCAGGAAGCGCCGCACGGTCACGCGCGAGACGACGCCCGTGACGAGGGACGCGATCACGCCGATCAGGATCACGCTGGCGTAGCCGCGCAGGCCGATATGGAACGCGCCGAACAGCGCCTCGACCTCCTGACCGGCCGGTCCGGAGCGCGCGGCCCGGGCGAGGAGCCCGGCGATCACGAAGGCCACGAGGGCCAGACCGGCGCCGATCGCGCCGCCGCGCAGGCCCAGGCCGAAGAACCGCCGCTGGAACGCGCGGGCGATGTAGTCGTCGTCGGCGCCGACGAAATGCAGCACTTCCACCACCTCGCGGTTGCTCGCCATGGCACCGCGTGTCGCGAAGGTCACCGCGAGGCCGGTGGCGATCAGGACGAGCAGCACGAGCCCGATCCCGATCCCCACGAAGGCGTTGGCGGCGGTCGAGAGCCGCTGCAGCCAGAGGGCGTGGTCGTCGAGGCTTGCGACGCCCGGCAGCGCCTCGACGAGGCGTGATCGCAGCCGCTTCAGATCGGCGGCCTGGCTGCTGGAGAGTTTGAGGGCGATGAGCCGCGGCACCGGCAGGTCGGACAGGTCGAGCCCGGTCCCGAGCCACGGCTCGAGCAGGCGCTCCGCCTCGGCCTTGCTGAACACCCGCGTCTCCGCGATCCCGGGTTCGGCCTTGGCGATGCCGTCGGCGCGGGCGACGTCGGCGTCGACGTCGCGGCCGGGACCGGGCCGGACCTGGATCGTGACCTCCCGCGCCACGTCGCCCTGCCACTGGGCGGCGTTCGTCGCGACCATCTCGGCCGCGCCCGCGCAGAGGCCGGCGAGGAAGGTGAGGATCGCGATGACCGCCGCGAGGGAGCGCCCCGCCGCCGTGTCGGTGGGCACCAGCGGCGCGTTGCGGCGCAGGTTGGCCGGCATCGACGGGTCGGGCGGAACGGCCGATCCACCGGCCTTCGTCCGCGGCATCGCCTGAGTGCTCATTCCTCGATCCGCAGCCGGCCTTCGCCCAGGACCATCCGGCGGGCATCGACGGCGTCCATGATGCCGAAATCGTGGGTGGCGATGATGACCGAGGTCCCGAGCTTGTTCAGCTCCAGGAACAGGCGCAACAGCCGCCGCCCGAGGCCCGGATCGACGTTGCCCGTCGGCTCGTCCGCGAGCAGCAGGTCGGGCCGCGCGATCAGCGCGCGGGCGATGGCCGCGCGCTGCTTCTCGCCGCCCGAGAGCAGCGGGGGCAGGGCGTGCATGCGCTCGCCGAGGCCGACCCAGCGCAGCAGTTCCACCACCTCGGCCCGGTAGCTGGCCTCGGCCCGGCCCTGGACGCGCAGCGGTAGGGCGACGTTCTCGTAGGTGGTCAGGTGGTCGAGGAGCCGGAAATCCTGGAACACCACGCCCATCCGGCGCCGGAGCCCGGTCAGCGCCTTCGCGGAGATGTCGCTCACCTCCTCGCCGAAGATCGAGACGAGCCCGCGGGTCGGCCGCACCGACAGAAGGATCAGGCGCAGCAGCGTCGTCTTCCCGGCGCCGGACGGACCGGTCAGGAACTGGAAGGAGCGCGGCGCGATGCGGAAGCTCACGTCGGACAGCACCTCCGGCCCGAGGCCGTAGCGCATGCCGACATTCTCGAACTGCACCACCGGTCGCTCCGCGCCGGGCAGCAGGCTCTTCATGCTCGCTTGTAGGTTCAAAGCCGTGCCGTATCTCGTCTGTCCGTCCCTCGGGAATCGCCGGAGCGGCGGGCGTTTTCAAGGCCTCGGGGATTTCACGGCCCCTTAACCCTGTTCGGGCACACTTCTTCAAGCAATTCACAGTCCGGCCCGGTCGCGGCCGATCGATGCGAGTATGGCGCGGATGCTGATCGCCTGCCCGAGCTGCGCGAGCGAATATCGCATCGACGCCAGCAAGGTCGGCATGGAGGGCCGTTCGGTCCGCTGTGCCGCCTGCCGCGAGACGTGGTTCATCTCGCCCGCCGACGTCCTCGCCGGCCACGAGGCGGAGCTCGCCGCGCAGGCCGAGACCGATCCCCTCGCGGACGCGGCCTGGGAGGAGGCGACCGCCTCGGTGCGGAATGCCACCGACGTTCCGGCGCCCGAATCCCGACGGTCCGCCAAGCGCAAGTCCGCCGGGAAGGCCGCTGGGAAGGCCGCCGGGAAGGCCCGCCGCTCGATCCCGGGTCTCACCCCGTCGCTGGCTCTCGGCCTGACGCTCCTGGCGGCGATCCCGCTCGTCTGCCTCGCCCGGACCAGCGTGGTCCGGGCCGTCCCGCAGACCGCCTCCCTGTTCGCGCGCATCGGCCTGCCGGTGAACGTGCGCGGGATCGAGATCCGCGATGTCGTCGCCTTCTACAACCCGGCCGAGGACGACAGTCCCGCGGAACTCGTCGTCGAGGGCGACCTCGTCGGCGTCGCGCGCTCGGACGCGCCCGTCGCGCCGCTGAGCGTTGAGATCCGCGACGCCGGCGGTCGGACGATCAAGACCTTCACGGTCGCGCCGCCGCGGACGATCCTCGCCGCGACCGAGACCGCGCGATTCCGCGCGAGCCTGCCGTCGCCGCCGGCCGCTGGGCGCGCGGTGGTGCTGCGTTTCGCCGACGCGTCCGCGACCCGCTCCGACCCTCGAGTGGCGGCGGCGGATCGGTGAGGCGGGTCCGCGCCGGTCATTAGCTCAGGTCACGCCTCTCCCGCGGATCGGCAACCTTCTCGACGGCGTTCCCGTTGCGGGCGTGAGCGTCGGCCGACGTCGGCGCATGGGATCGCCGTGCCTTGAGTGTTCGCGAAACCGTTCCCATCGTCGTCGAGACGACCGACTCGGTCGATCAGAAGCGCGCCTTCGACTACTGGCGCAGCACGGCACTGGCGCGCGTCAACGCGACGCCGCTGGCACCCGACATCCCGTTCGCGGCGGGCCGCCGGCTCGCGATCACCCGTCACGGCGCGATCCTGCACACCCTGAGCAAACCGATCGGGGTCGAGCGCACGACGCAGCACGTGCGCCGGGACGGGAGCGACGACATCGCGATCGTGCTCCTCGTCCAGGGCAGCGGCTACATCGAGCAGGGCAACAGCGGCGCCGTGCTGGGCGCCGGCGACATCGCAGTCCATGCCATGGACCAGCCCTTCGCGATCGGCAGCCGCGATTCCTACGAGGAGATCCGCCTCCAGGTGCCGCGCGCCGCCTTCGTGAGCCAGGTCGGCAGCGTGCACGCCTTCGCCGGGCGCGGTCTCCGCGCGACGCCGCTCAGCGGCCTGTTCGCGACCTATCTGCGCTCGTTCTCCGAGACGGTCGGCGGTATGTCGGAGGCGGAAGCCGGCATCGCCCTCGAGGGCGTCCTGCACCTGCTGCGCGCCCTGGCCGACCGCCAAGGCGAGACGGCCGGCGACGACCTGTCCGGGGACGCCGTGCGGGCCTTGGCCCTGGCCCATATCGAGCGCCGACTGCACGATCCCGCCTTCGGGCCGGAATCGCTGCCGACGGCTCTGCGGGTCTCGCGAAGCCGCCTTTACGCGGCTTTCACCGGCGACGAGGGCGTGGCGGCGAAGATCCGCGACGCCCGGCTCGACCGGGCCTACAAGCGGCTCCGCGGCGGCACGCGGATCGGGTCGGTGATGACGAGCTGCGGCTTCACCGACGCGGCCACCTTCAGCCGCGCCTTCCGCCGCCGGTTCGGCGTGGCGCCTCGGGACGTGCTGGAACGCCGCCCCTGACGGAGTCAGATGCGGCTGCCGCGCGGGTCGGAGACCGTCCGCCCGGGCGCGACCGCGCCCGCGAGCCGCTGCGCCACGCCGATGAGCCCCAGGCCGAGGCGGATCGCGACGACGCCGACCCGCGCGATCCGGATCTGCCCGGGCAGCTGGCGCGGGCCGATCGGGCGGTAGGCGAGGCGCGGGCTGGCGCGCTCCGCCTCCGCGATGGCCTGACCCAGCGGGAGGGACGCGATGCGCCGCGCCTCCGGCGGAACGATGCCGATCGCCCGCGCCCAGCCGTCGCTCCGCGCGAGCGCCCCGCGCCCGTGCATCTGGCGGAATCGCCGCCGCCAGAGGTAGCGCCGCACTGCGCGCGGGAAGGTCTCCATCCGGGCATCGCAGAGCGCGTCGGGCTCCTCGCAGCGGGAGCGGATCGTGTCCGCCACGCCGCCCGGCGCGCGCCCGGCGAGGCGGGCCGAGATGGTCACGCAGACGTCGGTGGCGTGCCGGACCCGCAGCCCGTGCTCCAGCAGCCGGGCGATGAAGGCGCCGTCCTCGCCGAGCGGGATCTCGGGCATGCCGCCGACGGCGAGGTACGCGCTGCGGGTCACCGCGAGGGTCGCGCCGATCGCGGTCCGGTGGCAGGGCCAGGGGTCGTTCGGATCGGGATCGATCCGCGCCTCGACCTCGGTGATCAGGGCGTCGTAGGTGTCCTCCAGCCGGCCGCGGGCGGGGAGCGAGGGCGGTAGCAGCGCCGCCTCCGCCGCGTCGAGCTCGACCCGGCCGGCCACAGCGTCGGCCCCGGCCTCGATCGCCGCGCGATTGCGCGCCACCCAGTTGGGCGGGACCCGGCTGTCGGCGTCGGTCGACAGGATGATCCCCGCATTCCCCGCATCACCCAGCCAGGCGGCGGCGGCGTCCATGGCCCGGCGCCGGGCCCATCCGGCATGGGCGCCGTAAAAATTCTCGACGGACACCCGGACCGGGATCGACAGCGTCGGCACCAGCGCGGTGACGAGGGCCTCGGTGCCGTCCGTGCAGTTGTTCAGGAACAGCACGAGCCCGACGCGCCCCGATTCAGCACCCTCCTGGGCGTCGATCGCCCGCAGGCACGCGGTGATCCGCTCCTCCTCGTTGCGCACGGGCACCGCCACGATCGCATCGGGACCCGGGACGTCTGACAAAGGGGGGCTCGACACCGGTGATCATCTCCGCCGGACCCGTCATGCGGGTCTGGATCGGGCTTATGCCGGAGCTTCCCTGAACGGAACCGGACCGGGGAGATCCGGCGACGCGCCGTCGGTCAGAGGGTCTTCTCGACGAGGCCCTCGATCCATTCCGGCTGGGTCTCGCCGACCGAGCGGCCGACCTCGGTCGCGCCCTTGTAGGCGATCAGCGTGCTCTGCATCCGCACGTTCAGGCGGCGCAGCAGCTCCTTCTGGCTGTCGAAGTCGATGTCGAAGATCTGGAGATCCTTGAAACGCGGCTCGGCCGCGAGTTTCGCGAGGATCGGCTTCTGCGTCCGGCAGATCGGGCACCACGGGGCGCTGACCGCGATCAGCACCGGCTTCCCGCCCTTCTGCGCGGCCTCGAAGGCCGCGTCCGAGAACGGCCGGGTCTCGCCCGCCAGGGCAGCGGTCGGGACCCCGAGCAGGGCCGGGCCGGCGAGGGCGAGGCCGACGAGCGCGAGGACGTGACGGCGGCTCTTCATGGCGTGCGATCCTCCCGCGACCCCGTCGGCGCGGGGGGCTGCTGTTGGCGGGATGCTACGTCGCGCGCCCGGCCCCGTCCCTGTGACCTGTGCGCCCCAAAGACGGAAAGCCCCCGCGCCGGATCACATTGTCGAGACGCCGGACGGCGGCGCGTCGGACGACCGGTCCTCCGCCACGAGCGCCGCGATGTCGTCGGGATCCACCGCGTCGATCGGGCGCCGGATCTTCAGGGCGCGCGTGGGCGCGCCGGCGCGCATCACCAGCACGATCGTCTCCATGTCGGGGCAGCCCGGATCGGCGCAGGCGATCTCGTTGACCGCCAGCGTGTCGGCCTCGCCGAGGCCGAGGGCCGTCCGCAGATCCTGCTTCAGGCGCGCCGCGATCGCGGCGCGCTCCGCCGAGCGGGCCCGCCACGCCTTGAGGCTCACGAAAGCCATGCGCGATGCTCGTTGTCCTGCCGTGGAAGCTCGGTTGCGGATGTGTAACACTGTTACAGTTATCCGGGGGCGGTCAAGCGTCGCCCCATGCGCCTGAAACAACCGTCGTGTTCACCGGTCATGTAGAGGCCGACCTCGGAAAAACCGACTTCGTTGGTCTTCGGACTCGACAGGGGCGTAGAGGTCCGGTGTGGTGTAATAGGCGCGCGAAGGATGTGAGATCTTGCGACCCTGGCGGGACGGGCCGGACGACCGGCGGAGCTACCATCACGGCAACCTGAAGGAGGCCCTGCTGGAGGCCGCGCGCCGGTTCATCGCCGAGCGCGGGATCGGCGGCTTCACCCTGGTCGACGCCGCGCGGCTCGTCGGCGTAACGCCGGCCGCCTTGTACCGCCATTTCCGCGGCCGCGAGGCGCTCCTCGAGGAGCTGGCCGGGCGCGGCTTCGCGGAGCTCGCCGCGCGTCTGGCGCGGGCCCTGACGTCGCGCGGGACGCCGCTGGAGCGGTTCACCCGGATGGGTGAGACCTATCTCGCCTTCGCCGAGGAGGAGCCGGCCTACTACGCGGCGATCTTCGAGACCCGCGGGGCACCCGCCGGCGGGGCCGATCCCGAGGCGCCGCCCGGCGCCGCGAGCGCGGAGGCGCGGCCGAGTCCCTTCGACCTGCTGGTGGAAGCGCTGCAGGCGACCTTTGCGGACGGGTTCGGGGGCGTGGCACCCCGGTTCATCGCCCTGGAGGTCTGGGCGCTGGCGCACGGCCTCGCCACCCTCTCGGCCGCCGGCCATCTGCCGCGCGGCCCAGGCTTCCCCGACAAGTACGAGCTGCTGCGGGCCGGAGTCCTCGCCCTGGTCCACGGGGCGGGGCGCCCCGGCGAGCGCGACGGCGGCGGTGGGCGGCCTTGAAAGGCCCCCGCCGGACCCGCATGTTAACCGCGTTCACATGAACAGCGGAGCACAGCCGTGACCTCTCAAACCTCCTCTCCCTGGGCGACCGGCAGGCTCTGCCGGTCCGGCCCGTTCCCGCGTCGGTCGCTGGAGATCGGCGCGATCGTGGTGGGCTTCATCTACTGGTGGCCGATCGGCCTCGCGCTCGTGGCCTGGAAATTCGCGGGCTACCCGGCCTTCGCCGAGATTCGGGACGCCGCGCGCCGGACGGTGTCGGGGTTCGAGGGCGGGCGCCCCGCGTCGCGCTTCGCCCGCGCTTTCGAGGCCGCGAACCGCCGCGGCGGCAGCGGGAACGCCGCCTTCGACGAGTACCGCCGGGCCGAGCTCGACCGCCTCGAGGCGCAGCGCCGCGCCCTCGAGGAAGAGAGCCGCGCCTTCTCGAACTTCGTGGAGGAGCTGAAGCGCGCCCGGGACCGCGAGCAGTTCGACGCGTTCATGGCCAAGCGCCGGACCGAGGGTGGCGGCCGCGCGGTCTGATTCTGCGACGCGGCGTCCGGGCCCATCGGCCCGGACGCACCCCTGAATGCCGCGTGCCGTCTCAGGCCGCGCGGACGCGATCGAGGAACCGCGCCACCTCGCCGTTCAGGTGCTCGGACTGCTCCGAGAGCCGCGACGCCTCGGCCAGAACCTGCCCGGCGGCCTGACCGGTCTTCTCGACGGCCCCCGCGACGCTGACGATGCTGCGGGTCACCTCCCCGGTGCCGGCCGCGGCCTGCCCGACGTTGCGGACGATCTCGTGGGTCGCCGCGCCCTGCTGCTCCACCGCCGCCGCGATCGTGGTCGCCACGCCGTCGATGTCCCGGATGCGGGCCGTGATCGTCCCGATCGCCGCGACGG
>NZ_JBKFAP010000034.1:0-37841 GCF_053345715.1 Methylobacterium sp. D48H
TCGACTTGCATGTGTTAAGCCTGCCGCCAGCGTTCGCTCTGAGCCAGGATCAAACTCTCACGTTGAAGAGATTGATCTGGCCGATCACGTGTATTCTCAGACGGAGCCTCACATCGACCAAGTGCCAAACGCTTCACAGCGCCAGAACACCCGTCGGTGAGCTCAGAAAGAAGAACAACAGATCGGCACAAGTCTACTCACGCCAGGTCCTAAGACCTAGCCGCAAGGACAAACGCCACCCGCGTCTCCCTTCCTCATTCCAACTTGTCAAAGAGCGCCCCAGTCGCCTGAGGCTCATCAGAGGCAAACAGAAGACCGCCCGGCAATCCCGCCGGCCAATCCCGCCGCTTGTCAGAAGATGGCTCAGCGCCCGGTCCACTTCCGCGGCCGGCGCCGATGAGCCGGGGTACAGAGCCCTCGAATTTGCCCGTCAACAGCCCTGTTCCATCTCCGGGCTGTTTTTTCGCGCGGCCCGGGCGATCGCTGCCGCGCCGCCTCCCTGCCCTCTCAGGAGGCCAGAGAGGTCCGAGGTCAGGTCAGTATCCCTTCTTCACCTGCGCGAGCGCCGCGCTGAGCCCATGGGCTATCCGCGCCCGCTCGTCCGGCCCGGCGTCGCGCGCGACCAGCGCCTGCTGCCGGCGCGAGACCAGGGTCAGGCGCTGGAGGCCGTACTCGTCGTCCTCGACCGTCTCGAGCTTGGTCCAGAGCGGATTGAACCGCCACTCCCGCCGCTCACCGCGGTGGCTGACCCGGGCGAGCAGGATCTCGATCTGCGAGATCATCACCTCCTCGAAGGAGCGCCCGCGCCGGAAGCTCACCTTCAGCGCCGCGTAGATCGCCAGCATGTCGAGGCCGAAGAAGCCGGCCACGGGCCAGAAGCCCATGCGCCACGCCCAGACCGACACGGCGACCGAGACCGCGCAGCACCCGGTCATGACCACCCGGAAGCCGCGACGGCTCAACGACTGGTGCGGCCGGATCGTCGCGGTGAAGACGGGCCGGTCGATCGTGTCCGGATCGAGCCCGTACGGGTGGACGGAAGGATTGCCGCTCGCCATGCGATCCATATAACGCGCCGATGCCCGCCAGAAAGACTCCCCCGCCCGTGACGGATCGCGCCGGTCGCGGCGCCGCGGGACCGCATGAGACCGCGTCCGAGACGGTATCCGGGACAGCCCCGACGCGGCGGGGCAAGGGCGGCTCCGGGAGCAAGCCCGAGGGGGCGTCCAAGAAGGCGTCCGGGCGGGCGTCCAAGGGAGCATCCGAGAGCGCCGTCTCCGCGCGGCTCGGGGGTCCGATCGGGCCGGCCGTCACCGCGCAGGTGGACACGGCTCCCGAGGCCGTCGACGCGGCGACCCTCGCGGAGATCTTCCGCCGCTTCCAGGCGGCGGAGCCGGAGCCCAAGGGTGAGCTCCACTACGTCAATCCGTTCACGCTCCTCGTCGCGGTGGTGCTGTCGGCCCAGGCGACCGACCGCGGCGTCAACCTCGCCACCGGCCCGCTCTTCGCGATTGCCGACACGCCCGAGAAGATGCTGGCGCTCGGCGAGGACCGGGTCCGCGACTTCGTGCGCACGATCGGGCTGTTCAACACCAAGGCGAAGAACGTCGTCGCCCTCTCGCGCATCCTCGTGGAAACGCACGGCGGCGCGGTCCCGGCGAGCCTGGAGGCCCTGCAGGTCCTGCCCGGGGTCGGTGCCAAGACCGCGAGCGTGGTGCTCAACATCGCCTTCGGGGTTCCGCGGATCGCCGTCGACACCCATATTTTCAGGGTCTCGAACCGGATCCCGCTCTTCGTCGGCGCGACGACCGACAAGGTCCA
Organism: Methylobacterium sp. D48H; assembly: GCF_053345715.1. Classification (NCBI taxonomy): domain Bacteria; kingdom Pseudomonadati; phylum Pseudomonadota; class Alphaproteobacteria; order Hyphomicrobiales; family Methylobacteriaceae; genus Methylobacterium; species Methylobacterium sp. D48H. The sequence goes on from NZ_JBKFAP010000034.1 coordinate 1,822, forward strand.
GGCCGGGCTCGAGGCGATCGTGCCGGATGCCTACCGACTCCACGCCCATCACTGGCTGATTCTCCACGGACGCTACACCTGCAAGGCGCGCAAGCCCGAATGCCCGCGCTGCCTCATCGCCGACCTCTGCCGCTACCCGTCCAAGACGATCGATTGACGACCGCACGACGGCCGCGAGACGCGCGCGCGACGGGTCGCGGAGGTCGTCCCGGGCACGTCCCGACCGGCCTCCGCAATCCCGCCCTGCGGGCTAACGCGTTGTGCTGGAAGCCCGCTTCCGCTAGTTTGGCGGCCGGTCGCCGGGGCCCTCGGGCAGAGGCCGTCCGGCGGCCCGACCTCGCGTCCGGTCGCCGCGCCGCGGATTCCTCCCCATCGTCGCGCATCAGGAGCCTCGGCCCATGGACTTCCTCAAACCACGGTACACGCCTATGAATCGCCGCCGTCGCATCTACGAGGGCAAGGCGAAGGTCCTCTACGAGGGGCCGGAGCCCGGCACGCTCATCCAGCACTTCAAGGACGACGCGACGGCCTTCAACGCGAAGAAGCACGAGGTCATCGACGGCAAGGGTGTGCTGAACAACCGGATCTCGGAGTTCGTCTTCCAGCACCTCAACGACATCGGCGTGCCGACGCACTTCATCCGCCGGTTGAACATGCGCGAGCAGCTGATCCGCGAAGTCGAGATCATCCCCCTCGAGGTCGTGGTGCGCAACGTCGCGGCCGGGTCGCTGGCGACGCGCCTCGGCCTGGAGGAAGGCACGCAGCTGCCGCGCTCGATCATCGAGTTCTACTACAAGAACGACGCGCTGAACGATCCGATGGTCTCCGAGGAGCACATCACCGCCTTCGGCTGGGCGACGCCCCAGGAGATCGACGACATCATGGCGCTGGCGATCCGCGTCAACGATTTCCTGTCGGGCCTCTTCCTCGGCGTCGGCATCCGGCTGGTCGATTTCAAGATGGAGACCGGCCGTCTCTGGGAAGGCGACATGATGCGCATCGTCGTCGCCGACGAGATCTCCCCGGATTCCTGCCGGCTCTGGGATATCAAGTCCTCCGACAAGCTCGACAAGGACCGGTTCCGCAAGGATCTCGGCGGCCTGATCGAGGCCTATACCGAGGTCGCCAAGCGGCTCGGCATCATGTCGGAGAACGAGAAGGTCCAGGGCGGCGGCCCGCGCCTCGTGCAGTAGGCCCGGTCAGGCGCCCGGCCGGCGCAGGGGCGCCGGTCCGGCCTCGGGAAACCCCGCGCGCAGCCGCGCGTGGGTCGAGAGTTCCGGGTCGAAGCCCGGGTGATAATGGGGGTCCTGCACCAGCAGCGACCCCCATCGCGTTCTCAGCGCCGCGATCTCGCGCGCGTGGCGGGCCCGGGCCTCTCGGGTCCAGCGGCGGCTCGCCGCCTCGCGGTGATGGAGGACCGCCCCGGGGACCAGGAGCGTGCGGTAGCCGGCCGCGTTCAGGCGCAGGCAGAGATCGACGTCGTTGAAGTCGACCGCGAAGACCGCCTCGTCGAAGCCGCCGACCGCGCGGAACTTCGCCGCCTCGACGGCCAAGCACGCGGCGGTCACCGCCGACACCCTGTGGGTGACGCGCAGGGCCCCGAGGTAGCCGGGGGCATCGCCGGGAAAGTGCCGGTGCCCGTGGGTGACGAGGCCGCCGGTGCCGAGCACGATGCCGCCGTGCTGGATCCGGCCGTCGCCGTCGAGGAGCTTTGCACCGACCGCCCCCACATCCGGGCGCAGTGCCTCCCGGGCCATGCGGGACAGCCAGTCGGGCCGGAAGGCCTCGACGTCGTTGTTGACGAAGACCAGAAGCCTGCCGCGGGCGCGGGCCGCGGCGGCGTTGTTCATCGCGGCGAAGTTGAACGGTCCGGGCCAGGGCACGACGTGCCCCCTCCCCTCCCCCTCCAGCGCCCGCAGGTAGGCCAGCGTCTCGGGCTCGCGACTGTCGTTGTCGCAGACGATGATCTCGGTCGACGACCAGTCGGTGCAGCCTCGGAGGCTCTCGAGGCAGGGGCGCAGGAGATCCAGGCGGTCGCGGGTCGGCACGATGAGGCTCGCCAGGGGCCGCTCGTCCGGCAGGGGATGCTCGACCTGCACGAGACCGTCGAGCCCGACGGCCACGCCAACGCCCTCCCGCCCTGTCCGGTCGAGGTGATCGCGCACCAGCGCGTGGTGGGGGACGCGCCCGGTTTCGCCGCCCCGCGTCGCGGTCGAGGCGCCGCGCCGGACCGACAGGATCTCCGGCAGGTGGCCGATGGCGCCGGGACCGAAGCGCTCCGCGATGCGGAACGCGGCCTCGGCGGGACTGCCGGGATCGTCGCCGGCCTCGAGGGCGCCGCGTCGGCAGGCCAGCGTGGGTCCGAGATAATCGAGGGCCGCGAGCCGGTCGGCGTCGAAGACCGGCGGCAGAAGCGGCAGCACCGCGCCGCCGGGTCTCTCCTGCACCAAGGCGTCGCCGTACAGCGCCTGCAGGTCGGGCTCGCGCGCGAACGCGGCGGCGATCCGGCCGGGCGCACCGGCGACGAGGACCCCGTCGCCGATCACGCGGATCGCGTCTCCCGGACCGGCCGGCGCGGGGGGGAAGCGGTCGAGGATCCCGGGCGGCAGGGCGAGCCCATGGTCGATCCCGACCAGGGCGGCGAGCGCCTGCCGGGCGCGCAGGCGCTTACCCGTCACGCGCGCGCGCAGGATCGCGGCCGCCGCCCGGGGATGCGCGAGGAGTTGGCGCGTCGCGCCCACCAGCGCGCGCCAGGAGCGGCGCGAGGCTCCGAGATAGGTCGCGGCATCGTGGCCCGACGCGCTGTCCGACGCGCCGTCCGACCGCGGCGTCATTCCAGATCCTCGCCGAACGTCGTGACCGACAGGGCGGGGTGGTAGAACGGATCGTGCCGGATCACGGCCCGCCAGCGCTCGGAGAAGCGGGCGGCCTCCTGCTCGAAGCGGGCGCGCTTGGCCCCGACCGACGGACCTCGGCTGACGGATTCGAGATGGGCCAGCGTCGCGGCCGGCGTCCAGACCGTCTTCCAGCCGGCGGCGCCGAGGCGGAGGCAGAAATCGACGTCGTTGAAATCGACCGGGAATGCCTCGGCGTCGAAGCCGCCCACCGCCAGGTACTTCTCCCGCGCGACGGCGAGGCAGGCGGCCGTCACCGCCGAGACCTCGTGCGCCACCCGCAGCTGGCCGAGATGGCCGGGCGTATCACCGGGCCGGCGGCGCAGGATGTGGCCGGCCCGGCCGCCGAGGCCGACGACGACGCCGGCATGCTGCAGCGTGCCGTCGCCGTAGAGAAGCTTCGCCCCGACGGCGCCGACCTCCGGCCGGCACGCCTGCCGGACCATGGCCTCGAGCCAGCTCGGCTCCAGCACGGCGACGTCGTTGTTCAGCAGGACGACGATCGTCCCGGACGCCGCGGCGACGCCGGCGTTGACCATCGCGGCGAAGTTGAAGGGCTGCGGGTCCATGAGGATCCGGACGCGCGGATCGCCGCGCAGGGTCGCGTAGTGGTCGAGCACCGCTGGATCGGTGGAGCCGTTGTCGACGATGATCAGCTCGATCGCCGCGTAGGCTGTCTCGTGGAGCACCCCGCGGCAGACGCGGGTGATCAGGTCGAGGCGGTCGCGCGACGGGATGACGACGCTCACCAGCGGCACCGGATCCGGCAGGGGCCACGCGAGGCGAACGGCACCGTCGTGGATCCCGGCGCGGAACAGCGGCTGTCCGGACCGGTGCGCGTCCAGGGCCGCGGCCCGGGCCGACGGGTCGAGACCGTCTCCGGCGGTGCGGGCGAGGATCCGCGGGACATGCGCCACCCGCGCGGCGGTGCTCATCGCCGCGATCGCGATGGCCGGCGCGAGCGCGGCCATCGGGCCGACCGGGCGCGCCATGGCCGCGGCCAGCCACGCCCGCGACAGGAGCAGGGGAAACCCGGGATAGCCGGTCGCCAGGGCGAGGTCCGGGCTCCAGTCCGGCTTCAATTGCGGGCGACCGTCGGGGCCGACCGCGTCGCCGTAGGCGATGTCCGCTCCCGACAGGGCCTGGGCCAGCAGCGCCAGGGCCTCCGGCCCCGGGACGTCGCCGGGGCGCAGCAGGCACAGGGCGTCCGCCTTGCCGGAAAGTTCGTCGAAGCCGGAAGCCGCATCCCAGGTTCGATGCGACAGCGGCCCGTCGACCGATGCGGGCGGCGTCCCCGCCCACGCGACCTGGATCGAGTCGGGGCGGTGCGTCTGCGCGTTCAGCGCGTCGCGCGTGGCCGACAGCGGCGCCGCGTCCTCGGCTCGCGCGAGAACGACGCAGCGGATCCGCAGGGCGGAGGGCGCGACGCGGGCGGGCCGGGTCCGGGCGGCGGCCCAGGCCGGGAACCGGGCCATCGGGGTCACCGCGCAGGCGCCGCGCAGGATGTCGCGGTAGCGCCGTTCCGAGCCGCGGGCGCGCTCGTAGAGGGCGGAGACGCAGCGCCAGGGCCTGCGCAGGAGGCACTGCGCGAGCACCTCGACCTCGCGCCGGGCGCCGACCCGCTCGAGGGCGAAGTCCGCACCGGCAGAGAGACGGATCTCCCGGGTATCGGAGGGGATCAGCCCGAGCCAGTGGGCGAGCCCCTGCGCGGCTCCCGGCAGGAGGAAGTCCTGGACCGTCTCGTCAGGCCCTCGCAGGACGCGGAGGATCGGGCGCCGGGGCGCATTCGTCGGATCGCCGGCATAGCTCAGCACGATCCAGCCGGCGGGATGGTCCGGGAGCACGAGGCGGCGATCGAAGACGGGATCGTCCGTGGATTCCAGCCGGAACCGGGTCTTCCGGCCGAGCCAGAGCCTGTCGCGGCCGGTCCGGGCAATCAGCGGGGTCGGATCGCCGAGGCGCGCCGCGGCGTCACTGGGCAGCGTCGCCTCCGCCGGGTGGCGCCGCGGCGACAGCCGGTTTGCGGCGGCGCGGTTTCGCGGCGGTCTTGCCGCCCGCACCCTTGCCGGTCCCGACACCCACCGCGATGTCGTAATCGGCCGTCATGGCGGCCGGAACCTGCAGCTCGTCGGCCACGACCGTGGCGAAGCCCTGCGCCTCTCCGGGCCCGACGATCACGCCGGCCCGCTCGGTGCGGCTCGAGACGGTCTTGCCGTCGTGGCGGATCTGGAACGTCACCGGCACATCGAACCGGCCCGGCGCGCCCGCCGGCCCGAGCAGGACGTTGATCTCGGCGCCCACCTTGACGGTGATCGAGCCGTCCTGACGCCGCGTGCATTCGCGGGCGAGACGGCCGAGGGAGAACTGGGTGCGCACCGTGTCGCCCGCGAGCGTGCGCGAGGCGGCCCCGCCCTCGGCGACCTCGACCGTCGGGCAATAGGCCGGGTCGAGGGCTTCGGGTTGCGACGGCGGGACCGTCGTGCCGCCGTACTTGAACAGGTTGGAGAAGATGTTGCCCTCCTCGGCCCGGCCCGGGGCCGGGGCGGCGAGCGACGCGGCGAGCACAAAGCCGCCGAGCCGGAGAGCGACGGTCCGGCGCCGGGCCATGTCCGGGGACCGCGTGAGGCTCCTGTTCCGATGTCCGATCATCGCACGGCTCCCGAACCGCACCGTCATTTCAGGCTGTCGAACCCGGCCGCGAAGCCCTTCATCGACAGCGGGATGCCGACGCCCTCCTCGGGCGTCTGGAACACGATGAAGGTGGCCTGCGTGCCGTTCTTGAACTGGCGGATCAGCCCGTCATCCATCACGACCTCGGCCACGCACCCGGTGGTGAGGCAGCGGACGAAGCCGGCGCGGCCGATATCCGTCTGGTCGATCTTCAGGCCGAGTCCGGAAGGCAGGAGAACGCCCAGCGGCGCCACCACCCGCAGCAGGTAACCGCGATTGTCGGCGGTCTTGAGGACGATGACCACGAGGGTCAGATTGGGTCTGTCCTCGGCGGCGAGATACTGGACGAGGGCACACTGCTCGGCCTTCGCGCCGGCCGGCGTCTCGCAGCGCAGCTGCCAATCGTCGAAGGTCTTGCGCACCATGCCCTGAGCCGCGGCCGGCCCGGCGGGCGCCAGTGCCGCCGCGACGAGGGCGAGGAGAACCGGCAGCGCGGCGCGCCGGAAACGAACGAGCCTCGCGTGAAGCGGCACCACCGATCCCTTCGGAACGCTCCGGCCGAGGACCGGCGGGAGCCGTACAATCGGGCGTGTTCCGACCATGGTCCGCCCCGCGCTGTCAAGCGATGCGGGCGCGGTGTTGCGCGTCGGCGCTACCCGTAACGGTTTCAGCGGCCTAGATTGTGTTCGAACACTCCTCCAGCGCCGGATTTTGACGCCGTGATGCGCCCGCTCACTCTCTCGGCCGCCTGCTTGGTGGCCACCCTCGCGCAGGCGGGAGCCCAGTCCCTGCCGGTCGGAGAGACTACCTACATCGAACGCTCGCTGAACCACTCGGACACGCTGGTGATCGAGCATCCGCCCGTGGCGGCGAACCCGTACGGCCGCCGCAACGGTCAGGCGGCCATCGCCGGCTACTGCAGGGACGGCGGCCTGGTCCGCCGCCGGGACGAGTTCGGCAACCCGGTGATCATCCGCCAGCGGGAGATCTGCGACAGCGTCGCGCCGCGCACCCTCAGCCCCGGGCAGGTCGATCCCCGCCCGAGCTGGCCGGCGGATGCCGTGGCGCGCCAGCGGGTGCTCCGCGTCAAGGGCTGAGGCGGGGCTGATGCGGGTCTGAGGTCGGCTCAGCCGTAGCGATGCAGGCCGGTGCCGTGGCGCTTGAGCCACGCTTCGGCAGCGTCGGTGTTCGGGCAGAGCGCCTGCACCAGCGCCCAGAAGCGCGGAGAGTGGTTCATCTCGCGCAGATGCGCCATCTCGTGGGCGACCAGATAGTCGAGCACCATCGGCGGCGCGAGGATCAGGCGCCACGAGAAGTTCAGCTCGCCGCGGGCCGTGCAGGATCCCCAGCGACTGCGGGTATCGCGCAGCGTGACCCGGACTGGCCGCTGCCCGAGCCGCGCCGCGTAGCGCTCGATCGCTTCGGTCAGGTCGCGCTTGGCCTCGCGGGCCAGGAAGTCGCGGACCCGGCGCGCCACGTGGGCGGCGTCGCACGACACCGACAGCACCGCCTCCCCCTCGACGGACTCGATGCGGACGGGACCGCTCCGGGTGCCGCGCTGGCTGATCCGGTGGGGCTCACCGCGGAGCGGCAGGCTGGCTCCGAGCTCGAAGAGCACGCGGGTCGGCACGCGCGCCAGGCGCGCGGCGATCCACTCCGCGTGGCTCGCCGCGAAGCGCTGCGCCGTGTTGATGGCGGTGCGGCTCGGCAGGGTGATCACGGCCTCGCCGGTGGCGGCCGACACGCGGAGCGTGATGCGGCGCGCGGTCGGCCGCCGACGGAGGGCGATGCGGAGGCTGGCCCCCTCGTGCTGGACCTCAAGATGATCGGGATCGGGGCGACGCAGCAGCGCGAGGGGCATGCGCGACTTCTAGCTGGGCCGGGCCCGGGGCTCCAGATCCCGCGTCTCTGAATCGCCGCGGCGGCCTCAGCTGGCGAGGGCCCGGGTCCAGACGTCGGTCTCGGGGAGGACGAGGAGCGCGGCGGCGGCCAGCGCGATCCCGTACGGGATCCCGGTCTTGGCGTCGTGCAGGTGCAGGGCGAACGGCATGCGCGCGATCCGGCCGGGCAGCGGGTGCGTCCGCGCGAACAGGATCGCCAGGGTCAGGGCGCCGCCGAACACCGAGGCCACAAGGAGGTAGTCGCCGAGGCCGTCGAAGCCGAGCCACAGGGCCGTGGCGGCCGCGAGCTTCGCGTCGCCGCCGCCGATGACGCCGAAGGCGAACAGCGTGAACGTGACGAGCAGGACGACCGCACCGGCGGCGCAGTGGAAGCCGACCTCGGTCCAGCTCATCGAGCTCGTCAGGGCCAGCAGCGCGAACCCGGCCACGAGGGCGAGGGAGATCCGGTTCGGGATCAGCATGGTGAGCAGGTCGCTGGCGGCCGCGTAGGCCATCAGGAAGGGAAACAGGATCAGGAGACCGAAACCGGCCGGGCCCAGACCCGCCAGTCCCAGGCTTGCCGTCGCTGAACCGACCATCTCGGCGCCCATCTCGTCGCAGCCTGTCGCGTCACACAATGCGGTCCGCCCCGGCGGAGTGCCGGCCGGTCCGGACCTCGGATGTGCCGGGCGGCGAGCGCCGCCGCGAACAACGGCGATCCCGGCAGGCCGGGAACCCCCGCCTCTCTCCGGGTTGCGAGGAGAAGCGGGATGTCTCGAACCTGCCGCAGATCGGACGGGTCTCGATCAGTTCAGGTTGCCGGAGATCTGGCTGAACTTGCTGGTCAGGCTGGTGCCGACCGTCTTCAGGGCGGTGATGATGGCCACGGCGATGAGGGCCGCGATCATGCCGTACTCGATCGCGGTGGCGCCGGACTCGTCCGAAGCAAAACGCGTGAACAGGGTCTTCATAGAGGGTGATCCTTCGATCAACACAGAGCGAGATAAAACTTGCGCGATGCCCGATGAAGAATTTTCAGGTCTCGATCGGCGGCCTGCACAGACTGCCGATTACGCCTTGAAAATCGGTTAAATCGATCCCGCACCGACCTAAAAGGCTGTCTCGCTGCGAGTTTGGTGAAGGTTGGGTTTCACCGATACGGCACAGTGCCGCGACTTGGTCTTGCTTAGCGCTTCCTTCACGGGTTCCGCGCTAGCCTCGGGCCTCGGGTAGGCTCTCTTCGACCGCCCGCCGTCTTGAGGAACCCCGATGCGTCGCACCCTGTCGATCGCGGGCCGCGCCGGCCTCGTCGTCCTGCTGACGGGCGCCGCGGCCGCGGCCGGCCAGCCCGATCTGCTGCCCGTCGTGACCGTTCTCGTCGACAACGCCAAGGTGCTCCGCCTGCCGGAGAAGACGTCGACCGTCATTGTCGGCAACCCGATCATCGCCGAGGTGACGCCGCAGAAGAACGGCGTCCTCGTGCTCACCGGCAAGAGCTTCGGCTCCACCAACCTGATCGCCCTCGACAACGGCGGCGCCATGATCGCCGAGACGACCATCCGGGTCGAGGCGTCGCGGGACTCGACGATTACGGTGCAGCGCGGTCTCGATCGGGAATCCCTGTCGTGTACGCCGGGCTGCCAGCCGTCGGTGCAGCTCGGCGACTCGGCCAGCTACTTCGGTGCGACGAGCGGTCAGGCCGATGCCCGTCGCAAGCTCGCGACCGGCGGCGGCGCGGGCACGGTCCCGGCGGCAGATCACTGACCGGGCCGGGGTTCCATCGCGACATCGGCCGCGGCCTGGGGCAGGATCCCCCGGCCCTCGCCGATTCGCCGCGATGCCGCGGGGGCGCTGACGCCAGGGAGACGTCGAGGCCGATGTCCGCCATCACCCGCAATCCGCCGCCCCCCGCCGTCGACCCGGCCGTGCTGGCGGCCTTCCGCGATGTCTCGACGGCCACGATCAGCGACTGCCTGGCGCGGATGCCGGTCCTGGCCGGCCTGCGCCCGTTCCATCGCGGCGGGGCACTCGTGGGAACGGCCTTCACGGTCCGCGTCCGGAGCGGCGACAACCTGGCCATCCATCAGGCTCTGGAAGAGGTCCGCCCCGGCGACGTGATCGTGGTCGACGGCGCCGGTGACACGAGCCGCGCGCTGGTGGGCGACATCATGAAGGCCATCGCGGAGAGCCGGGGCGTGGCCGGTTTCGTGATCGACGGCGCCGTGCGCGACACGGCGGCGTTCGCGGGCGCGGACTTTCCCTGCTACGCCCGCGACGCGACGCCGCGGGGGCCGTTCAAGACGGGCCCCGGCGCGATCAACGTGCCGGTCTGCGTCGGCGGCTGGACGGTGAGCCCGGGGGACGTGGTGGTCGGCGACGCCGACGGCGTCGTGTCGTTCCCGCCCGGCGACGCGGCCGCCCTGCTCGACGCCGTGCGGGCGCAGGCGGCCCGCGAGGCGGAGGTCCTGGAGCAGATCCGGGCCGGTCGCTACGACGGCCGCTACGCCCGGGTGGCGAAGGCCTGATCCGGCCGGGCGCCCTCGGGCGCGTGCAGGCGCCGCCACAGGGCATCGGCCGCACCGCCTCGGCCCTCGCGCGTCCGGAACAGCCGGATCTCCACCGGAACGTCTAGCTCCTCCGGGCCTGCCCGCACGAGTTGTCCGCGGGCGATCGCCGCCTCCGCGAGCGTCACCGGGAGCCACGCGACACCGTCGCCCCCCTGGGCCATGGTCATCAGCGTCGCCGCGAGGTGCGACGTGAAGGCCGGCTCGTGGCCGGCCGCCGCCCCGCTCGCCGCCAGGATCCGGCCGAGCCCCGAGGCCTCGCCGTAGGCGAGGTAGCGGACCGCACCGCTCAGGGGCCAGAGCGGCGCCCCTTCGGACGTCGGTGCGCAGAGCGGCACGAGGCTGTCCGCGCCGACGCGGACCGACTCGCAGCGGCCATCGTCCAGGGGCGTGGGGAGGTCCGCGCGGTGGTGGCACAGGAGCAGTTGCACCTCGCCGGCCAGCAGGATCGCCTCGCAGGCCGCCATGCTGTCCGAGATCAGGTTGAGGGCGCCCAGCGTCTCGAAGGGTGCGTGCCGGCGGATCCAGCCGGGAAAGAACGTGAACGACAGCGCGTGCGTGGCCGCGATCGCGAGGCTCGCATCCGCGCGCGCGCCCGCGGCCCGCGCCTCGCGGCACGCCCGGTCCAGGCCCCGCATCAACTCCTCGGCGTGCGGGCGGAAGCCCGTTCCGGCGGCGGTCAGGTGCGCCCCTTGCGCGCTCCGCAGGAACAGGGGCGTCCCGAGCCACGCCTCGAGCGCGCGGATCCGTCGGCTGAAGGCCGGCTGCGTCACGTGCCGGACCTCGGCGGCCCGCGAGAAGGTCCGGTGCTCGGCGAGCGCGAGGAAGTCCCGCACCCAGTCCAGATCCATAGCGCCTCTCCGACAGGACGGGGCCGATGCCGCCCGCGCATCGCGCGCTCCGGAAACGGCATTGGCTGACCCGGTGCCGCCGACGCTATGGCACCGGGACGCACCGGGGAGAGTGAGCCATGCGCATCGTCGACGTCCGCGAGGTCACCAAGCCGATCGCATCGCCGATCCGCAACGCCTACATCGACTTCTCGAAGATGACCACGAGCCTCGTCGCGGTGGTCACCGACGTGGTCCGCGACGGCCGGCGTGTCGTCGGCTACGGCTTCAACTCCAACGGCCGCTACGGCCAGGGCGGCCTGATCCGCGAGCGCTTCCGCGACCGGATCCTGGAGGCCGACCGGGACAGCCTCCTCGTCGATGCAGGCGACAACCTCGACCCGCACCGGGTCTGGGCCGCGATGATGCGCAACGAGAAGCCCGGTGGCCACGGCGAGCGCTCGGTGGCGGTGGGCACCCTCGACATGGCGATCTGGGACGCGGCGGCGAAGATCGCCGGGAAGCCGCTGTTCCGGATGCTCGCCGAGCGGAAGGGCGTCGCCGCCGACCCGCGGGTCTTCGTCTACGCGGCCGGCGGCTACTACTATCCCGGCAAGGATGATTCCGCCCTCCGCGCCGAGATGCGCGGCTATCTCGACCGCGGCTACACCGTCGTGAAGATGAAGATCGGCGGCGCGCCGCTCGAAGAGGACCGGCGCCGGATCGAGGCCGTGCTCGCCGAGATCGACGGACGGGGCCGTCTCGCGGTGGACGCCAACGGCCGCTTCGATCTCGAGACCGCCATCGCGTACGCCCGGATGCTGCGGCAGTACCCGCTGTTCTGGTACGAGGAGGCGGGCGACCCGCTCGACTACGCGCTCCAGGCGGCACTCGCGCCCTACTATCCCGGGCCGATGGCCACCGGCGAGAACCTGTTCTCGCACCAGGACGCGCGCAATCTCCTGCGCTACGGCAACATGCGGCCCGACCGCGACTGGCTGCAGTTCGACTGCGCGCTGTCGTACGGGCTCGTGGAGTACCTGCGCACCCTCGACGTGCTGGCCGAGTTCGGCTGGTCGCCCGCCCGATGCATCCCGCATGGCGGGCACCAGATGTCGCTCAACATCGCGGCCGGGCTGGGCCTCGGCGGCAACGAGAGCTACCCGGACCTGTTCCAGCCCTACGGCGGCTTCCCCGACGGGGTGCGGGTCGAGGACGGCCACATCACCATGCCGGACCTGCCGGGCATCGGCTTCGAGGGCAAGTCGGACCTCATCGCGGAGATGCGCGCCCTCGCGGCGTAGCGCATCGCTCAGCGCGGCCTTGCGGAGCGCGGCGCCGCGGTGGACGATGGCGCATGGATTCCGGCCCCCTCACCTACGCGATCGGCGACGTCCACGGCTGCGCGGCCCTCCTCGACGCGCTGCTGGAGCGGATCGCCGACCATGCGGGCGACCGACCCCACCGGCTGGTCTTCCTCGGGGACTACATCGACCGCGGTCCGGACAGCGCCGCGGTGCTCCGCACCGTGAGCCGCCTGAACTGGGCCGAGCCCGAGCGCGTCGTCTGCCTGATGGGCAATCACGAGCGGATGCTGCTCGACGCACTCCAGACGGAGAGCGCGGCCGCGCACTGGATGTACAACGGCGGCGAGGCGACGCTCGATTCGTTCGGCGCGCGGGATCCCGCCGGCCTGCCCCGGGACACCCTCGACTGGATCGAGGCGCTCCCGACGCTGCACGGTGATGGCGCCCACTGGTACGTGCATGCCGGCCTGCGGCCCGGCGCGGACGCCCTCGGCTCGGACGCGCACGATCGCCTCTGGATCCGCGAGCCGTTCCTCGAGGGCGACCACGATTTCGGACGGCACGTGGTCCACGGCCACACGCCGCAACGGAGCGGGCGGCCGGAGGTGCGCCGGTTCCGCACCAACCTCGACACCGCGGCCGTCTACGGCGGCGCGCTCACCGCCGGGATCTTCTCGGACGCGCAGGGGCCGGCCCTGGAGTTCCTGCAGGTGAGAGCATCATAGGGCGCGACGGCGCCGTCTTTGCGAGCGGAGCGAAGCAACCCAGGGCAGCGCCGCATCGCGCGGCCCGGCGCCGCGTGGACTGCTTTGCTTCGCTCCGCTCGCGAAGACGCTGGCCCGCGGGCCGCCGGCCGGACCTGTCAGACCCCGCGTCGCGCGGGCACCAGCGCGCAGAGGATCCCGGCGAGCCAGCCGCCCATCAGGACGAAGCCGCCGGTGGGCGCCGCCATCGGGAAGAGCGCGTGCTGAAGCCACGCGCGCACCGAGAGGTCGCCGCAGAACAGGATCAGGCCGGCGACCAGCAGCCCGGCCGCGACGCGCGCGAGACCGGCCCGGACGAGGCCCGCGGCCCCGAGACCGACCAGCGCCAGGATGGCGGGGGCGTGGAACAGCAGGAACTGCGCCGCCGTCTTCAGCGAGTCCGCCCCGGGGATGTGCGCCGCGGCGGCGCTCAGCGCGACGCCGAGCAGCCCGGCCAGGGCGGCGAGCGCCGCGAGCGCGCGGTCGACACCCGCGAGTCTCACGCGCCGCGCTCCGCCAGGAGCTTGGCGATGGCCGCGCGCAGATCCGGCACGCCGGAATCGTCCCGGCTCGAGGTGAGGATCACCTGCGGGTAGGCGGCCGGCCGCTTGGCGAGCCCCGCCTCGATCCCGGCGATGCGGCTCGCGACCTCGCCCTTCTTGAGGGAATCGCCCTTCGTCAGCACGACCTGATAGCTCACCGCGGCCTTGTCGAGGCCGTCGAGGACGTCGGTGTCGATCGACTTGAAGCCGTGCCGGGCGTCGATCAGCATGAACACCCGGGCGAGGTTGGCGCGGCCCTTGAGGTAGGCGTGAATCAGCCGGGTCCACGCCTCGACCTTGGCCTTCTCGACGGCGGCGTAGCCGTAGCCGGGCATGTCGACCAGCGACAGGCGCTCGCCGATCCGGAAGAAGTTGAGCTGCTGCGTCCGCCCCGGCGTGTGCGAGGTCCGCGCCAGGGTGTTGCGCCCGGTGAGCGCGTTGATCAGGCTCGACTTGCCGACATTCGAGCGCCCCGCGAAGGCGATCTCGACGCCCTCCATGGGCGGCAGCCGGTCGAGGATCTGGGCGGCCGCGTAGAAGTCGGCCGGGCCGGCGAAGAGAAGGCGGCCGGCCTCGAGGAGGTCGGCCGCGTCGTCGTTTGTCTCGCTCACGGCGTCTCGCCCGTCAGCTCTTGGTGGCGGCCGCCTTGGTGCCGCCGCGCTTGAACGTGGTGCGGAGGTTGTCCCACAGCTCCACCTTCACGCCGTTACGGCGCATGATGACGTATTGCTGGATCACCGACAGGGTGTTGTTCCAGGCCCAGTAGATCACGAGGCCGGCGGGGAACGAGCCCAGCATGAAGGTGAACACGATCGGCATGAAGGTGAAGATCTGCGCCTGGACCGGGTCCGGCGGCGCGGGATTCATCTTCATCTGCACGAACATCGTGATGCCCATGATGATCGGCCAGACGCCCAGGTGCACGAAGTCGGGTGCCGGGAACGGCAGCAGGCCGAACAGGTTCACGATGCTCGTCGGATCCGGCGCCGCGAGGTCGCGGATCCAGCCGAAGAACGGCGCGTGGCGCATCTCGATGGTGATGAACAGGACCTTGTAGAGCGCGAAGAAGACCGGAATCTGGATCAGCACCGGCCAGCAGCCGGCGACCGGATTGATCTTCTCCTTCTTGTACAGCTCCATCGTGGCCTGCTGCTGCTTCATGCGGTCGTCCTTGTACCGCTCGCGGATGGCGGCCATCTCCGGCTGCACTGCCTTCATCTTGGCCATGGAGACGTAGGACCGGTTCGCGATCGGCAGGAACAGCAGCTTCAGGCAGAAGGTCACCACCAGGATCGAGACGCCGAAATTGCCGAACAGGTGGTAGAAGAAGTCCAGCGCCCGGAACATCGGCTTGGTGATGAAGAAGAACCAGCCCCAATCGATCATCAGATCGAAGTGCTTGATGCCGAGGTCCTTCTCGTAGTTGTTGATGACGTTGACTTCCTTGGCGCCGGCGAACAGCCGCTGCGTCGCGGTCGCCGAGGCGCCCGCCGCGAGATTCACGGCGTCGCCGCGCACGCTGGCCTGGTAGACGTTGGTGGCACCGTCGGTCCGGTCGGTGAAGGCGCCGGTATAGGGCGCGTCCTGATCGGGGATCGCGGCCGCCGCCCAGTACTTGTCGGTGATGCCGACGAAGCCGCCGGTCACGCCGCTCCAGGCCTTGCCCTTGGTGTTGGCACCGCCGTAGGCGCCCTCCTTGGCGAGCTTGTCGTAGGTGAATTCCTGCAGGCCGTCGTTGCCGAGATAGCCGATCATGCCCTCGTGCAGGACGTAGTAGCCCTGGGTGTGCGGCTTACCCCAGCGGGAGACGAGGCTGTACGGGTAGAGCGTGATGGCGCCCGAGCCCTTGTTCTCGACCTCGTCGCGGATCGTGAACATGTACTTGTCGTCGACCGCGATGATCCGCTTGAAGACGAGGCCGGCGCCGTTGTCCCAGGTCAGGGTCACGGGCATGCCGGGCGAAAGCGTCTTGCCGTCGCTGGTCCAGAGGGTGTCGTTGGTCGGCAGCGGACCGGCATTGGCGCCGACCCAGCCGAACTCGGCGTAGTAGGGCGTCTCGGTCCCGGCCGGCGAGAACAGCACGATCTCGGGGCTCTTGGGGTCGATGGTCTCGTGGTAGTTCCTGAGCGAGACGTCGTCGACGCGGCCGCCCTTCAGGGCGATCGAGCCGGAGAGCGCCGGGGTCTCGATCCGGACGCGCGGCGAGCGGGCCAGCGCCGCCTCGCGGGAGACCGGGCCGCCCTGGGCGGTCGGCAGCGTGCCGGGCGCGGGGGCCGCCGGGCCACCCTCCTTCGGGGACGGCGACGGCACGCCGTCGGGGGTCACGCCCGGGGGCTGCTGCTGCGCGGCCTTGTTCTGCGCCTCGATCTGGCGCTGCTGCTCCATGCGCGGGCCGGCCACGAAGTACTGCCACCCGAGCAGCACCAGCAGCGACAGGCCGATGGCCACGAACATGTTCGTCTTGTCATTGCCCATCAGGGACACCGCCGCACGCGTTCGGAGTGGCAACAGGAACGTCGCCGGCCCCGGGGGACCGGCGCGCGCCTGTGATTCGGGGATCTCTGTCGCACCCCTGCGACGGGCCGATGTCGGCACCGCCGGGTGGGGCCGCCTGCGCGGAGGCGCGGCCGGCTTCGTGCGGGAGAGAGGACGACTGAGAAGTGGCCGTGTCAGGAGCCGGCTTGGCGCGCCGACCGCCGGATCGGCCGGGCGACCTGTCCCCGCGGGGCGCGGCCGCGCGGGTCACCGCGGGAATCGCGCGGCGCAGATCCTCGGCGAGGGCCTCGAAGGAGGCTTCGAGGGCGGGGCGGCGGGCGATCAGCACGATGTCGGCTGGAAGGCCCGCGAGCTCGCTCGGCAGATCGGACGCGACCAACCCCACGGCAGCGCGGAGTCGGCGGCGGATGCGGTTGCGCTCCGTCGCGTGGCCGACACGCTTCGTGATGGTGAAACCGAGACGGAGGCCGGGGCAGACGTCGGGGTTCCGAAGACGCCCCTGCGCGGTCATACGCTCGGTGTGGAAGCGACGCCCCTCGGCTGCCGCCAGGAAGTCGGGTCGTTTCTTGAGCCGCTCGATCGTCGCCATCGATGGTTCGATCCCGGCCGATACCACTTGCCTCGTGGCGCGGATGCGTCGGAGCGTCCGCGCCGGCGAGGATCAGGCCTCAGGCCGACAGGCGCTTGCGGCCATGGGCGCGACGGCGCGCGATGACCTTGCGGCCGCCGGCGGTGGCCATGCGCGCACGGAAACCGTGACGGCGCTTACGGACGAGCTTGCTCGGCTGGTAGGTTCTCTTCATGGCTCAGAGCCTTCAAAGGTCGAGGCGCGCTCGCGGGCAGCTATTGCTGCACCCGACCTTCACGCGTCCTGGTTGTCTGCAAACACGAAGGGCGCCCATGCGGGGCGCCACGTCGCGAGTGGCGGGCTTATGGCGGATGGGCCCCGCGAAGTCAACGTTTCGCGGGGCTCAATGACCCTCGAACTGCATGAGGGTGCGCACCTCGACGCCCAGGTCGCGCAGGCGCTGCGCGCCGCCGATCTCGGGCAGGTCGATGACGAAGCAGGCGGCCACGATCTCGGCGCCGATCTTCTGGAGCAGGTTCACGGCCGCGATCGCGGTGCCGCCGGTGGCGATCAGGTCGTCGACCAGCAGCACCTTGTCGCCCGGCCGGACGGCGTCGACGTGGATCTCGATCTCGTCGGTCCCGTACTCGAGGGCGTAGGCCATCGAGACAGTCTTGTGAGGCAGCTTGCCCTTCTTGCGGATCGGCACGAAGCCGCAGGAGAGCTGGTGGGCGATGGCCCCGCCCAGGATGAAGCCCCGGGCCTCGATGCCGGCCACTTGGTGGATCTGGCCGCCGGCGTAGGGATGCACCAGGGCGTCCACCGCCCGCCGGAAGGCGCGCGGGTCGCTCAGAAGCGTGGTGATGTCGCGGAAGATGATCCCCGGCTTCGGGTAATCGGGAATCGAGCGGACCGATTCCTTCAGCGCGACGTGGCGGCGGGCTTCCATGCGTTCGGCCTTCCGTGGGGAACCGCGGGCTTAAAGCAGAAGCCCGACGGCCTGACCAGTCGATGGCGGCTCAGGCCGCCTGGACCTTCTTGAGGATGGCGACGAGGTCCCGGTGAAGCCCCTCGTTGCCGCAGGCCACCGATCGGGGCGCCAGCGGCTCGGCCGCGCCGTCCGCCGAGGTCACGAAGCCGCCCGCCTCGCGCACCAGGATCACGCCGGCGGCGAAGTCGTAGGTCTGGAGGTCGCGCTCCCAGTAGGCGTCGAGGCGGCCGCAGGCCACGTAGGCCATGTCGAGGGCCGCCGAGCCCATCCGGCGGGTCCCGCCGGCCACCGCCATCACGGCGCCGAGCTCGCGCAAGAGGCGCGGGTGGCTGCCGCGACCGAGATAGGGCGTGCCGTAGCCCACCAGCGCGTCCGCCATGTCCTGGCGGCCGGAGACGCGCAGGCGCCGGTTGTTGAGATAGGCGCCCTTGCCGCGCTCGGCGACGAACAGCTCGTCCTTGATCGGGTCGAAGATCACGCCGGCCACGATCTGGCCCTCGCGCTCGAGACCGACCGAGACCGCGAAATGCGGCACGCCGTGCAGGAAGTTCGACGTGCCGTCGAGGGGATCGATGTGCCAGGTGTGGCTCTTGTCGGTCCCCTCGATGATCCCGTTCTCCTCGAGGACGAGGCTGTAGCCCGGACGCGCCTTCATCAGGGCGTCGCGCAGCACCTCCTCGGCCTTGCGGTCGGCCGCGGAGACGAAGTCGCCCGGACCTTTGCGCGAGACCTGCAGGTTCTCGACCTCGCCGTAGTCGCGGCGCAGGCCGCGCGCGGCCTTGCGCACGGCATCGACCATGACGGTCATGAGGGGTGAGGAGATCATAGGCGGACTTTTCGCGGATGAGGATTGGCGCCGTCGTTACAGGTCGGCGCCGGAAAAGACGAGATGGGGACGGGACATGGAAGCGCTGCGGGCCGCTGCCTCAGCGCGAAGCCGGCGCGGTCAGGCCGGCCTCAGCATACCGGCGCGCCCGTCTTTGCGAGCGGAGCGAAGCAATCCAGGGCAGCAGGCCGGCGGCGGATGTGGCATCCCTGGGTTGCTTCGCTCCGCTCGCAAAGACGGGCGCCCGCAACACGGCCCGGCGCGGGACGGCGGCGCGGATCCTACTCCGCGGCCTCGACGAAGACAGTGCCGGCGCGGGGCAGGTCCAGGGCCTGCCAGGTCTCGCCCAGCGCCGCGGCGAGGCGCTCGATATGCGCCGCGTCGTGGAACGGCGACGGCGTGATCCGCAGCCGCTCGGTCCCGCGCGGCACCGTCGGGTAGTTGATCGGCTGAATGTAGATCGCGTGGTGCTCCAGCAGATGGTCCGCCGCCGCCTTGCACAGCTCGGCATCGCCGACCATCACCGGCACGATGTGCGTCTCGGTCTCCAGGACCGGAAGCCCCGCCGCGCTCAGCGCCGCCTTCGTGGCCGCCGCCTGACGCTGGTGCGCCTCGCGCTCCGCGCTCGAGCGCTTCAGGTAGCGCACCGACGCCCGCGCCGCCGCCGCCACCGCCGGCGGCAGCGCCGTCGTGAAGATGAAGCCCGGCGCGAAGCTGCGCACCGCGTCGCAGATCGCCGCCGAGGCGGTGATGTAGCCGCCCACGCAGCCGAAGCCCTTGGCCAGCGTCCCCTCGATCACGTCGACCCGGTGCATGACGCCGTCGCGCTCGGCGATCCCGCCGCCGCGCGGGCCGTACAGGCCGACGGCGTGGACCTCGTCGAGGTAGGTCATCGCGCCGTAGCGCTCGGCCAGGTCGCAGATCGCGCCGATCGGCGCCACGTCGCCGTCCATCGAGTAGACCGACTCGAACACGATCAGCTTGGGCCGGTCGCCGGCCTGCCGCAGCAATTCCTCGAGGTGGGCGAGGTCGTTGTGGCGGAAGATCGTCTTGGCGCAGCCGGAATGGCGCACGCCCTCGATCATCGAGTTGTGGTTGAAGGCGTCCGACAGGATCAGGCAGTCGGGGATCAGCTTGGCGATGGTCGAGATGCCGGCCTGGTTCGAGACGTAGCCGGAGGTGAAGACGAGACCGGCCTCCTTGCCGTGCAGGTCGGCGAGCTCGCGCTCCAGGTCGACCAGCGGCGAGGTGTTACCGGCGATGTTGCGGGTGCCTCCGGCGCCGACGCCGCAGCGGGCGGCGGTCTCGGTCATGGCGGCGACCACCTCCTTGTGCTGGCCCATGCCGAGGTAGTCGTTGGAGCACCACACGGTGATCTCGGTGGTCTTGCCGTCCGGCTGGCGCCACTTGGCGGTCGGGAAACGCCCCGAGATCCGCTCGATGTCGGCGAACACTCGGTACCGCCGCTCCCCGTGCAGCTGATCCAGGGCCCCGCGGAAGTAGCGCTCGTAGCCGGATCCGGCGCGCGTCGATCCCGCTTGGGCGAGCATCGTGCTGGGCATCCGGGTGACGGTCATCGAGCGTCCTTCGCGTGTTCGGCCGCGCGGGCGACACCGCGTGAGCGGCGTCTCAGGCCCGCGATCGAGGTCCGGCCTCGGTCCAGTCCTTCGCGTGAGGGCCGCAAGATACGCGCGGATCTGGAACTGGTTCAAGGTAAGGTTCCGACATCGCAGCGTTGCATCCGTTGAGAGGCCCGCGTGAACCCGCTAGCGTCCGGCACGTTCTTCCGACCCGAACTTGGCTCCCGCCCCCTGCAACAGCTCATGTCTCCGACCGCAGATGGCTCGTCCGGCGTGGACCGCGCGGCCCCGACCTTGCGGCGACCAAGGGTCGCGCCGTGACGGACTCCAGGGACGAGCGGGCGGAGCGCCTCAAGGCCGCGCTGCGCCAGAACCTGCGCCGCCGCAAGGCGCAGGGCCGCGGGCGGGCCGAAGGAAGACCGTCTCCCGGCGCGGATCAGTCCTGCGCGCGGGAATCGGACGGAAACGGTCCTGATTCCGACAAATCCGGTCTATAGGGCACGGCCAAGCCTGGGCGCTGCCGCGCCCGCGATCAGCACGGCCGGCCGCGCGCCCTCGCGGGTGCGCCGCCCGAGGACACACGATGGACCGCATCCACATCACCGGCGGCGCGCCGCTCAACGGCGTGATCCCGATCTCGGGCGCCAAGAACGCGGCGCTGCCGCTGATGATCGCGAGCCTGCTCACCGGCGAGACGCTGGAGCTGATCAACGTGCCGCGGCTCGCCGACATCGCCGCGCTGACGCGGATCCTCGGCAACCACGGCGTGGACCACATGGTCGTGGGCAAGCGCCCCGGTCAGACCACCGAGACGGGCCAGACGATCCGGCTCACCGCCTCGAACGTCATCGACACCACGGCGCCCTACGAGCTGGTCTCGACCATGCGGGCGAGCTTCTGGGTGATCGCGCCGCTGCTCGCCCGGTTCGGCGAGGCGAAGGTCTCGCTGCCCGGCGGCTGCGCCATCGGCACCCGGCCGGTGGACCTGCTGATCATGGCGCTGGAGAAGCTCGGGGCCGAGATCGAGATCGACGCCGGTTACGTCGTCGCCAGGACCAAGAACGGCCTGCGCGGCGCCGAGTTCGCCTTCCCGAAGGTGACCGTGGGCGGCACGCACGTGGCGCTGATGGCCGCCGCCCTGGCCTACGGGACCACGGTGATCGAGAACGCCGCCCGCGAGCCGGAGGTGGTCGACCTCGCGGAGTGCCTGAACAAGATGGGCGCCAAGATCCGCGGCGCCGGCACGCCGCGCATCGAGATCGAGGGCGTGGCCCGCCTGAACGGCGCCCGCCACGAGGTCCTGCCCGACCGGATCGAGACCGGCACCTACGCCATGGCGGTGGCGATGGCCGGCGGCGACGTCGTGCTCAAGGATACCCGGGCCGACCTGCTCCACTCGGCCCTCGACGTCCTGACGACCACGGGCGCGGAGATCACGCAGGTCGAGGGCGGGATCCGCGTGCGCCGCAACGGCGCCGGCATCGCGGCGGTCGACGTCACCACCGACCCGTTCCCGGGCTTCCCCACGGATCTCCAGGCGCAGTTCATGGCGCTGATGACGCTGGCGAAGGGCCAGTCGCACATCCGCGAGACCATCTTCGAGAACCGGTTCATGCACGTGCAGGAGCTGGCCCGCCTCGGCGCGAAGATCCGCCTGGAGGGCGACCTCGCCATCGTCGAGGGCGTGGACCGGCTGAAGGGCGCCCCCGTGATGGCGACCGACCTGCGCGCCTCGGTCTCCCTGGTGATCGCGGGCCTCGCCGCCGAGGGCGAGACGCAGATCAACCGGGTCTACCATCTCGACCGCGGGTTCGAGGCGCTGGAGGCCAAGCTCGGCCGGTGCGGCGCGCAGATCGAGCGCGTCCGGGCCTGAGCGGCAGCGCTCGGTCCGAGCCGGCCGGCGCGCGGCAGCGCCCGAGGCTCAGTCCTCGATCTGCCCGCGCCTGTAGCCGAAGCCGGGGATCTCGCAGCCGCAGGGCGCGTCGGGAGGCCCCGGGCGCACCCTGCACGTGCCGCGGGCCGTCACGCAGACGCTGTCGTCCCACCGGCGCTCGAAATCGCCGCGCCAGCGCGGGCCGCGCCTGTCGTACGCATCGTCGACTGGCGGCGGGGGCGGACGCCAGCCATACCCGTCATCCGCGGGCGGAGGCGGCGCACGCCCGCCGGGCGGCGGCGGTGCGTAGAGATCCCGATCCGGCGCCGGACGACCGTAGATATAGGGCCGCGCGTCCGGACCGACCTGCGCGACGGCGGGTCCGGCCGCCTGCAGCCCGACGGTCAGCACCGCCACAACCGCGCGCTCGGTGAGTGCCGCCATATGAGACCCTGCCCCGGCTCGACCGCCGGCGCGTCTAAACGGCGACGCTGGCCCGAGCCTGTGCCCGGCCGGGATCGCGATCCCCAGACCAGCCGTTGCCCGAACGGGGCCGCGCCGCTACCTACGCCGTGCCGCGGACCGGCCCTCGCCGCCCGACCCGCGCCCCGTATTCCCCGAGGACCCTCTGCATGGAGCTGCTCAGGCTCGCCGCCCTCGACACCGAGGACCTGACCGTGATCTCGGCCCATCTGCAGGACGCGATCCTGCGACCGCAGGACCTGACCTTCCTCGCCGGCGAGCACCGCTTCCTCATGGCGGTGCGCCGCTTCGACTGGACGCCGAGCGCCCCGCCGCGCCGGCGCCTCGCCGGCCTGCACATCGAGCGCGTGCTGGGCGTGAAGAGCCGCGGCCTGAAGCCGGACGACGCGACGCCGATGAGCCTGCTCGCCCTCACCTTCGAGCCGACGGACGCGCCCTCCGGGCACATCGACCTCGTCTTCTCCGGCGGCGCGGCCCTGCGGCTGGAGGTCGAGTGCATCGAGGTCCGGATGAAGGATCTCGGCCCGGTCTGGGAATCGGCGAACCGTCCCGGGCACGACATCGACACCGATACGGCCGCCGGCTCGGCGGCCTGACGCGAGACAGAAGGCTTCCCGATGGTCCGGCTCGACAGCAGCGATCCGAATTTTGCCGCCGCCTTCGCGCGCCTCCTCACGGTGAAGCGCGAGATCGCCGAGGACGTGGATGAGGCGGTGCGCGGCATCATCGCCGACGTCGTCGCCCGCGGGGACGAGGCGCTGGTCGATTTCACCCGGCGGTTCGACCGGCTCGGCGCCGATTTCTCCGCCGCGCAGCTGCGGGTCACGGACGCGGAGATCGAAGCGGCCGTCGCGGCCTGCCCGCCGGACTCGCTGGAGGCCCTGCGCCTCGCCGCCGAGCGGATCGAGAGCTTCCACCGGGCGCAGCGGCCCGCGGATCACCGGGCCACCGACGCCCTCGGCGTCACGGCCGGCTGGCGCTGGACCGCGCTGGAATCGGTCGGCCTCTACGTCCCGGGCGGCACCGCGAGCTATCCCTCCTCGGTGCTGATGAACGCGCTGCCGGCGCGCGTCGCCGGGGTGCCGCGCCTCGTGATGGTGGTGCCCACCCCGGACGGCCAGATGAACCCGCTGGTCCTGGCCGCCGCGCGGCTCTCCGGCGTCCACGAGGTCTACCGGGTGGGCGGCGCCCAGGCGGTCGCGGCCCTCGCCTACGGGACCGCCACGATCGCCCCCGTGGCCAAGGTCGTCGGGCCCGGCAACGCCTGGGTGGCGGCGGCCAAGCGCCGGGTCTTCGGCCAGGTCGGGATCGACATGATCGCCGGCCCCTCCGAGGTGCTGATCCTGGCGGACGGGCACGCCAACCCCGACTGGATCGCCGCCGACCTCCTGGCCCAGGCCGAGCACGACGTGGCCGCCCAGGCGATCCTGATCACCGACAGCGTCGAACTCGCCGGCGCCGTCGAGGCGGCGGTCGAGCGCGCCCTCACCACCCTGCCCCGTCAGGAGATCGCCCGGGCGAGCTGGCGCGATTACGGCGCCGTCATCCGGGTCCGCACCTTCGACGAGGCCGTGCCCCTGGTCGACCGCCTCGCCCCCGAACACCTGGAGATCGAGACGCAGGACGCGGAGGCGCTCGCCGCCAAGGTCCGCAATGCCGGCGCGATCTTCCTGGGCTCGCACACGCCGGAGGCGATCGGCGACTATGTCGGCGGCCCCAACCACGTGCTGCCGACCGCGCGCTCCGCCCGATTCTCGTCCGGGCTGGGCGTGCTCGACTTCATGAAGCGGACGACGATCCTCGCCTGCACGCCGGAGAGCTTGCGGGCGCTCGGCCCGGCGGCGATAAACCTCGGCCGGTCCGAGGGCCTGGAGGGGCATGCCCGCTCCGTCGCGATCCGGTTGAACCTGTGAGGTTTTGGGGATGGCGGAGAAGCAGCGCGGGCCGAACCGCCTCGCGAAGGTGAGCCTGGACGAGGGGTCTATCGCCCGCGGCAATCCGGATCAGGAGCACGAGCGGGCGATCGCCCTGTTCGACATCCTGGAGGACAATTCCTTCACCATCCCCGGGCGGGAGGGCCCCTACGCACTCACGCTCGGACTCGTCGAGAACAAGCTGTCCTTCGCCATCACCACGGTGGACGGTGAGCCGGTGATGACGCACCTCCTGTCGCTCACGCCGTTCCGGCGGGTGATCCGCGACTACGAGATGATCTGCGAGAGCTACTACAACGCGATCCGCACCGCCTCGCCGTCGCAGATCGAGGCGATCGACATGGGTCGGCGGGGCCTGCACAACGAGGCGTCCGAGACGCTCAAGCAGCGGCTCGAGGGGAAGGTCGACCTCGACCACGACACGGCGCGCCGTCTGTTCACCCTGATCTTCGCGCTGCACTGGAAGGGTTAGGCGCCCTCCGCGCCGACCGGCGATGGCTGAGCCCGCTCCCGAGCCTCCTCCCGAGCCTTTTCCCGACGCGCCCCCGAAGAAGCGGCGGGTGCAGTCCGTCCTGTTCATGTGCAACTACAACGCCGTGCGCTCCGTAGCGGCGGAAGCGATCGCGCGCGCCTATTTCGGCAAGTCCACCTACGTGCAGTCGGCCGGGGTGCGCTCCGGCGAGCCCACCGACCCGTTCATGGTCGCGGCCCTCGACGAGGTCGGAATCGACGCGAGCCGGCACCGCCCGCGCACCGTGGAGGAGCTGGAGGACTGGGAGGGCCTGAACTTCGACCTGATCATCACCCTCGCGCCGGAGGCGCACCACCGGGCACTGGACCTGACGCACACCCTCGCGGCCGATGTCGAGTACTGGCCGACCCCCGACCCGACGCTGCTGCAGGACGCCTCGCGCGAGCAGCGCCTCGACGCCTACCGCGACGTCCGCGACGGGCTGACCCGGCGGATCAAGGCGCGCCTGAAGGCATAGGCGGACAGGCCGCCGCGACGCTGCGTTGCTGGAAGACCTCACGCGCTTGGCGGGAACGTCTCTTCCCGATGGCCGCTGCCGGGAATCCCCGACGTCAGCCGCGGTTGCCGACCAGCCAAGCGCGCATCCGGCCGGCGAGGAGCGGCCGGGCGCGCCCGATGTCCTCGTCGTCGAGCAGCGGCGAGGCCGCGAGGGTCGCGAGATAGGCGTCCTCGGCGGTCCGGCAGGCCCGGAAGGCGGCGTCGGCGGCGAGATCCCGGTCCGTCAGCGCGGCCTGGATCCGGAAGTTGCGGCTGACGCAGTCGCGCCACGCGGCGTGGCGGGCTTCGGTCTCGCTCGCGGCCCGGGCGGTGCCGCAGGCGGCGGCGACGAAGACGACAGCCAGAAGCGGGACCGGCGTCACGTGGCGGGCTCGCGGCATCGTTAAGGCACTCCGTCACACGACAGAGTGGCGCCGCAGGGTTAGCGATCCGTTAAGGAACGGCGCGTGCGGCCGAGGTTCCACTGCTCGCCGCGTGGCTTGTTCACCGGTTTGCGGTGGTGACCGGGGAGGTGACGCCGCCGAGGGAGACCCAGGCGACGGCGTCCTGGCTCTCGCGCTTGATGAACACGTAGCCGGTCTTGTGCCAGGGCAGGATCGCGCTGGTCTTGTTGTCGAGCACCAGATCGCCCCGGTCGGTGATCAGGGTCAGCACGGCGTGGCCCTCGCCCTTCTCGTCGATCACCACGGTCATGCGCATCGCCCGCCGCGGCAGGCCGGCCTCGGCCAGCATGTGGCGCTTGAGCAGCTGGAAGTCCTCGCAGTCGCCGATGCCGTCCTCGGCCAGGTCCCAGCGGTCGGCCACGTGCAGGTGGTCCTGGTCGGTCATCGGCTCGATCGCCTTGTTGACTCGCCGGTTCACCGACACGATCGTCGCCCAGGTCGCCGGCGTCAGGCTGATCCGGGCCGGCTCGCCCCGGTCCAGCGCGCACTCCGCCGCGTAGGTCTGGCAGAACGTCACCCACGCCGCGATCGGCTTGGCATCGCCCTGCACCCGGGCGCCGGCCTCGGTGGGCAGGCTCGCCAGCGTCTGCGCCTGGGCCGGGGCGGCGAGCCCCGCGACGGCGAGGGCAGCCAGGGCCGCCCGGCGGCTCCGGGAGAGCCGACGCGAGGCGGGTCCCTTGACCAGGCCCTGCATCATGGAAACCGCGAACCGCATCGCCGGGACCCAACCGTTAAGCTCTCGTTAACGAAAGCTCTCACGCCGGCGGGCCGGCGGCAATCCGCCGATTAACAAAAGGTTAATGCTGTGCGCAACGCGGATAAGCGCACTCTCGGCCGGTCATCGTGACGCTCACCGGCCGTGCGCGAAAACGTGAAGGCGCCTCAAGGTGTTCTCGGACGACATCCGCCGTTATCCCGGCACCGCGCCACTAAGAAGAAGCCTGTGGGCGGCAGGAGGAAGACGTATGCGGTGCGTTGCAGACAGAGTGGCCGGCCTCGTCCTGGCCGGGCTCGCAGCGGGAACCCTGGGGATGCTGCCGGCCTCCGCCGCGGCTCCGACCACCGCCCCGCCCGCGACCGACCTGAAGAGCGAGGGGCCGACGCAGCCGGCCAAGGTCCAGGACGGTCAGTACACCGACAAGAACGGTAACCCGACCTACCACGTCACGGACGGCGGCAAGATGGTCGACTGGTACACCATGTCCGGCTACGTCCGGTACAGCGCGAACTGCATGGCCTGCCACGGCCCCGACGGGCTGGGATCGACCTACGCGCCGTCGCTGGTCGACGCCCTCAAGGGCATGGACTACGCGCAGTTTGCCGGCATCGTCGTGGGCGGCAAGAGGGACGTGAACGCCTCGCAGGAGTTGGTGATGCCCGCCTTCGGCGAGAACAAGAACGTCACCTGCTACCTGCCGGACATTTACACCTATCTCCGCGCCCGCTCCGACGGGGCGCTCGGCCGCAACCGGCCGTCCGAGCACGAACCCAAGCCCGCGGCCTTCGAGAAGGCCGAGGATGCCTGCATGAAGTGAGGCCGCCCTGGTCCGGCTTCCCGCGCGAACCGGACCGGGTCGACACGCCCCGTTGCACCGCTCGATTGCGCACGACATACTCCGCCCAAGACGCTGAAGAGCGGGCGCCAAGCCTGCCGAGGGGGTCGCAGGGGGTGGAACGTGGCTCAAGGATCGGGAGTGCGCCGCCATCTGTGCGGCATCTGGACGGCCTGGACGGACGCGGCCGGGGCCGCCGACGCGGCCGCGGAGGTGGCGCTCGCGGTCGGTGACACCGCCCTGTCGCAGGTCGTCGCGTTCTTCTCCGCCGATTACGATGCCGAGATCCTGGCCCGTGCCCTGGAGACCCGGTTCCCCGGCGTGCCGGTGGCCGGCTGCTCGATGTCGGGCGGCATCGCCCCGGCCGGCGGCCTCGACCGCGGGCTCGTCGTCATCGCGTTCCCGGCCGAGCGGTTCCGGATCGTCTCGACCGTCCTCGACGCCATCGACCACCTCGACGTAGAGCGGACCGCCTCGGCGGTCCGGGCGCTGCGCCGGACCCTGGACCCGCTGGACCGGTGCCGCGATGTCGACGCGGCCGGCACGGGCCACCGCTTCGCCCTGTCGCTGATCGACGGGCTCGCCAACGCCGAGGAGACCGTGGTCTCGGCGATCGCCTGGGCGCTCGACGGCATCCCGATCGTCGGCGGCTCGGCCGGCGACGACCTGCGCTTCCGGGACGCCGTCATGCTCCACGGCGGGAAGATCCACCGCAAGGCGGCGGTCTTGGTGCTCGTCGAGACCGACTTCTCGGTGGAGATCTTCAAGAGCGACAATTTCGAGCCGACGCGGACCAAATTCGTGGTCACCGCCTCGGATGGCGAGCGCCGCACCGTGCACGAGCTCAACGCCGAGCCGGCGGCCCGGGAATACGCGATGGCGATCGGCCTCGACCCCGAGGGCCTGTCGCCGATGAGCTTCGCCGCCTACCCGCTCGCCGTGAAGGTCGGCGGCGAGTATTTCTGCCGCTCGATCCGGCGGATGAACGAGGACGGCTCGCTCAGCTTCTTCTGCGCGGTGGACGAGGGCGTGGTGCTGACCCTCGCCGAGCCGCGCGACATCGTCGCCTCGACCCGGGCGGAGTTGGCGCGCCTCGACGCCGTGCTCGGCGGCGTCGACCTGATCATCGGCTTCGAGTGCGTGCTCCGCCGCCTCGACGCCGAGAGCCGGCAGGTCCGGCACGGGATCGCCGACCTCTACCGCCGCTACAACGTCGTCGGCTTCGAGACCTTCGGCGAGCAGTACCGGGCGATGCACCTGAACCAGACCTTCACGGGCATCGCCATCGGCAAGACCCTCGCCGCGGGCGCGCCGGCCGCGGCCCCCGCCCCGGCCGCGTCGTGACCCTGCACCCGAACGGCCTCGAGACCGACGCGTCCCTGCACCGGCGGATCGAGAAGCTCGAGCGGATCAACGCCGCGCTGATGTCCCATGTCGAGCGCTCCATGGACCAGCGGGGCAGCGCCTACTCGCTGTTCCAGACGGCGATCATGCTCGAGGGCCGGGTCCGCACCCGCACCGAGGAGCTGACCGGGCTGATGCACCGGCTGGAGCGCTCCAACGAGGCGCTGGCCGCGGCCAAGGAGGAGGCCGAGACCGCCAACCGCTCGAAGACGCGGTTCCTGGCCGCGGCGAGCCACGACCTGCTGCAGCCGGTCAACGCCGCCCGCCTCTCGATCTCGGCGCTCGCCGACCTCGACGTGCCGCCGGAGGCGCGCACCATCGCCGGGCAGGTGGAGCGGGGCCTGCAGACCATCGAGGACCTGATCAAGACGCTGCTCGACATCTCGAAGCTCGATGCCGGGATCGTCCGGCCGCAGGTCCAGCCCGTCTTCCTGCCCGACCTGCTGGCGGGGATCGCGGAGAGCTTCGAACCCTTCGCGCAGCGCAAGGGCCTGCGCCTGTCGGTCCACTGCCCGGACCTGACCGTCACCAGCGACGTGGTGCTCCTTCAGCGGATCCTCCAGAACCTCGTCTCCAACGCCGTCCGCTACACCCGCACCGGCGGGATCGTCCTGGCGGCCCGGCGCCGGTCCGGCGGCGTCCGGATCGAAGTGACCGACACGGGCTGCGGCATCGCCGCCGAGGAATGCGAGCTCGTCTTCGACGAGTTCTTCCGGGGCGGCGACCGGCCGAGCAGCGGCGAGGAGCCGGGCCTCGGCCTCGGCCTGTCGATCGTCCGCCGCATGGCCCTCGCCCTCGATCATCCCCTGCGGCTGCGCTCCCGGGTCGGCCACGGCACCCGGGTGTCGCTGACGCTGCCCCTGAGCGCGGTCCCGGCCGCCGCCGCGCCGCCCGCCCCGGTGGCGACCCGGCTCTCGGGGGCCCACGTCCTCGTCGTGGAGAACGACGCCTCCACGGCCGACGCCCTCGCGCGCCTCCTCCAGAACTGGGATGCAAGGGTCTCGACCTTCCGCGACCTCGCGGGCGTGAAGGCCGCCGTCGCGGCGGGCGCCGGGGCGCCGGACATCCTGGTGCTCGACTACCATCTCGACGACGGCGCCTGCGGCCTCGACGTGGCCGCCTATCTCCGGGCGCTGCGGACCGACCCGCTTCCGGTCATCGTCACCACAGCCGACCATACCGGCGCGGTCGAGGAGCGCGTCACCGCCGCCGGCGCGGAGCTCGTGCACAAGCCGATCAAGCCGGCCCAGCTCCGCTCCCTGCTGACCTACATGCTGGCCTGAGCCCGATCGGGCGCCGCGACGCGCCGGATCCGAGCCGCGGGCGTCCGCGGCGAACACTCCCGTCCGCGCCGTGACATAGGACACACGGCACCCCTCGACGGGCCTCCCCGCCTGCGCGACAGGGAGCAGCATCCGCGGCGCGTCCCGTGCCCGGATGTCCCCCCGCCATCGACGTCACGGACCCGCCGGGACGCCGCAGGAGCGCGCACCCATGGCGCAGGTCCCGCACGGCCCGACAGGCAGCCCGCCGGGTCATCCTCAGGGCACCGCGCAGGGGTCCGTCCAGGACGGCCTGCCGCCGCGCGAGCGCGTCCTCGCCATGGCGGCGATCGGGCTCGCCATGACCATGGCGGTCCTCGACGGGGCCATCGTCAACGTGGCGCTGCCCGTCATGGCCAAGGACCTCGCGGTCCGGCCGGCCGACGCGATCTTCGTGGTCAACGCCTACCAGGTCGCCGTCACGGCGAGCCTCCTGCCGTTCGCGGCCCTCGGCGACATCTTCGGCTTCCGGAAAGTCTACCTGCCGGGGCTCGCGCTGTTCGTCGCCGCGTCGCTCGCCTGCGCGGTCGCGCCGAACCTGCCGATGCTGATCGCGGCGCGCATCGTCCAGGGCCTCGGTGGCGCGGCGATCATGAGCGTGAATATCGGCTTCGTGCGCTTCATCTACCCGCACCGGATGATCGGCCAGGGGGTCGCCAACGTCGCGCTGGTGGTGGCGGTGGCCTCGGCCGCCGGCCCGACCGTGGCGGCGGCGATCCTGTCGGTGGCGACCTGGCCCTGGCTGTTCCTCGTGAACATCCCCGTGGGCCTGCTGGCCCTGGCGGTGGCGTCCCGGACCCTGCCGGTCACACCGGCGAGCGGCCGCCCCTTCGACCTCGCGAGCGCGGTGCTCAACGCGCTGACCTTCGGCCTGCTGATCATCGGGATCGACGGTCTCGGCGATCCGGAGGCGCGCGGGGTCGCCATCGTCGAGCTCGCCGCCGCCCTGGTCATCGCCGCGGTGTTCGTGCGGCGCCAGATCCGGCTGCCCGCCCCGCTCCTGCCGGTCGACCTGCTGCGGATCCCCGCCTTCGCCCTGTCGATGGCGACGTCCGTCGCCTCGTTCTGCGCCCAGATGGTCTCCTACGTGGCGCTGCCCTTCTACTTCCAGGACGTGCTGCACCTCTCCAGCACCCAGACCGGCTTCCTGCTCACCCCCTGGCCGATCGCGGTCGCCGCGATGGCGCCGATCTCCGGCCGCCTCGCGGACCGCTACCCGCCCGGCATCCTCGGCGGCGTCGGGCTGGCCATGATGGCCGCCGGGCTCGTCAGCGTGACGCTCCTGCCCGCGGCCCCCGCCACCCTCGACATCGTCTGGAGGCTCACCCTGTGCGGCCTCGGCTTCGGCCTGTTCCAGTCGCCCAACAACAAGGTCATCGTCACCTCGGCGCCGCGCGAGCGGGCCGGCGGGGCGAGCGGGATGCAGTCGACGGCGCGGCTCACCGGGCAGTCGCTCGGCGCGGCCCTGGTGGCGGTGATCTTCGGCCTGACGCACGGGCTCGGGGCCGAGCGGGCCGTCACCATCTCGCTCTCCTGCGCGGTGGCGCTCTCGGTGATCGGCGGCTGCGCCAGCGTCCTGCGGCGGAGTCGGAGCGGCTAGACCGACCCCGTATGCCACCGCGGGCGCGGGACCGCGTTGACGCGACGAGTCACGTGCAGGAGCGTCCCATGGATCTCGATCTCTCCGGCCGGAAGGCCCTGGTCACCGGCTCGACCGGCGGCATCGGCTACGCCATCGCCAAGGAACTCCTCGATCTCGGCGCCGAGGTCGGCATCAACGGCCGCACGCCCGAGCGCGTCGAGGCCGCGCTGGCGAAGCTGCGGGGCGAGGTGCGGGCCGGCCGCGCCTTCGCGGCTCCGGGGGATGTCGCGACCGCGGACGGCGTGTCCGCGCTCGTCCAGGGGCTGCCGGTCGTGGATATCCTGGTCAACAACACCGGGATCTTCGAGCCGAAGCCGTTCTTCGAGATCCCGGATGCCGACTGGCAGCGCTTCTTCGACGTCAACGTGATGAGCGGCGTGCGCCTGTCCCGGGCCTACACGCCCGGCATGGCGGAGCGCGGCTGGGGCCGGGTGATCTTCATCTCCAGCGAGTCCGGGATCAACACGCCGACCGAGATGGTCCATTACGGAATGACCAAGACCGCGCAGCTCGCGATCTCCCGCGGGCTCGCCCAGACGGTCGCCGGCAGCGGCGTGACGGTCAACAGCGTCCTGCCCGGCCCGACCCTGTCGGAGGGCGTCGCGGAGTTCATGACGCAGATGGCCGGCGGCGCGGCCGACGCCGACCTCGAGGCCATGGGCCGCCTGTTCGTCGCGGAGCACCGGCCCTCCTCGCTGATCCGGCGCCTCGCGCGGGTGGAGGAGGTGGCGAACCTCGTCGCCTATCTCTGCAGCCCGGCCGCGAGCGCCACCACCGGCGCAGCTCTGCGGGTCGACGGCGGTGTCCTGCAGGGCGTCGCCTAGGATCAGGCAGGGCCCGACCCCGGGATTAGGACCGGTCCGGGCATCACCCGCCGGTCTCGGAAGCGGTGGCCCGGTCGACCAACCCGCGGGCGCGAGACCGCGATGCCCGGCGAGAGCGCGCGAGGAAACCCGGGATCCAGACCCGTGGGATCCGGACCTGTGGACGCGCCCCGCTCCGCGGATCGCCCGAGCCCGCCGGGTTGACCGGCGGCTCTGGATACCGGGCTTTCGCCCGCGGCGCGCCGCGCCATGTCGGCCGGTCGTCCGGCCCGACTGGAGCGTCGCGGAGGCACCTAGAGCCGTCGGCCCAGACGAGACGCCGGACTTGGCTCTAGGTCGTGATCAGGCCTTCAGGTGGGCGGCGAGATGCTTGTTCATCTCGAACATGGAGCACTTGTCCTTGCCGAAGACCTTCTTGAGCTTGTCGTCGGCAACGATCTCGCGCTTGTTCTGCGGGTTCTGAAGATTGTTCTTCTTGATGTAGTCCCAAACCTTGCTGACCACCTCGCCGCGGGGCAGCGGGCTGGTGCCGACGATGGCGCCGAGCTCGGCCGACGGCTTCAGCGGCTGCTGCAGAGCGTTGGGCTTGGTGCCGGCCGACTTGGCGGCAGCCGGCTTCGCAGCCTTCGCCGGGGCGGCCTTCTCCGCAGTCTTGGTGGTCTTGGCCGCCTTCGGCGCAGCCTTCTCGGTCTTTGTGGCCATAAACTTCCTCCGGTTCTCGGGCCGCAGGCCGGGGCATGATCGCCCCACGGCCGAGCCAGCATAGCAGCAACTAAGCGGTGCCGCCGCCGTTCCAAGGGGAAATTGCCTTTGCAGCCCCCTCATCCACAAGGCACGCACGAGAATCCCCTGTGGGATCGCCCGATCGACGCCGTGGTGAAGATTATTCGGTCCGATGCCGGGCGCGAAACCTGCTCTTAACAATCCTGCGCGCGAAGTACAGACATGTTCGCCCCGGCCCTCACGCTCGCGCTCCTGCTCGCCACCGGACTGGTCACCGGTCTCGGGTTAGTGATCCGCGCGGAGACGACGGCCTCCGGCACCGCGCCGGGGCGCGGACTGATCTGAGCGACCCGGGATTGCCGCGCGGGTCCGCCGGGTGCATCAGCCCGACCGCATGACCGACCCGATCACCCTCGCGAGCCTGGAAGGGACTGCCCACGTCGTCCAGGTGGCGCTCAGCCCCGTCTTCCTGCTGTCGGGCATCGCGACGCTCCTCAACGTCTTCGGGGCCCGCCTCGCGCGCGTGGCGGACCAGGCCGACCACGTCTCCGGATTGCTGGCGGGGGCCGGCGACGCCGAGCGCGTCCGCCTCGGTCAGCGCCTGGACCGCCTTCACCGGCGCTCCCTCGCGCTCGACGCCGCAGTGTTCCTGGCCGCGCTCGGCGGCGTGGCGACCTGCGGCTCGGTGCTGACGCTGTTCGTGGGCGCGCTGCGCGACAGCACGGTCGCGACCCTGCTGTTCGGCCTGTTCGGCGCGGCGATCCTGTGCACGCTGTGCGCCCTCGTGGCCTTCGGCTTCGAGATGCTGCTGGCGAACCGCTCGGTCCGCGACCGGATCAACCAGCGGCGGGCGAGCGCCGGCATGCCGCCCGACCGCTGAGCGCTCGGTGCGGGTCCGGACCCCGCGCCCCGCCGGCGGAACCGGTCCCGACCGGCGCGCTTAGTGAGCCGAGGGACCGCCGCGCGGGCACGACCCCGCGCGCGAACCGGGAGAGATCATGCCGACGGACCTGCCCAACGAGCGCACCCTGAGAAAGCCCGGCACGCTGGAGCTCGACCCCGCCGCCGGCGAAGGCGTCGCCATCGACGAGACGCCGCGTCTGATCGCGTCCAACAGGGTCGAGGGCACCGCCGTCTACGACCGCAGCGGCCGCCACCTCGGCGCTATCCACAATTTCATGGTGGACAAGATCTCCGGACAGGTCGCCTACGCGGTTCTGGCCTTCGGAGGCTTCCTCGGGCTCGGCGAGACCCACCACCCGCTGCCCTGGAAGGCGCTGAGCTACAGCACTGAACTCGGCGGCTACGTGGTCGATTTCGAGCCCGGCGTGCTCGCGGAGGCGCCGAGCCAGGCGGCCGGTTAGGCCTGGCTCGTCGACCCGGGCTGTCAGGCGCGGATCATCCCGCGTCGCGGCGCGCGGACGCCCCGCTGCGGAGCGGGCCCCGGGACGTGCCGGCTCAGAACTTCCCGCCGAGGCCGACGCTGCCACCCGGCGACAGCATCGGGCCCATCGAGCCGCTGCCGCCGCTGCCGCCGACGGCCGCGTTGCCGCCGTCGAGATCCTCGCGCCGGATGCGGCGCTCGCCGCTGTCGGCCGTCCGCGTGGCGCCGCCGGCGGTCTTGGGAATCGCGAGCTGCCTCGTCGGCGCCGTCTGGAGAGGCTGACCGTCGGCATCGACCGCGGCGTTGCGCGGCTCGCGGTTCGGCAACGAACCGCGCAGCGACGGCGGCAGCCCGACCTCCGTCGCCGGCATCACGCCTCCGCCTCCGCCGAGCGCCTGACAGCCGGCCACGAGACCGGACAGGGCAGCACCGAGCGCGAGGCCGCGCGCTGCCGCGCATCGCGACGTGGTGAGGGTCGACATCGTGTAGTCCTCGACAGTGGCCACGGTGCCATCCGCGGCTCGCGTGGGTTTATGCGCGGTTGTCTACGCTGGGGATGCGGCGAAAACCAGACAGCGCCGCGGGACGCCGGGGGATGACGCCGCCCCCTCGGACCGTGCGGGCGCCCCGCGCGGCCCGAGCCTTGCTGCGAGGCCGCCGCGGTCCATAACTTCGCCCAGGTCCTGCGGCACGACGCCATCCGCGGGCGGGATCCTGCCGGCGGCGGACCCGGAACCGGCCGAATGCGGTCGTGGACGCGCCGGCACGCCGGCGCGGCCCGGCCTTTCCTCAGAGGACGAAGCGTGTTCAGAACCAACCGGATGATCGCGGCCGTGACGCTCGCCCTCTGGGCGTCGGGGGCCGCGGCGCAGGCCCAGGTGAGCGGCAGCGAGGGTCCTGCCGGTCAGGCCGCGCCGCAGAGTCCGGCCGCGCCGCCATCCGCACCGCCGGCCCAGACGCCTGCCCAGACTCCGGGCCAGACGCCGGCCCCGGTACCGGCCCCGACGCCACCGCCCGCGGCGACCCCGGCCGCCCCGCCCGCCAGCCCGCCGGCTGCCGCGGGCGCGCCGCCCTCCGCGGCCCAGGCTCAGCAGCAGGGGACACCCGCCACCGTCCTCGACACGCAGGATTACGAGAGCCTGCTCGGCCGCAGCGTGCGCAGCGCCGGCGGCGACGAGCTCGGGCGCGTCATCGACATCATCATCGACAAGGAGGGTCATCCCCGCGCCGCCATCATCGATTTCGGCGGCTTTCTCGGTGTGGGAACCCGCAAGATCGCCGTGGACTGGCGCGCCCTGCGCTTCACGCCGGACGGCGGGAAGGAGCGCAAGCTGTCGGTCGCGCTGACCCGCAATCAGGTCCGCGTCTCCCCGGAATACAAGGCCGGCGAGCCGATCGTGGTCCTGGGCCCCGCCAGCCCGGCCGCGCCCGCGGCCGAGGGCGAGCAGGCGGCCGCGCCGACGGCGGGCTCCGCGACGCCGCCGCAGTCGGCCCCGGCCCCGGCCGCGCCGGCG
>NZ_JBKFAP010000035.1:0-35689 GCF_053345715.1 Methylobacterium sp. D48H
CCTCGGCCGCCTCCCGGGCGGCGGCCGCCTCGGCCTCGGCCAGGATCGGGTCCGGCTCGGGCGCGGGGCGGGGGGCCGGCACCCACCAGCGGGCGAGGGGCACCGCGCCCCGCGCGGACCGGGCGCGGAAGTCCGGCTGCCGGGGCGCCGTCGCCGGGGCCGAATGGCGGTCCGCGAGGGCGCGGGCCTGCGCGACAAGCGGCGCGCCGGTCTCCGGCGTGACCATCCGGACGAACTGCGCGAAGCCGACCGCGGCGCGGAGCACGCCCGCCTCGCCGGCCGCGCCCCAGCGGCGCCCGGCCGGCCCGTGCCGCTCGAGCCCGTGCAGGAGGGCGCGGAAGCGGCGCAGGGTCTCGCGGGGCACGCCGACCCGCTCGTTGACGGTGAGCCCGGTCACCTCCTGGTGCCGGCCGCGGCGCATCACCCGGGTCTTGTCCGGATGGACGGTGAAGCCCTCCCCGGCGACGATGGCGTGGACGTACTTGAGCAGCGCGCCGACCTTCCCGGCGGCCTCGCCGGAGGCCGAGAAGGTCAGGTCGTCGGCGTAGCGCGTGTAGGTGAAACCGAGGCTGCCGGCGAGGCCGGCGAGCCGGGCGTCGAGCCGGGTGCAGACGAGGTTGGTGAGCGCGGGGCTCGTCGGCGCGCCCTGCGGCAGCCGGCGGGGGCCCCGGGCGGCGTAGAGGCGGGCGCCGTCGATCTCGACCGCGTCCACGTCCGGCTCGGTGCAGAGCAGCGCCAGCACGGTCGCCACCGGCTCGGCGTAGCCCAGGCCCCGGAACTTCCCCTTGATCCGCCGGTAGTCGAGGCTCGGGAAGAAATCCTTGAGGTCGAGATTGACCACGACGTCCCGCCCGACATGGGCGGCGGCGTTGGTGACGATCGAGCGGCCGGGCACGAAGCCGTGGGCCGCCGCGTGCACGGGGACGTGGGCGAGGAGCGCGTCGAGGATCCAGTACTGCGCCCGCTTCAGGCGCGGCATCGGCGCCGAGATGCGGCGCAGGCCGCCCGCCTTCTTGGGGATGGTGAAGCGCCGGTAATGGCTCACCGCGCTGAGCGCCCGGTCGTAGGCGAGGAAGCGCAGCTCGCCGAGGCCGATCCCCATGGCCTCGGCCAGGGCCTTCGGGCTCGCCAGGGACGGGAGACCGGGGGCGGGCCCCCGCCCCGGAGCGTCCGCGTGCACGAGGCCGGCCGAGACGCCGTCGCCGAGATGGAGGATCTCCGCCTCCCGGCGCGCGTGCCATGCCTGCGCCCGCGCGTGGCGGTCGCGGGCGTTGCGCAGCCGCGTCTCGCGCCGCCGCTCCAGCGCCGCCTTCTTGCGGCGGCGATGCATCTCCTTGAGGGCGGCCTCCGGGTCGCGCCACGCCGCCTCCCGCCGGTGCAGGTCGGCGAGGGCGCGGGCGATCTCGCCGCGGCGGCGGATCAGGTCGTCCGGCGGGTTGGGCTGCGCTTCCCCGTCTGGCCAGAAGCCGAGCCGGATCATCTCCTCGAGGATGACCTCGTCCTTCGAGCTCTCGCGGATCCGGTCGTAGAGCTGCTGGCGGGTCAGGCTGCCGGGCTGCTGGCTCATCGGCGACCTCCGGCGCAGGCAGGAGGCGTGACGGGGGACGTCGGCCGGGATGCCTTCGTCAAGTCTCGGGACTGGCCCGGTCCACTCGACGCCGGCACGACCACCGGTGCGCGTTTGGGTTCAGCGAACCCAAACCGCGAACGCGCACCGGTGGTCAGTGCCGGCCCAGTGAAGAGCGGGCCAGTGACGCTTTGCCGGGCAGGGTGCAGGGACGGCGAATCGCCGCCCGAAATGCAAGGTCCGCCCCGGCCGACGCCCCTCGTCGCGGGGAGGATAGGCCAGGCGCGCGGCCGCATCAATCGGGTCCGTCTCACGCCTGCCACCGCACCGGCTTGCCCTCGACCTGGGCGTGGACGAGGCGGCGCACGGCCAGCATGTGCTCGCAGGGGCCCCGGGTCAGCCGGTTGTGGGTGTAGAAGCCGCACTGGCAGCTGCCGCCGACCATGCGGTCGTCGGAATCGAGCTCCACCGCGGGCGTCAGGCTCCGGCCGTCGTCCAGCACGGTCCCGCTCAGGCGCCGCCTGTCGCCGGCCTGCTCGACGGGCCCGAGGGTGACCAGTCCGGCCGCCAGGAACCGGTCGGCCTTGGCCTCCTGCTCGGAGGCGAAGCGCAGGGCGCCCGGCGCCAGCGGCTCCCGGGTCAGCTCCCGCAGGCGGTAGACCCGCTTGTCGAGGTCGAACATGGCGCGGCCCGCCTGCACGTAGCCGCCGAGCGCCGCCTCCACGGTCGACCGGTCGAGGCCGGTCTCGGCGGCGAGTTGCCCGGTGTCGGCGGCGTGATGGCGCTGGAGCGCCGCGAAAACCCGGGCGGCGGTGTCGGCGTCGACGTCGGCCCGGGGCGCGAGCAGGTCGAACTGCCCGGCCCGGGACCAGTCGTTGGCGGTCCAGCCCGACAGGCCGAGCGTGAAGCGCAGGCCGCCGAAATCCACCACCGCGAAGCTCGGCAGACCGGTGCCGAGGAGGTGCAGCCGCACCGACCGGGCGAGCGGCAGGGTCCGGGCCAGGATCGCGAGGCGCCGCCGGCCCCACAGGCGGATCTCCGCGGTCTCGCCCCCGCGGTAGATCGAGCGCCGGAAGGTCAGCCGCTCGTTCCAGGGCTCGATCAGCACGCTGACCGGCCGGCCGGGCTCGAGCAGGAACCGCAGGGAGCGCGGGCCGTGGCGCTCGCGGCGCGCGGCGAGGCGGGTCAGGATCGCGTGCATGTCGACCGGGTGCAGGTCCACCACGTGGGCGGGCTGTGCCATGGCGCTCGACACCTGCAGGAAGCCCCGCATCCAGGAATCGGGCAGGTCGATCTTGTCCTCGCGGTAGGCGGCCTCGCCGGAGGTCTGGACCGCGAAGCCGGTCGGGTCGATCGCCAGCTCGGTGTCGCGGTAGCTGCGGATCTTCTGGAACTCGTCGTAGAGGGCGTGGCTGTAGTCGATGTTGGTCGTGCCGCAGGCCATGTCGCCGATGCGCGCGAACGTGTCGTGGTCGCAGGACAGGCGCCCGTAGCTCGACTCGTCGAGGCTGAACGCCTCGAAGAAGATCTCGTCCGGATGGACGGTGATGACCGGATCGAGCACGATCCAGGCGTCGAGGTTCTCCCGGTAGAGATAGTCGAAGTACCGCTTCCGCGCGTCGTAGAACGACCGCATCACCGCGTCGGAGCGGGCCGCGATGTCCCAGGACTCGGCGCGCAGCGCCTCGATCTCGGCGCGAAGGCTGTCCTTCTCGGCGAGGGCCTCGGCCAGGAGCTCCTGCTCGTGGGCCTGGAGCCAAGCGAAGTAGGCGGTGCGGTCCTTCGGCTTGAAGCGCAGGTCCGACACGACGACGTGGTGCAGGGCGGAGATCGCCTCCCGGAACGGCAGGTGCCGCGCCACCGTCCCGGCGAAGTAGGTCGGCTCGCGCAGGGTGTCGGGAACGAAGCCGAGCCGGGTCGCGTCCGCGTCCGAGACGGCCCGGCTCTCGCCGAGGTAGCGATGGACGAAGTTCATCGGGCCTCTTCCGAGACGGAGACGGGTCCCCGCGCCTCCGGCGGGCGCCGGACGAGGGGCACGGCGAGATCGGGATGCGCGTCGGCGACGTCGCGCAGGGCCAGGATCGCGGCGCTGCGGTCCCGGGCCGTGCCGCTCAGGGTCAGGTCGGCGAAGAGCGGCAGCAGCGCCTCGGCGCGGGCGCGGCTGCGCAGGGCCTCGGCCCGGAGGAAGGCGGCCATCCGGTCCTTGGCGACCCGGCCGCGCAGCACCTGCAGCATCACGATGCGGGCGAGGGGGATCAGCCGCGCGAAGGCCGCCTCGCTCGCCACGGCCTGCTCGGTGAGCAACTCGGTGAGCAGGAGGTGCATCGACGGGGCGGGGTGCTCCAGGAGGCGCAGGACCTGCGCCTCCGCGTCCTCGGGCCGGAGCCGGCTGCGCAGGAGGTGGCGGGCGAGGGCCAGGACCTCCGGCTTGACGCTGTCGGTGACGACGGCGAGCGCCTCGGGCGTCCAGGCGGTCTCCGGCCACGCGTCGAACAGGCCGCGGGCGAAGGCGAGGGTGTCGGGCCAGTCGCTCTCCACGAGGAGGACGGCCTCGGCCGCCGCGGCCTGGAACCGGGCCGGGTCGGCCGCGAAGGCCGCCGTCGCCCAGTCCCGCACCGCCCGGTACGGGTGGCCGCCGAGCCGGGCGATCTGGCGGACGCTGAGGGCCTCGGGGCGCCGGTCGGGCAGGAGGGCGGCGCCGAGGCGGCGGGCGCCGTCCGCGCGCGCCTGCAGCAGGCGCCACAGGGTGCCGTCGTCGAGGGCGGCGCATTCCCCCGGCA
This sequence comes from Methylobacterium sp. D48H, assembly GCF_053345715.1. Lineage (NCBI taxonomy): Bacteria > Pseudomonadati > Pseudomonadota > Alphaproteobacteria > Hyphomicrobiales > Methylobacteriaceae > Methylobacterium > Methylobacterium sp. D48H. The sequence continues at coordinate 4,348 of NZ_JBKFAP010000035.1, forward strand.
GGGCCTCGCGCAGCAGGGCCACGGTGTCGGCGGCGTAGGCGTCGTCGGGCGCCGCGCGGAACAGGCTGCCGATCAGCTCCCGGGCGAGGCGGGGAGCGAGGCCCGGATCCGCCGCCGCGAGGCGCGCCACAAGGGGCCGGGCAGCCCGCCGGACGGCGCTGTCGGGCCCGCTGGCGAAGGCGACGATCCGGTCCGCGTAGAGCCCGAGCCGCGCGTCGTCGAGGCGCGCCAGCAGGACGAGGGCGGCGATCCGGATGTCCTCGGATTCCGCGTCGATCAGCGCGTCCCAGCTCTCCGGCGGCAGGCCGGCGGCCCCGGCCTCGGACTGCGCCAGGAGGGCGAGGCCGGCGGACCTGACCGCGGCGGACGGGTGGGCGATCAGGGCGGCGGCGGTCCCGGACGCGACCGGCAGGTCGCGGTCCGGCCACAGGAGGGGCAGGGCGGCGCGCAGGCCCCGGATCGCGGCCGTCGCGGCCGCGTCGGGCTCCGGCGGTATCGCCCGCAGCCACGCCACCAGCCGCGCCACCAGGGGCGCCGCGAGCCTGGAGGGCAGCGCCCGCGCCCCGGCGAGGCCGGGGAGGGCCGCCTGGACGTCCGGCTCCGGGCTCGTGAGCAGCGCGGCGGCGAGGTCGGGATCCGACCAGACGATCGGCGCCTCCGCCTCGAGTCGCCGCAGGGCCAGCGCCCGCGCCTCCGGCTCCGGGCTCGCGAGCAGCGCCGCCACCAGGGCGGCGAGGTCGGCAGGCTCGGCGATCCCGGCGGCGAGGCGCGCCTGGGCGGTCCGGAACGCGAAGGTCCGCACGGCGTCGTGCGGGGCGGCCAGCAGGCGCCCGATCTCGCTGGCCGTCAGGGCCGCGCAGGCCTCCGGGTCCGCGCGCAGAACCCGCAGGCCCAGCCGCGCCACCGGCTCGACCCGCCCCGCCGCGGCGAGGCGGAGCGCCAGGTCCGGCCGGGCGCTCCAGAGGTCGGGGAAGGCCTCGTCGCGCCGGTCGGGATCGACGGCGCCGGTCTCCAGGAAGGTCAGCGATCCCGTCCGCGGCCGGGCCTCCGGGGCGTGGCAGTACAGGAGCTGGCTCGCGGTCCAGTTGCGGGCGAGCGGCCCCCGCGCCCGGGCCTGCCGGCCCCAGGTCCCGTCCGGCTGCCGCCCCCACGCGGTCCAGCGCGCCGGCGGGTCGAGGTCCTCCGGCCCGAGCGCCAGCAGGAAGCCCGCCGCCAGCGCCGCGAAGGCCGGGTCCCCGACGGCGCCGCGCTTGCGCAGGGCGCGCCAGATCCGCCGCTTCATGTAGGCGCGGGTGGCGGTGGACAGGCCGAGCCGCGCCTCCGGCCCCTGGCGCGCCGCGTCCACCGCGACGTAGCGCCGGAGGTCGGGGACGTAGGCGTGGCTCCGGCCAGCCTGGTACATCGCCTGCGCGGTCTCGAAGCGCTGGGCGGTGGCGCCGAACAGGGCGGCATCGTCGGCCATCTCGGCGTGCTTGAAGAGGCGCCGCAGGCCGATCAGGTAGGGCGGCCGCGCCGGCAGCCGGAGCAGGGCGGCGCAGAGCGTCGCGTGCAGGCCGGGCGCCGCCTGCGCCCGCCGGCCGAGCGCCACCAGGGCCGGCCCGACCCGGCCCGGATCGTGCCGGGCGAGGCCGTCCAGCGCCCCGCACAGTCCGTCGACGTCGCCCGCCTCGGCCGGCCGGGCGACCATGCCGGGCAGGTCCGGCTCGGCCTCCGGCGGCCGGTAGGGCCCGGTGAGCGGGGCGGCGAGCGCGAAGCGGGCGAGGTCGCGGACCACGCTGCCGGGCGCCTCGGCGGCGATCGCCGCGAGCGCCGGACCGGCCTGTGCGCCCGCCGCCCGGGCGAGCGCCCAGACCAGGGCGTAGCTCGCCCGCGCCGGGCCGAGGCCCCGCGCGAGGGCGATCAGGTCCGGGGCGGTCGCGGCCAGCCGCAGCTCGCCGACGCGCCAGAGCAGGCGGTCGCGGTCACGCTCGGCCCAGCTCTCGCGCAGGCAGGCGGAGAGCCGCGCCTGCAGCACGCCATCGCGCCCGTCGGACGTCGCCTCGGGTGCGGCGGTCTCCGGGCCGTCGACCCGCCGGTAGCCGCCGTTGATCTTGGAGACGACCACGCTGTCGAACACCCGGGCGGCCGCCTCGGCGGTCACGGGCTGGGGCGTCTTGGAGCCCTCGCGCAGGGTCGCGCCGCGTCGGCCGTAGCGCGTGTTGACGAAGTAGCGCTCGGGCGTCCCGAGGGCCTCGTTCTCGATCAGGTCGACGTCGTAGACCTTGTCGGAGGTGGCGTCCCGCAGGTGGAGGCGCGCCGCGCGGACGACCCTCATGCCACCGCGCCGGCCCGCGCGGCCGGGCAGGGATGCGTCGCGCGCGCGCGACGGTCGACGGGTCCTCGCATCCGGGCTCCTCGCGAAACGACCGGGACGGGCCGGCCGGCGAATCGCGGCGCCCGAAGCCGCGGCAACCTGCCCCAGCGGGACCGAGGGGGCAACCGCGCGCGCACGATTCCGTGATCGGGCCTCATCAGGCCTCTTCCGGCCCGGGATCGTCGCGCATGGCGGCGACCCAGAGGGCGGCCCGGGCGAAGGGCTCGGACTGCGCGCCCGGAGCCGCCAGGGTGGCGGAGAGGAAGGCGGAGAGCCGCGCGGCGGTGGCCGGATAGCCGGTCGCGGCGAGGCGTGCGACCAGGTCGGCGCCGCCGGCGCGGGCGCTGGCCGCGAAGGCCCGCCGCCCCGCATGGAGGGCGTTCGCCAGGAGCGCGGCCGCCTCGTCGAGGAGCGTGGCCGGCCCCAGGTCCGGCGCCGGCGGGATCGGGTGGCCGGCGCCGTCGGGGACGGCGAGGTCGGGCACGACGAGCCGGTCGACCGACACCGACCAGGGATCGCAGACCAGGGTGCCGTCCGCGATCCGCACCGGGCCGGCGACCTGCCGCACGGGTCCCCAGCGCCCCGCGCAGGCGCCCGCGAGGGCGTCCAGGGCGTGCGGCGCGGCGGGGTCGTAGGCGCGGGCGAGATGCAGCGTGCCGCCCGCCCCCGGGAGCGCGACGGCGGCCTGCCACGTCTGGGCGCCGGGCGCCCAGGCCTGTCCCAGGACCGCCTCGACGGGGAAGACGTGGAAGGCCTCCAGCCGGTCGCGCGGGCGCAGGAAGACGGGCGGCCGGTCGGCGAGGCGGCGCAGGATCGACGGGACGTCCCGCGCCGCCAGGGGGGCCGGCAGGGCCACCAGGGCGTCTCGCGGCAGCAGCGCCGTGCGGCCCCGCGCGCCCTGGCCGAGGGCGAGGAGCCCGTCGGCCCGGCGCCGCGCGACGCTGGTCAGGATCTGGCCCTGGCCGGTGCCCGAGACGGACAGACCCGGGCTCAGGAGACGCCCGGGCAGGCCGGCCGCGATATCCGCCTCGGCCTCGCCCGGCGCGAACGCGCGCTCCAGCGCCAGGAGCGCGCCGGTATCGGTGTCGGCCAGCGCCACCCGGGCGGTGGCGCCGCGCCCGCGGGCGAGGAGCCGGGCGCCCAGGGAGACGAGGCGCGTCTTGCCCATGGCGGTCTCGTAGGGCTGGCCGAGGCCGAGGGCGGCCTCACCGCCCCGGACGCGGCCGAGGAGTTCCGTGGCGAGCGCCAGGACGACGGCCGCGTCGTAGGCGGCGTGGCGCCCGGCATAGGCCGCGACCTGCCCGTCGAGGTCCGCCTCCGCCAGCAGGAGCTGCGTGGCGCCCCGCCTCTCGGCCGCCCGCCGGAGCCGGACGAGGGCCGCGCCGTGCGCCTCCGGTCCGGACACGACCCCGGCCTCCAGCAGGCCGGCGACCACCCGGTCGGCGGCCTCCGCGAGGTCCGTCTCCGCCGGCTTCGCCTCCGCTCGGGCCGGGGCCGCGCCGCCCAGGCGGATCTCGGCGGCGCCCGCGGCCTCCCGGAAGGCCCGGATCGCCAGGGCGACGTGGGCGCAGCCGCCCCCGGCCGCGCAGTCGCAGCGGGCGTAGCCGACAGCGTCGGGCACGAGGAAGCGCACCGTCGCGGTCGGGAGCCGCGCGGCCGGGACGGCGCCCCGCTCCAGCCCGACCGTGATCCCACCCGCCAGGAGGCGCCGCAGCTCCGTCGCCGCCGCGCCGCCGAGCCCCGCCTCGAGGGCCGCGCCGTCGAGGGTGCCGGGATCCCAGGCGACCGGCGCCGCGGCCGGCACCGCCGCACCCTCGGGGTCTCCATCGCCGGCCCCATCGCCGGTCCCGTCGGCCGGCCCGTCCGCGACCGGGGCGGCCCGGTAGGCGACGACGAGGGCGACCCGATGCCGGCACATCCCGCTCGCCGGGCAGGTGCAGCTGGCCTCGCCGGGAGGCCGGCCGGGACCGAGCCGCGTGACCGTGCCGTCGGCGAAGCGCGCCTCGACGGTGCCGTCCCCGGCCTCCGCGAGGTCCGGCCCCTGGCCGGCGGCCACCTCGCGCAGCGCCCGCTTCACCAGCCCGGCATTGGCGAGCTGGATCAGGCCGTCATCCGTGAGGGCGCGGAGGTCGGGGCGGGCCATCGGCGCCGCTCAGGCCCGGATCGCGGCGGCGAGCCAGCCGGCGAGCTCGCCGGGCGTCATCGCGCCGATCTCGGCGCCGGCCGCCACGAGCCGCTGGGCCATCGCCCGGTCGTAGGCGGGCCGCGCCTCCGAATCGAGGGCCGCGAGGCCCAGCACGCGGGTCCGCTGGCCGGAGAGCGCCCGCACCTGCTCGACCAGGGCGGCCTCGCTCGCGCCCTCGTAGAAGTCGGAGACCAGGACCACGATCGCCCGCTCCGGCGCGGTGATCAGGCCGGCCGCGTAGCGCACGGCGCCCCCGATATCGGTGCCGCCGCCGAGCTGGACCTTCATGAGCAGCTCGCAGGCGTCGTCGCAGTCGCGGGTCAGGTCCACCACCGCCGTGTCGAAGGCGACCAAGTGGGTGCGGATGCCGGGGAGCTTCCACAGGCAGGCGGCCATCACCGAGGCGTGGATCACCGAATCGAGCATCGACCCGCTCTGGTCGACGAGCAGGATCACCTGCCAGGGCCGCATCTGGCGCCGGTTCCGGGCGAAGAAGTGCAGCCGCTCGACGGTGATCCGCCGGCTCTCGGGATCGTAGTGGCGCAGGTTGTCGCGGATCGTCCGGTTCAGGTCGAGGTCGCGGGCGCCGGGCAGGCGGGTGTGGCGCCGCCGGTCGAGCACCCCCGAGAACGCCACCGCGAGGTCCCGCGCCAGCCGCTCCATCAGCTGCCGCACCACCTCCTGCACGAGCCTGCGGGCCATCACCAGCACGTCGGGCGCCATCAGGTGCTTGGTGCGCAGGACCGCCTTCAGCAGCGTCTCGTTCGGCTCGACCCGGGACAGCACCTCGGGGTTCGTGACCACGTCGTCGATGGCGTAGAGCTCGATCGCGTCGCGCTCCAGCCGCTCGATCGTCTCGCGGGGGAAGAGCGTGTGGACCGCGTTGATCCAGCCCGGCACCGTCAGGGTCGAGCCCTCGCGGCCGCCCTGGCGGCGCTCCCCCCGCGACGCGCCCTCGGCGTCGCGGCCGTAGAGCCAGTCGAGCGCCTGATCCATGGCGGCCGCATCGCCCGAGAGGGCGCAGCCGGCCCCCGCGCAGGCGGAATCCGCCGCCTCGCCCAGGATGAGCCGCCAGCGCGTGACCGGGTCGAGGCTCACCGCAGCCGCGTCCCGGCGAGGAGGCTCGGTCCGCGCAGGAGCTCGCTCGCCGTCACCGGCGCGAGCTCGCCGAAGGTGCGCTGGCCCGGATCCGACCGGCTGCTCCAGGGCGAGCCGAGGGTCAGGTCGCCGAGGGTCTGCTCCCGGTCCTCGAACTCCACCGCACCGGTGAACAGGCCCTCCGAGAAGGTCAGCGACGCCTGGCCGGCCGCGCCGCCTGGGAAGGTCACGGCGCGCTCGATCCACCACACCACCCCGGCATCCTGGGGCGCCCCGAGGGGCCAGCCCCGGGCGGCCATGCCGCGCAGGCGGTTGGCCTCCACGACGGTCCCGGCGAAGCGGCTCGTGGTCGATGCGGCGGCCTCGGCCTCCGTGAAGGCGTAGGTCTCGCGGGCGAGCTGCGGGAAGGGCTGGACGATCTCGTAGTCGCCGAACAGCGCCCCCCAGGCCGCCAGCGCCCCGGTGTCGAGCTGCAGGGGATGGACGAGGCCGATCAGGCCCGGGGCCGCCCCGGTCAGGTCGAGGTCGAGCGGCGCGTCGTCGGCATCCGTGAAGGTCAGGTCCTCGGCCACCCGGAAGGTCAGGCCCGGACCGGTCCGCGGGTCGGCATCCGCGAAGGTGGCCCAGACGAGGCGTTGGGCGAGGTGGCGCACGAGCGGGTGCGCGGCGAAGCAGGGGCCGAACACCGTCGGCTGGACCCGGCGGGCGCCGGCGAGCATCGCCTCCAGGCGGGCCACCTGCAGGCTCGCCACGGCCCGCGCGTCCTTCTTCAGGGCACCCCAGCGGGCCACTGCCGCCGCGGCCTTGCCGGCGTCGTCGGCCCTGGCGGGCTTGGGCAGGTCCTTGAGCCTCTGGCCGGCGGCGTCCCGGACCCAGGGCTTCAGGGTCTCGTCGAACCCGACCCGGAACCCGCGGGGGCCGAAATCGAGGTCGAGGCCGCCGCGCTCGTCGAGGTCGAGGTCGGGGGCGAGCCGGTCGGCCAGTTCCTCGGGGGTGAGGCCGCGGGCCTCGGCGAGCTGGGCGATCTTCTGTCGGGCCTTCTCCTGGAGCCCCTTGAACTTCAGCTTCTCGGCGATGCCGTTGAGGTTCATCAGCGCGACGTCGGTGCCGATATCGACCAGCACGTCGAGTCCGGTGACCGCGCGGGCGTGGGCGGCCTCGCCGGGCCAGCGGCGGATCAGGCGGGTCAGGTCGCGGGCCGTGGCGTCGGTGCCGAACCAGCCCAGCGCGCGCAGGGCCCACCCGTCCTTCGAGGGTGTCCCGGCGGCGATCCAGGCGGAGAACAGGTCCCACGCGAAGGCCGCGAGGCTCGCCTCGGTGCAGGCCTCGCGGACCATCGGCACGCCGGCATAGACGGCGTCCGGGTTGGTGAAGGACAGCATCTCGCAGAGGGTCAGGATCGCCGCGTCCGGCAGGGCGGTCCCGTCCCGCAGACGCGGCCGGGTCAGCATGGACGGCACGACCCAGGCGGGCGGCTTGCCGACCTTGGCGGGGACGCGGGCGAGGGGATCGCGGTCGAGCACCTGCGCGACCGCCTCGGTCACGTCCGGTGCCTGGTCCGCGTAGCGCGCGACCACGGAAGCGATGATGGCGCGGCCGTCCGCCCGGTCCTGCGCCAGCACGCGCAGGGCGTGCTCGCCGGCGTCGCGCAGCGCCCCGGGCCGGCCCACGGCGTCGGGCAAGAGGCGGGTGAGGGCGGTCTCGGGATGGCGGCGCAGCCAGGCCAGGGCCGGCTCGCGGGCCTTCTTGAGCTTCGTGAGGGCGCGGGCGGCGGGCCCGGCGAGGCGGGCATCGTCCACCGCCAGGACCGCCGGCAGGAGCCCGACCGGATCGGCCTCGACCAGCCCGACGAGGCCCGGCATCGCCCGCTCGCCGAACCGCGACAGCATCGCCCACACGATCTCCGGCCACTGCGAGACGTGGAAGCATCCCGCGACGACGCGCGACTGGGCCCAGAGGGCGAGCGCCAGGGGCTCGGGCTGCCGCTCCAGGCTGCCGACCAGCTGGCGATAGGGCGAGTTCGCCCAGTAATGGCAGGCCTCGTCGATCTGGGCGACGCGGCCGGCGACCCAGGCGATCAGGGCCGGCGGATCGTCGCGCGGCGGCTCGGAGAGCGGGGGCGGGATCCGGCTCCAGCCCTGCGTCGGATGGGAAAGCTCGGCGGCCGCCACGAAGGCCCGCAGCGCCTCCGGGCCGTCGAGGGTGACGGCGTTCCGCGCGCGCCAGTAGCTCGGCGCGACCTCGGGCACTGCGTGGGCGAACGGCGTCGGCAGCGGCGCGAGGGCGAGGACGAGGTCGTCCCGGGTCCGGGCCTTGGCCCGCCAGGGCGGGTCGCGCAGCACCCGCGGCCAGGCGGCGGGCTCCGCGAGGGGCACCGCGCGGGCTTCCGCCAGGGCGTCGAGGATGCCGGCCCCGCGCCCGCCCGACGCCGCGAGCCAGCCGCGGACCATGTCGAGCCCGTGGGCGTCGAGCGCCCGGTTCACCCGGGCGCGCAGGGCGGGCTCGGACCGGCCGCCCGCGAGGGCCGCGAGGCAGCGGGGCAGGATCGCGGCGGGATCGGCCTCCAGCGCCGCGTCGAGGGCGGCCGCGACGGGCTTCTCGTGGAGGTGGGGCAGCAGGGCCGGGAGCGCCCCGGCCTCGCCCGTCGACAGGATCGCCAGGGCGACCGTGCGACGCTGCTCGTCAAGGGCGTAGTGCAGCAGCCAGTCGAGGGCCGGCAGGGCCGGCTGCCCGGCGGCGCGGGCCACCGCCAGCAGGGTCGCGGCCGCCTCGGCCGCGTCGAGGGCGCAGTAGACGAAGTAGAGGTGGTAGCTGCGCTTGGCGCGCCAGCGCGCGACCGCTTCCGGCGGCGCGTCGGCCAGCAGCGGCAGGTAGGCCGTATCGGCCGTGACGTCGATCCCCGCCGACGCGGCGGCCTCGACCACCGCGACGGGCTGGAGCGGGTGCGGGGCGGCCCGGTCGTCGGCCAGGATGAACGCGAAGGCGCAGGCCGCCGGCCAGTCGTGGTCCTCGGCGATCCGGGCGTTCAGGAGCGCGACCGCGGCGTCGTAATCGGCCTCCGGGGCGTGCACGAGGGCGGCCCGCAGGGCGAGGTGGAGCGGCTCGGCCCAGGACAGACGCTGGTAGGCGCGCGGCGTCTTCGGGGTCGGGCGGCGGCGGTCGGCCAGCCGGGCGACGGTCTCCGTCCCGCCCTCGGCCACGGCGTAGCGCAGGACCGCCTCCAGTGCCCCTCGAAGGACGGCGTCGCCGGTGGCGGCCCGGGACGGATTCCCCTGTCGGCGCGCCTCCGCGGCGTCGACGATCGCGTCCAGCCAGGCGGCGAGGCCGTCCCGGTCCGGCGGCGCTCCGGCGAGGCGCGCGGCCTCGGCATCGCCGAGCGCGGCTGCCAGCGGCGCCGCGATCGCCCGCCAGGCCTCCGCCGCGTCCGGGCGCGGACCGGGGCGCAGGCGGGTCGGCAGCGGCACCGCCGCGAAGACCGCGGCCGGGGCGGGGGGCGGGACGGGCTCCGGCGGGGCCTCGGCCGGCGGCGGGGCGGGCGCCGGCTCCGCGGCGGGCTCGACAACCGTCTCGCCAACCGGCCCGGACGCCTGCACCGGGGCGGGCGCCGCTCCGTCGGCGCGGACGTAGCCCTTGGCGGTCTTCTCGCGGACGAGCTTGTCCTTCTCCTTCACGGCCGCGGCCGCGTCGGCGCAGGTCTTGTCCTTGCTCTGGCCCTGGGTGCCGAGGCGCCCGAAGCGGACGGTGAGCGTCGGGCCGGAGACGCCGACCTCCCAGAACTTGGCCGCGCTGCCCTCGACCAGCTCGTAGCGTTCCATGGCCTGTCTCCCTCTCACGCGTCGCCGGCGGCGGCGAGCAGGCTCGGCGTCCGCAGGACCTCGCTCGCGGTCACCGGGTCGAGGTCGCCGAACCGGTGGGCCGCCGCGGCGCGCCAGCCGGTGTCGGACAGGGTCAGGGTCCGCAGCGTCTGGATCCCGTCGCCCTCCGGGCCGGGCCGGTGCCAGAACCCGTCCTCGAATCGGAGGACCGCGACGAGGCGGGTGCCGTCGGGCAGCGCGACCGGACGCTGCACCGCATGGACGTGCTCGCTCCCCGTGTCGGTCGACCAGCCCTGGGGCCGCAGCCCCCGCAGGCGGCGGCCGCCCACCCGGACCCCGTCGAAGCGGTGGGTCTCGGCGGCGCCCCGCTCGGCCTCGGTGAACGCGAAGGTCTCGCGGGCGATCTGCGGGAACGGCTGGGCGATCTCGTAATCGGCGAACAGGCCGCTCCAGGCGGTTCGTTCCTCCGGGTCGAGGTGCAGGGGGTGGACGAGGCCGACCACGCCCTCGGCCGCCGCGACGTCGAGGGCGAGGGCGTCGTCCGCGGCGTCGGTCGGCGAGAGATCCTCCGCGAGGCGGAAGACGTGCCCCGGCGGCGTCGCGGGCGCTGCGTCCGGGTAGAGGCCCCAGACGAGCCGCCCGGCGAGGTGGCGGATCAGCGGGTGGGCGGCGAAGAACGGCCAGAACACCCCGGGGGCGACGCGGCGCTGGGACGCCAGCATGGCCTCGAGCCGGGTGATCTGCAGGCCGGCCGCGGCCTCCGCGTCCTTGCGCAGGGCCGCCCAGTGCCGGGACGCCGCCTTGGCGGATTCGGGATCGTCCGCCTTGGTCGGGCGGGGCAGGGCGGCGAGCCGCCGGCCCTCGGCGTCGCGCAGGACGGGCTTCAGAGTCTCGTCGAAGCCGACCCGGAACCGGCGCTCCCCGAAGGACAGGTCGAGCCCGCCGCGCGCGTCGAGGCCGAGATCGGGGGAGAGCCGGTCGGCGAGGTCGACCTCGTCGAGGCCGCGGGCCTCGGCGGCGTCGACGATAGCGGCGCGGGCGGCCTCGCGCAGCTGCAGCAGCGGGCTCTTCTCGGCGATGGCGCTGAGGTTCATCAGCGCCACGTCGGTGCCGATCCCGGCGAGCACGGCGATGCCGGCCTTGCCGCGCGGCTTGAGGCCGGCCTGCCCCCAGGCGCGGATCTGCCGGGTGAGGTCGCGGGCGGCGTGGTCGCCCCCGATCAGGGCGAGCGCCTGCATCGCCCACTCTCCCGTCGCCTTGGCGCCGGCGGCGATCCAGGACTGGAACAGCGCGACCGCGAAGGCGTCGAGGCTCTCCAGCGTGCAGGCGGCGCGGACCTGCGCGACGCCCGCGTAGGGCGCGAGCGGGTCGGAGAAGGCGAGCATCTCGCACAGGGCGGTGACGGCGGCGTCGGGCAGGGCGCCGCCGCTCCGCAGGACCGGGCGGGGCAGGGCGGCGGGGACCACCCAGTCGGGGAGCTTCGGCGGCTTGGACGGCACCTGCTCCAGCGGGTCGCTGTCGACGCCGGCGGCCACCGCCCCGGGCACGCCGGGATCCCGCTCCGCGTAGGCCGCGACGGCGGCGTCGAGGGCGGCGCGCCCCGCGGGCTCGGCGGCGAGGAAGCGCAGGGCCGCGTCGGCCGCGTCGCGGTCCGGGCCGGCGGCCCCGAGGGTCTCGGGCAGGAGCCGCAGCGCGGCGGTGCGGGGATGGGCGCGCAGCCACGCGGCCGCGGCCGGCCGCAGCTTGCGGGTGCGGTGGAAGGCCCGGGCGGCGACCGGGGCGAGGTCGGCGGCGTCCACCGGCTCGACCTCCGGCAGGAGCTGCGCCGGATCCGCCGCGACGAGGCGGACGAGGCCGGGCACGGCCCGCGCGCCGAAGCGCGACAGCATCACCGCGATGGTGCGCCGCCACGCGACGTAGTGGGCGCGCTGCGGCCCGGTCTTCTCCCACAGCATCAGCGCCAGGGGCTCGGGCTGCCACCCGACCATCCGGAACCAGGGCCCGTAGTTGAAGTAGAAGAAGCCGGTGAACGCGTCGCGGTCCAGGTCGAGCCGGCGGTCGAGCCAGGCCAGGGCGGTGGCCGGATCCGCGTCGGCGGCGGGCACGGGCTCGGCCGGCGGCGGGATCGGCATGTCGTAGAGGGCCTCCGCCTCGGTAGCGCGGATCCGCGCCGCGAGGTCCGTCATGGACTCCACCAGCGTCCCGGCCTCGAAGTAGAAGGTGCTGCGGTCGAGGGCCTCGTCGGGGTCGAAGCCGTGCGCGAAGGGCGTCGGGATCGGCGCCACCGCCCGTTCCGACCGGGCGCGCGCGGTCCCGCGCCGCCGCCAGGGCGGGTCCCGGAGCACCGGGGGCAGGGCCTCCGGCGCCGCCTGCGGCGCGCTTCCGGCGGCGAGCAGCCGGTCCAGGCGCCCCGCGCCCCGGCCGCCCTCGGCCGCCGCCCAGGCGCGGGCGGTCTCGTGCCCGTGGCGCGCGGCGAGGGTCACGGCCCTGGGGCCGTAGGCGGGCTCCCCCTTGCCCTGGAGCGCGCGCAGATAGGCCCGCAGCATCCAGTCGGGGAAGGCCGCGTCGGCGGCGTCGAGGGCGTCGCGGACCAGCTTGGTGCCCACGAAGGGCAGGAGCGCGTCGAGGGCGTCGGCGGCGCGGGTCTCCAGCAGGGCCCGGGCGACGATCGTGCGCTCGGGGCCGACCGCCCCCTCCAGGAGCCAGACGAGGCCGGGGGTGGCCGGCTCGCCGGCCGCGTCGGCGACGGCGATCACCGTCGCGGCGGCCTCCTCGGCCCCGACATCGCAGGTCGCCAGCGTCGCCCGGTGATACGGCGCGGCGTACCAGGGCGCGGCCTGCGCGGGCGGCAGGTCGACGATCAACGGCAGGGCGACGTGGGAATTGCCGTAGGCCTTGGGATCGGGCGGGTCGCAGCGCGCCAGCACCGCGCGGGCGGAGAGGGCGTGGTCGGCGCCGGGCCGGTCGTCCGCGAAGATCACCGCGAGCCAGCGGGCGAGGGTGGGCTCCGGGTCCGAAGCGGCGAGCCGGAGGGCCGCGTCCAGGGCCTCCGCGTACGCCGCCTCGGGGGCGGCGACCAGGGCCGCCCGGAGACCCAAGGTGGTGGGGATGTCCCAGGCCGAGACCGGGAGCGAGCCGTAGCGGCCGGAGGGACGGGGCCGCAGCCGGTCGAGCAGGGCCACGAGCGTCCCCCCGGTGCCGGAGCGGGCCACGAGCCAGCGGGCGAGATGCGTGAACGCCGCCCGGGCCGCCGGCCCCTGCGGTCCGGGCTTGGCGCCCCAGGGGCGCTGGCTCAGCGCCGGGCAGGCCGCCTCGAGTTGCTCCAGCCAGGCGCGGACCTCGTCCGGGTCGAGGGCCGGCGGCGCGCTGTCGAGCCGAGCGGCGAGGGCCTCGGCCGGCGCGCGCGCCTCGTCCGAGGCGGCCTCCAGCAGCGGGCGGATCCGCGCCGCGAAGGCGGCCCAGTCGGCGGCGGCGTCGAGGGGCGCGCCGGGCCGGCTGCGGGTGGGCAGGGGCGTACCGGTGAAGATCGGGACGCAGCGCGCCTCCGCGCCGGCGGCGGGGGCGGGCGACGTCCCGGCGGCCCCGGTCTCGGCGGCCCCGGTCTCGGCGGACCGGGCCTCGGCGACCTGAGCTTCGGCCGCCGGGGATGCGGCGGCGTTGCCCGTCGCCGCGGCGCCCGCTCCGGAGGCCGGATCTGGTCCGGCCGGCGCGGCCTCACCCGCCGGGCGATAGCCCTTGCCGGTCTTCTCCCGCACCAGCCGGTCGAGTTCGACCTGGGCCGCCTGCGCGCTCGGAAAGCTCTTCGTCTTGGACTGCCCCTGCGTGCCGATCCGGCCGAATCTCACGATGAGAACGCTGTCCTCGGCTCCGGCCTCCCAGAACTTCGCCGATGTTCCCGCCGTCAGCTCGTAACGCTGCATGCAGTCCTCTCCCCGTGGCGCGGCGGTAAAATTTTCCTTGTCGCGGCTCAGGTCAACCCGTGGCGGGCGAGCCGCGCGGCGACCCGCGCCTCGCGGGCCAGGGCCTCGGCCTGATCGGCCGGGCGGGCGCGCTGGCGCATCCAGGCCAGGGCCTCGACCTCGGCCCGGGCCTCGCCGAGGCCGCTCCGGCGCAGGATCGCGACGGCGATGCGCTCGCGCTCCCGGGGCGGGAACCACGCGAAGGCCATCCGCAGGGACGGCAGCGCGCGCAGGAAGTCGTCGTCGCCCCAGGCGGCCACCAGCCCCTCGACGGAGGCGAGGGTCGCGTCGGCGGCGATCTCCTCGCGGGCGAGGGCGAACAGGCCGGCGAGGAAGTCGCCGAGCGTCGCGGGCAGGCCGAAGCGGCGCAGCCAGGCCAGGGCGGCCTCCGGGTCCGATCCGGCCGCGCCGCAGGCGACCCGGAAGCCGAGCGCCGCCCCCGCGAGGGCCGGCGGCGTCTCCGGATCGGCGAGGCGGCGGCCGAGCATGGCGGAGAACGGTGCGCGCAGGTCGTCGAGGCCCGGAATCTCCGCGCCGACCTCGCGGAACAGGTCGCGGCAGGCGAGGACCAGCGGGATGGCGCCGAGCCCGGCGCGCGGGTCCCGGACGGCCTCGACGACGAAGAGCGCCCGGGCCGCCAGGACGGCGCAGAGGCGGGCCAGGGCCGGCCGCGCCGGCGCGAAGGCGTCGCCGAACCGGTACAGCCGCACGATCCCGGCCCCGGCGGCGCCCAGGGCGGCGGCGTCGTGCGCCGCCGCGATGCCCGCGCTCAGGCGGGCGAGCAGTTCGCCCTCCAGGGTGAGGCCGGCGAACAGCGCGTCGGACAGGGCCCCGGCGAGGATTTCGAGGGAATCGGGCGCCGCCTCGACCCGGGCGGTGATCCGGGCGGAGGCGGCCATCTCCAGGGTCCCGCCCCAGAGCGAGGCCTCGATCAGGGCGCCGAGCCAGTGCGGGTGGCGCGCGAGCGTGAAGCGCTCCCGCGGCAGGCCGGGCCCGGCGCGGTCCGGGCCCTCGCGGGCGATCCCCGGCAATCCGAGCAGGACCAGCCGGTGGAGCAGGTGCGCCCGCGCCCGGTCACCGGGCTCGGCCCAGTCGAGGTCGACGCTGCGGCGGGCCGGCCCCGGCTCCAGGTCGGCGGCGCGCAGGCGCTCGGCGACGTCGGCCACGAGGGGCGGCTGCCGGGTGCCGGGGGCGAGGCGTCCCTCGCGCGGGCCGGTGAGCGCCCGCAGCATCGCGGCGAGCGCTGGGTGGCCGGGCGCGGCGCGGCCGGCCGCCCAGGCGGGCGGGCGGTCGAGGGCATCCTTCACCAGGGCCGCGAGGGCCGCGTCGATCAGGTCGGCGCGCAGGATCGCGGGATGGGCGCGCAGCCGGGCGAGGGCCTCGGCGTGGACCCGCCAGGCGACGCGGTCGGCGGTGGAGACGACCTGCCCGGCCTCGCGCAGGGCCGCGGTGATCGCCGTCATCGCCCAGTCGGCCGCGGGGGCGAGGCCCGCTTCGGCCACGCGCTCGTAGTAGCCCGGTGCCGGCATGCCGGCCGCGTAGCCCGAGAACCGGTCGAGCCGGGGATAGGCGTAGGGCACCACGTAGCTGCCGGTGCGCAGGTCCGGCTCCGGCGGCGCCGGCTCGGGCCGGGTCCCGTCCGCGCGCGCGGCGTGGCGCCGGACGGCGTCCGCGTGCCAGCCGCCGCAGACGAGGACGACCGGCCGGCCGCCGGCCGCCCGCAGGGCGTGGGCCGCGTAGGCGCCCATGAAGCGCTCGCGGGCCTCCTCGGCGGGATCGTCCGTGCCGGGCGGGCGCAGCAGGGCGAAGTAGCGGTCGAGCCGGGCCGGCAGCTCCGCCTCGGGCGCCGCCTCGGCGAGGACGTCCCAGAGGGCGTCCTGGTCGGCGACGCCGAGGGCGGCGGCCAGCGCCCGCTCGGCCGCCTCGGCGCGGGCCCCGTGCGGGTCGGCGTAGCGGTTGGCGCGGCGCCCGAAGGCCGGGTCCCAGGCCGGCAGGTCGCAGAACAGCGTCTCGGCACCCACCGCCCGGCCCGCCTCCAGGGCCTGCCATTCCGGCGAGAAGGCGCAGAACGGCGTGTAGGAGGCGGCGCTGCCTGCCGCGTCGGCCCGGAACGAGAAGATCGCCACCGGCAGGTCGTGGCCGAGGGCGAGGTCGGGCAGGTGCGGGTTGAAGTCGACCGGCCCCTCGATCAGCACGCAGGCCGGCCGCAGCGCCGCGATCGTGCGCCGGACGAGCCCGGCGCAGGCCGGGGAATGGTGGCGCACGCCGATGACGGTCAGGCGGCCGGGATCCGGCGCGGGACCACTCGTTGCGGGGTTCATTGCGGGGTGAGGAGGTGCCGCGCCGCGTAGAACTCCCGCCACGCCGCGCCGGAGCGGCGGCTGACGCGCTGGTCGAGGTAGCGGCGCAGGCGGGCGAGGTCCTCGGCGTCGTCCTTGGCGGCGGTGCCGGCGAGGCAGGCGACGATGTCCTCCGGCCGGCCGGCATCGCCGCGCAGGAAATGGCCCTTCACGCCGATGGCGTGGGCGACGCTGACCGCCTCCGCGGTGCTCATCACGGACGAGAGCCGCTCCATGCCGGTGCCCTCGGTGTCCACGGCTTCGCGCAGCTCCCGGAAGCAGGTCACGAGGAGTTCGAGCACCTCCGGATCCGGGGCGCGGGGCACGCCGGAGCGGGCCAGCAGGGCGGTGGCCTCGCGCTGCACCAGGGCGAGCTCGGCGTCGAGATCGGCGATCGGGAAGACAGTCTCGAAGCCGAACCGGCGCTTGAGGGCCGCCGACATCTCGTTGACACCCCGGTCGCGGGTATTGGCCGTGGCGATCAGGTTGAACCCCTCCCGGGCGTAGACCATCCCGTCCGCGCCGGTGAGTTCGGGCACCGCGAGCACCCGGTCGGACAGGACCGAGAGCAGGCTGTCCTGCACCTCCAGCGGGCAGCGGGTCAGCTCCTCGAAGCGGACGATCCGCCCCTCGCTGAGGCCGGTATGGAGGGCGCCCGGCACCAGGGCGCGCGGGCTCGGCCCCTCGGCGACGAGCAGCGCGTAGTTCCAGCCGTAGCGGATCTGGTCCTCGGTCAGCGACGCGCCGCCCTGGATCGTCAGGGTCGAGCGCCCGCTGATCGCGGCGGCGAGGAGTTCCGAGAGCAGGCTCTTGGCGGTCCCGGGCTCGCCGATCAGCAGCAGGGCGCGGGAGGTCGCCAGGGTGACCATGGCCCGCTCCACGAGCGCTGGGGCGCAGACCACCTTGGCGGGCGTCGCGCCGTCGCCGCAGATGAAGCGTCGGACGGCCTGGAGCGAGAGCTGCCAGCCCGGCGGCCGCGGCGCCGGATCCTCGGCGCGCAGGCGCGCGAGTTCCGCGGCGTGGACGTCCTCGGCCGGGGGTCTCTGACGCGCCTCGCGATCACCGCCCGCCCGCACCGCCTTCGCCATGCACCCGTCCCCTGCCGTCGCGCCGACCCTGTCGGCGACTCCTGCGATCGGCAGAGCATGCCCCGGCACGCGCGGGTTTCTCAAGCGTCTCCGCGCATCTCCAAGCATCGGCCACCCGGCCGGGGATCCGGCACTGCCCGGGGCGCGGCGGATCGGGCGTAGTCCCGAAGAAAGCCTACATCGACACCAAGCACAGCATCAGGATCGCGATCTCGAAGACGATCCAGCTGCCGAAGACGACGACCAGCTCCCAATCGGTTCTCTCTCTGGTCTTGGCCAAAGCGTACATGTTCGACCTCCTCGCGGAGCCCGATAGGCCGCAAGCGAATTCAGTCACCACGATGGAATGCAACGCGTCCGAATATTCAAACAGATTCTGCCGCGGATTGCAATTGTGCCCAGCGGCTCAACTCCGTACATAAATCAATACATTGCCTCGCGGAACGGGCTCGCGCCCCGTCTTCGATGCAGAAATATCGCATCGCAGCAAGTATTGTCCCGCAACCCCGGCGCCCGCGCCGGTCCGGTCGCGGCGGCGTGAACGGGATCCGTCCGGCCGCGTTGCCCCGGTACGTCCGGAGAGGCGGCCTGGGGAAGCGCTTGAGGATTCGCACATGAAGACGCTGATCAGCCTGACCGTCGCCGGCCTCCTGGCGACAGGCGCGGCCGCCACGGCCGCGGAGAATACCGGGACCCGCATGCAGGGTTCGCCCAACGCGGCCGGCTACACGGGCCAGGGCGCGACGGGCAAAGGCGAGACGACGGGCACGACGACCGGATCTCCGGGCTCGGAGATGCCGAAGCAGGACGGCCGGATGAAGGGGCCGCCGAACGCGGCCGGATTCCAGCCCGGCGGCAGCGATGGCGGCTCGGCCGGAGCCTCCGGCCGTCGCTGATCCGGTCCTGCCCCGGGCCGCTCCGCGGCGGTTTCCCGGAGGCTTCCCGATCGCGGTCCCGGCGTCGTGATTGATGCCGGGGCCCCGGCCGCGATAGGCCTCGATGGCGGCCGAACCGGCTGCGCAACCCGGAAGCTCCCATGAAACACGGCGCGCGCAACGACATCCCCGCCACGGTGACGGCGATCAAGCGCGGGGACGTGATGGCCCAGGTCGAGGTGGAACTGGTCGGCACCGCCTACCGCATGGCCTCGGTCATGACGGTCGACTCGCTGGAGGAGCTGGGCCTCGAGGAAGGCGACACCGTCCACGTGCTCGCCAAGGCGGTGAACGTGCTGCTGGTGAAGCCGTAGCGGCCTGCGCGGCCGGCATACCGCCGTCATCCCGTCGTCATCGGGCAGGCCTAGGGCGGCGCCTCCCGCCCACCCGACCGGCTGCGCCCACCCGATGGATTGGTTCGACCTGCCCGAAGACCCCCAGCCGCCGTCGGCCGCCGACGCGAGCCGGATGCGGCTCTACATCACCGTGGGGCTGATCGGCATCGGGGCCCTCGGGATGGTCGGCGGGATGCTGCACATCCTCCCCGCCTGACCTTCCGCCTCAGGGCCGCCGCGGCCGAGGCGGGGGAGCCGTCAGGCGGCGCGATCCGCCACCGGCTCCGCCGTGGGCGCGGCGCGCTCGGCCGGACCGGCGCGCCCGAACCGCGCGTAGAGCGCCGGCAGCACCACTAGGGTCAGCAGGGTCGCGCTGATCAGGCCGCCGATCACCACGGTCGCCAGCGGCCGCTGTACCTCGGCCCCGGTGCCGGTGGCGAGCGCCATCGGCACGAAACCCAGGGAGGCGACCAGCGCGGTCATCGCCACCGGCCGCAGCCGGGTGAGGGCGCCCTCGCGGATCGCCGCCCGCAGCGGCCGGCCCGCGGCGACGAGCTGCTTGATGAAGGTCAGCATCACGAGGCCGTTGAGCACCGCCACCCCCGAGAGCGCGATGAACCCGACCGCGGCCGGCACCGACAGCGGCATCCCCCGCAGCCACAGGGCCGCGATGCCGCCGGTGAGCGCCAGCGGCACCGCGCTGAACACCAGGAGCGCGTCCCGCGCGCTGCCGAGCGCCGAGGTGAGCAGCAGGAAGATCAGGAAGAAGCACACCGGCACCACCACGGTGAGCCGCGCCTGAGCCGAGGCGAGGTTCTCGAACTGGCCGCCCCAGGTGACGTACGAGCCCGCCGGCAGGGTCACCTGCGCGGCGACCTTCGCCTGCGCCTCCGCCACCAGCGAGCCGATGTCGCGCCCGCGGACATTGGCGGTGACCACGACCCGGCGCCGGCCGTTCTCGCGGCTGATCTGGTTCGGCCCCTCGCTCACCGAGAACTGCGCCACCTGCCGCAGGAGCACGGAGGCGGCCTTGCCGTTCGCGCCCGGGGGCAGGGGGACCGGCAGGTTCTCCAGGGCCTCCCGGTCCTCGCGGACCTGATCGGTCAGGCGCACGACGATCGGCACGCGCCGGTCGCCCTCGAACACGACCCCGGCGTCCCGGCCGCCCATGGCGGCGCCGATCACGTCCTGGATCGCCCCGGTGCTGAGGCCGAGCCGGGCCGCCTCGGTCCGGTCGATCTTGATCTCGAAGACCGGCAGGCCGGTGATCTGCTCGACCTTCACGTCGTCGGCGCCCGGGATCCCGCGCAGGATCGCGGCGATCCTGTTGGCGGTCTCCAGCATCGGCTCGAAGGCGTCGCCGAACACCTTCACGGCGAGGTCGCCCCGCGTCCCGGCGAGCAGCTCGTTGAAGCGCAGCTGGATCGGCTGGGAAAACTCGTAGACGTTGCCGGCGAGCTCGCCCAAGGACGCCTCGATCCGCTCCTGCAGCTCGGCCTTCGACAGGCCCGGGTCGGGCCAGTCCGCCTGCGGCTTGAGCATCACGAAGGTGTCGGAGGAGTTCGGCGGCATCGGGTCGGTGGCGACCTCGGCGGTGCCGGTCTTCGAGAACACGTAGGCGACCTGCGGGAACTTGGCGATCGCCCGCTCCACCTTGAGCTGCATCGCCTGCGACTGGGTGAGGGAGGTGGACGGGATCCGCGTGGCGTTGAGGGCGATGCTCTTCTCGTCGAGCTGCGGGATGAACTCGGTCCCAAGCCGGGTGGCGAGCAGCCCTGCGCCCGCGAGGAGGAGCAGCGCCGCCCCGACGAACGGGGCGGGCGCCCGGATCGCCGCCGCGAGGACGGGCCGGTAGAGCGCCTTCAGGCCCCGGACGAGGGGGTTCTCGGCCTCGGTGACCCGGCCGGTCAGCGCGATGGCGATCAGGGCCGGCACGAAGGTCAGCGACAGCACGAAGGCCGCCGCCAGGGCGAGGATGACGGTCAGCGCCATCGGCTGGAACATCTTGCCCTCGACCCCCGTGAAGGTCAGGAGCGGGACGTAGACCAGGATGATGATCGCCTGCCCGTAGAGGGACGGCGCGATCATCTCCTCGGCCGAGTCCCGCACCGTCTCGAGGCGCTCCTCCAGCACGAGTGGCCGCCCGAGGGCGTGCTGCCGCTCGGCGAGGTGGCGCAGCGCGTTCTCGGTGATGATCACCGCCCCGTCGACGATGAGCCCGAAATCCAGCGCCCCGAGGCTCATCAGGTTCGCCGAGATCCTCCCCTCGACCATGCCGGTCACGGTCATCAGCATGGCGGCCGGGATGACCAGCGCGGCGATCAGCGCCGCCCGGATGTTGCCGAGCAGCAGGAACAGGACGACGATCACGAGGGCCGCGCCCTCGGCGAGGTTCCTGCCCACCGTGCGGATCGTGGCCTCGACGAGCTGCGTCCGGTCGAGGACGCTCTGGACGACGATGCCGGGGGGCAGGGCCCGCCGGATCTGGTCCATGCGGGCGTCGACGGCGGCCGCCACCGTGCGGCTGTTCTCGCCGATCCGCATCAGGGCGGTGCCGATGACGGTCTCCTGCCCGTTCTCGCTCGCCGAGCCGGTGCGCAGGTCGCGCCCGATCCGCACCGTGGCGACGTCGCGGATCCGCACCGGCACGCCGCCGCGGCTCGCCACGACGACGTCGGCGATCGCCTCCGGGCTCTCCAGGCGGCCGGCGGCGCGCACGACGTAGCTCTCGCCGTTATCCTCCAGGTAGCGGGCGCCCTGGTTGGCGTTGTTGGCCTGGAGCGCGCGGGCGACGTCCGCGAAGGACAGGTCGAGGGCGGTGAGCTTCGTGGGGTCCGGCTGGACGTGGTACTGCTTCTCGAAGCCGCCGATCCCGTCGACGCCGGCGACGCCCGGGACGGACTTGATCTGCGGCCGCACGATCCAGTCCTGCACCGTGCGCAGGTAGGCGACCTGCTCCAGCTCCGTCCTGAGCACCTGCCCCTCCGGGGTCCGGTAGCTCCCGTCCGGCTGCCAGCCCGGCCGGCCCGCCGGCACGGCCGCGCGCTCAGGCAGCGGCGCGTACTGGACCGACCACATGTAGATCTCGCCGAGGCCCGTGGAGATCGGGCCCATCCGCGGCTCGACCCCCGACGGCAGGTCCTCCCGCACCTGGGCGATGCGCTCGGCGACCTGCTGGCGGGCGAAGTAGATGTCGAGGGACTCGGCGAAGACCGCGGTGATCTGCGAGAAGCCGTTGCGCGAGAGCGAGCGGGTGTACTCGAGGCCCTTGATGCCGGCGAGCGCCGTCTCGACCGGGTAGGTGACCTGCCGCTCGACGTCGGCCGGCGACAGGGACGGGGCCAGGGTGTTGATCTGGACCTGGTTGTTGGTGATGTCGGGCACGGCGTCGATGGGCAGCCGCGTGAGCGCGGCGGCGCCGAAGGCCGAGGCCAGCAGCACGAGGAGCAGCACCAGCCAGCGCTGGCGGACCGAGACGGCGAGGATGCGGCTGATCATCGTCCGTCTCCTCAGTGGGCGTGGCCGGCGTCGGCCTTGCCGAGCTCGGCCTTCAGCAGGAACGCGTTGCCGACCGCGATCTCGGCGCCGGGCTCGAGCCCGGCGGTGACCTCGTAGGCCTCGTCGTCGGAGCGGCCGAGGGTGACCGGCCGCTTCTCGAACCCCTCGGCCGTGCGCGCGAAGACGACGCTCCGGCCCTCGACGGTCTGGACCGCCGCCTTGGGGATCCGGACCGGGACCGCGTCCTGCGCGATCTCGACCTCGGCGGTCACGAAGGTGCCGGGCCGCCACGCGAAGTCGGGGTTCGGCAGGGCGACCACCACCCGGGCCGAGCGCGTGTCGGGGTTGAGGAAGGGGCTGACGAAGATCACGCGGCCCTCCGCCCGGCGCTTCGTCTCGCCTGTCCGGCCGGGCGTGACCGTCACGCGGGCGCCTTCCCGCACCTGGGCGAGGTCGACGGTCGGCACCGACAGCTCGATCCAGACCGTGGAGAGGTCCGCCACCGTGTAGAGGTCGGCCGGATCGCCCTCCTTGCCGACCGCCGTGCCGACATCGACCTTGCGCTCGACGATGCGGCCGGCGAGGGGCGACCGCAGGGGGTAGCGGCGCAGGGTCGACTGGTTCGGGGTGGCCTCGTCGCGCTTCTGGGCGGCCGCCACCTCGGCGGCGTCGAGGCCGAGCGCCGACAGCTTCTGGCGGGCGAGGTCGACCCGGAGCCGGTTCTCCAGATAGGCGGCCCGGGCGGTCTCGAACGCGGCCTCGGAGGCGCTGCGCGAGGCGAGCAGCTTCTGCTGGCGCTCGAAGTTGATCGTCTGCAGCTCGGCCTGGACCTGGGCGGTGAGGTACTCGCTCTTGGCGTCGGCGACCTCGCGGCTGTCGAGGATGGCGACGACCTCGTTCGCCTGCACGGCGTCGCCGAGGCGCTTGCGCATCTCCGCCACGGTCCCGACCACCCGGGCCGGGACCCGGGCGATCCGGTCGGTGTCGGGCGTGATCGTGCCGGGGACGAGGAGGTGGCGCGCCAGCGTGCCGCCCTCCACTCTGCGCGTGACGATGTCCTGGCCGGCGACCTGATCGGGCCGCATCCGGATCGTGCCCGCCTCGTGAGGCTCGTCGGCGCCGTGCGCGTCGCCGTGCTCGTTGCCGTGCGCGTGGTCGTGCGCGTGGTCGTGGTCGTGGCCGGCGTGATCGTCGCCCGCGTGCGGGTCGGGCGCGGCTTTGGGCCGGTCCGGTGCGGCCGCCGCGTAGCGCTGATCGTGGTCGTCGGCCGGGGCTCGGGCGAGCCCGGCGTACGCGAGGGTCTGCCGGAGACGGTCGGGCAGGGTCGGGACGGCGGGGGCGCCGCCGAGGGCGAAGCCGGCGGCCAGGAGTGCCGCGGCGGCGGCCACGGACAGGATAATGCGCATGGGGAAGCTGCTCGGCCGGGAGGGCGGGGTGCCGCACGCGGCGGTCCCGGAGGGTCCCGTTCAGGTGTCGCGTGGGGGTGAACCCGGAGCCGGTTCGGCATCCGGGCGGTGCGCCGCCCGCGGGCGGCGTCAGCTCACGCGCGCGGAGGCCGCGGCAGGCGGTCGGGACTGACGGAGGGGCGGCCCTGGGCGAGGGCGCCCGGCAGCACCCGGCCCGGAACAGCCGGGGGCGCGATCTCGGTGGCCTCCAGGCGGGCCGCCTGATGGCAGCCGCAATGGAGGTGCTCCGAGACGCCGGGATCGACGGTCGCGGGCGCCGCCGGCGCGTCGAGGGCCGGGCCCTGGCCCCGGTCGTGGTGGCCGCCGGCGTGGAAGGCGAGATCCGCCGCGAGGCCGACGCCCGGAGCGGCGACGGTCAGCGCCAGGACGAGCGCGAGCGCGCGGGCGGCGAGCGCCCACCAGCCCCGCGCCCCGGCCGGGCGCCTATGCCGAACCCCGAAGGTCATCGCGGCCCTTATGATCCATCCGAGGCCGGGGGCACAAGGTCCGGGGTGCCGGTCCCGGACCCCTCAGGCCGCCAGCTTGAGGACCCACTGGTAGAAGTCGGCCCAGGTCTCGGCCTGGGCCGGCGGCTCCGCGGCCGGGGACCGGTCGGTCTCGGCCGCGGCCCGGTCGCGGACGTCCCGGGGGGCGCAGCCGAACTCCGCGCGGAAGGCCTGGGTGAAATGCGCGGGGCTCTCGAAGCGCCAGCGATACGCCACCTCGGAGATGCGGGCGAAGCGCCCGTCGCCGGTGGCGAGGTCGCGGTAGGCGCGGGCGAGCCGGCGCTGCCGGACATAGCCGGAGACCCCCCCGAGGGGGACGAACAGCCGGTAGAGGGCGCTCCGCGAGACGCCGAACCGCCGCCCGATCGTCTCGGCGGACAGGTCCGCGGAGGCCAGTTCGGCCTCGATGAAGCGCCGGATCGCGACAAGCAGAGGCGCCCGCTCGGGCGGCTGTGTGCCCCCTCCGTCCTCCGGCAGGCCCAGGGTCGCCGCGCCGAGCAGCGCGGCCGTGGCCTCGGCCGCCGCCGCGGCCTCCGGCTCCGAGAACCCGGTCGCGTGCGCGCTCAGGGAGTGCAGGTGGTCGCTGAGCATCCGGCCGAACGGGGTCGCGCCCCGGATCACCGAGCCGTGCAGGGCGTCGAGGCCGCTCTGCCGGGATCCGAAGAGCGGGCGCGGCAGCACCACCGTGATGGCCTCGTAGTCCGTGGAGGCGGCGGAGAGCGGCTGCGACAGGTCAAACAGGCAGATGTCGCCGGGGGCGCAGTCCCGCTCCCGGCCGCCGATCGTGACCCGGGACTGCCCGGAGACGCGCATGTGGGCGACGATGTGGTCGACGCCCATCCGGGCGGTCAGGGCCCGCGCGCGCACGAACCGGAGCCCGGAGGCGCGGGCGCTGCAGACGATCGCGGTGCCGAGGTGACGGACCCGGGACTGCCCGCGGAAATCGGGCAGGTCCTCCCGGCGGATCGTGAAATCCCAGAACGGCGCGACGGCGTCGCGCCAGTCGTCGGCCTGACGATGACCCGGGCTCTCGCCCCTGAGCTGCAGGATCGGTTTCGGTCGCATCGCCCGTGTTAGTCCTGACCGAGCGCGGCCCGGTCACGCCGACAATATGGCGATTCTGTCTGCCCAGAAAAGTGGCACTCCGTTCCAATCACCGGACTCCGCGCCCTGCCCCGTCCCGGCGCGGTCAGCGAGAGTGCGGCGAGAGGCCGGCAAGGGGCCGTGAAACAGAACGTCCCGCAGGCCGGGTGGCCGCGGGACGGTGAGTTGCACGGTTGTGAGGATCGAGGGCTTCGACCCTTATGGTTAACCCGTGGTTACCGGCCGCTCGGGGCCGCGCCGCTGCCGGTGGCGCCGTTGCCGGTGCTGTTGTCACCCGCGGGGGCGCCGGGAGACGAGGTGTTGCCGTTGGGCGTGCTCTGCGCGGCGGCCATCCCGGCGCTGCCGGCAACGAGGGCGAGGGCGAGCAGGGCGGACTGAACGGTGCGGCTGGTCATGGCTCTCCTTGGATCCCGAGCGGGGTCTCGACGCGGGTCGTCGCCGTGCCGGCTTGTGCCGGCGTCGGCTGGAGAACCGCACCCCGGCGGCGCCCGTTCCCGCCGGGGCCGGGCCGGCGCGAATCGGCCGCAGCGCGCCCGCCACGGTTCGTCGGGAACACCCGCGAGTCCCCCCGGCTTGTCCGAGGGTCGAGACCGGGAGCGTGGCGTGAAGGTGTTCCGGATCATGCAGGCGGCGACGGGCGCGATTCTCTGGAGCGGCGCGGCGCTCGATCCGATGGCCGCCCTCGACGCGATGGCGCGCGCCGCTGGCTTCCGCGACCGCACGCGGATCCCGAACCACCTGCGGGCCGGCGGCCTCCACGTCGAGGAACTGCAGGCCTGATCCCGCCGCGCCGGCGGACGAGTCCGGAGGGAGACCATGACCAAGCTGTTCATCGCGCAGGTGCGCGACGCGGGCGGCGAGCGGCCGCTCGTGACGGTCCGGGCCGAGGCCGAGGGCGAGGCGCGCCTGTTCCTGGCGGCCGCCTATCCGGACGCCGAGATCGCCCACGTCGCCGAGCCCGGCGACTGGACGAGCGACGCCGATACCGGATCCCGGGCCGGTGACATCCGCGAGCATCCCGGCGTCGCGTGGCAGGCCCCGTCCAGCCTGGCGGACTGAGGCGCGTCCGCCGGGCCGCGGTGCCCGTCCCGGCCGCCGGGGCCGGTGCGTACCGGGAGAACCTGAGGAGAACTTGGAGAGAACCTGGGAATAGCCTGGGGAGAATCCGGCGATGCCGACAATTCAAGCGATCCCGTTCACGCGTCCCTAGGGCTCCGCACCGACGGTGGTGCATGCGTTCCGCCGATCCGACACCGCGCCTGTTCGCGGCCGCGGCCGCCCTCACCGGCACCGGGATCCTGATGTGCCGGACCGAGCCGTCCTGGGACGGGATCCTGATCGGCCTGTTCTGCCTCGGGCTCTGGGCCCTCGGCACCTTCGGCACCCTCGCGGCACGGCCTGGCCGACCGGTGCGTTCCGCGCCGCGGATGCGGCCCATCGTGCTGGAGGCGGTCGTTGTCGAGACGCCCCGGTTCCCGCCGGAGCTGCTGCCCGCGCCCCGGCCCCCCGCGGCCCGGGACCGTGCCCTGGCGGGCCCCTCCCGCCTGCCGGAGCTCCCGTCGCACCGGCAGCGCGTGGTCGAGCGCTACACCCGCAGGCGCGGTTGAGCGCGGCGAGGTGGCCGACCACACCGCGAGCGCGTCGCGCCGGCCGACCGGCGCGACGCGCTCGTGGGCGATCCGGAGACGATCCCGGACGCCGACGACGCGGTGGGCGAGGCGGCCTGACGGAGCCAGGGCGGCGTCCGACCGCCGGGCGATGCCCGTCCGCGCGGGATGTTGGGGGCGAGCGCGAGAGGCACCGCGCGGGATCGCCCGCGGGCCGGACCGATCTGGTATGGATCGCGCTCGACGCGTCGTACCGAGAGAGGCCGTCGCCCGGGATCCTTGCGCCACGCCCGTTCCGGCGGCGCGCGGGTCCCGTGACCGGACGGGAGATCGCCACATGGCCACGCCCGAGACCCAGGCGCCCTACCGGCTGCAGTGTATGATCCACCGGGAAAGCGCCGGCGGCATCATCATCCACGACGAGCAGATTCCCGGGCCCCTCGTGGAGGCGGCGGTCGCCGCCGCCAAGGCCCGCTTCGCGGAGCTGCGCGCCGGCCGCGCGGGCTCGGCGGCCCTGCAGGATTCCGCCGGGCGGGTGGTCTGGTCGGCCCGGCAGGACGCCGCGACGCCCGGCACCGGGGGATCGGCAGCCCGGTAGGCTTCGGACCGACGCGCCGTCAGGTGAGGTGGCGCGGCTCCAGATCGATCACGGGGCCGCCCACGTCGAAGAACTCGTCCTCGTACGGGAGCGCCTCGTCCAGCTCCTCGGCCTCGCGCCGCCCGAACGGGATGACCGCGGACAGGATCCCGAGGCAGAGCGCGCCGGCAACGAAGGCAATCAGGATCGCGATGCTCATGACGGAACACTCGGGCGTCGCCGGCGGCGGAGTCGGGCCACCGCGAGACTAAGGCCCGGCTCGCGCACGCCGCAACCGAAATCACCGCCCGTTCGCTCCGGATCGCCCAGCCCGCACGGCGGGCGCGGCCGCAGCGCGCGGCACGGGCTCGCCCCGCGATCTCCGGAAGACCGGGAGGCCGCCCCCGGTCGCGGAGCGCGTCCGGGCGATCCGGGACGGGCCTCACCGCGGCGTCGAAACCTGATCCTGCTGCCGGTCGACCGCGTCGCGGACGCCGCGGCCGGCCATGAGGATCTCGGTCATGAACGCCGCGATCGCCGCCACGGTGCAGACCAGCGCCGCTCCGAAGCAGGCGAACAGGACGGACGCGGTCGCCGCGTCGCGCAGCGCGCCGACGAACAGCGTGAGCACGGCCAGACCGATCAGGCCGCCCGCCAGCGAGGCCAGGACCACCGCCACGTCCAGCACGAAGGAGCGCCGCCGCAGGAAGGTCAGCCGGCGGGCGAGGCGGCCGGCCTCGGCTTCCGTCGCCCGGGCGGCCTCCGCCGAGAGGCTGTCGACCTTGTCGGAGATCCGGCCGAGGCGGGTCGAGAACACGTTGAGCAGCGTCGCCAGCGCCGACAGCAGGAAGGCGGGCGCGAGCGCCACCTGGATGATGTGGGCGATGCTGTCGGGCTCGGTCGCGCTGAGGGAGAAGCCGAACATCGGCGGACTACGCGGGCGGGCGCGTCGCGCCCCGCCTCCGCCGGCCGCCGGGACGGACGGCGGCGCGGCTCCGGACCGGGCGGATCACCACAGGAGCCCCTCCGCCTGCAGCCCGGCCACGAGCAGGCACAGCGCCGAGAGGAACGCCACCGCGAGATACGGGGCCGGCGTGTCAGTCATCGAGGCCTCCCGGCCGGCGCGGGGCCGACATCCCCGATCCCGGTCCGGGCCCGGAGGGCCGGCATCGAAGGCAGCGCGACGAGGTGCATGCGCGTCTCCTGAAATCTCCACCGACGACGAGGCCGGCAGATAGGGCCTGCGGCGCGCCGGAAAAGCCGCGGCCGCCGCGCCGCCCCGGCGCGGCGGCGCCTTCTCCACAGGCCGGGAGACCGGCGCCGCGACGCCGCCGATCCCCGCGAGATCTGCCGGTTCCGAGGAGATCGATCCGGCCGCGGCCGCGCGCCAAGACCCGGGGATGCGCGATCAAGACTCGGGCCAGTCGGGCGGCCGGTTTCATCTGTGCAGATCCGTGGCCGGACGCGCGAGTGGTGCCCGCACAGAGGCGCGATGGCGTCCGAAAGCCCCGCGATACGGGACGGGATCGCGCGAGATCTGCGGCGCCGCCCGCACCCGCGCGCCCGGGGATGCGCGGGCACCACCCGTAAATTAATGTTAACCGCTCGCGGGATCGCGATCGGGCTTGCGGGCCGCCGACCGGTAGGATTTATTAAACCTCGAAGCTTCCTGGTTGGTCCTGGGAACGTTCACCGACAAACTGAAGCCCCGTCCGCTCGAGCGCGACGGGGCATTTTGTTTCTGGAAACATTCGGATACCGAAGTTCTTCTCGGGCTAGACCAGTCGATTTCGCGATGTGCTCCAGCGCACCCGGCTGTTTCGGGGTCAAAGACCCGATTCCGAGCTGTTGCAGCGATGCACTATCGCCCCGGCACGTCCTGGCGTTCTGTCCGCCCCGCACACATCCCGCCTAACGGGAGACAGAGGACCAGATGATCAAGAAGCTTCTGCTCGCGAGCGCCGCCACGGCTCTCCTGACCGGCGCCGCCTCGGCCGCCGATCTTCCGCGCCGCGCCGCCCCGCCGCCGGTGTTCACCCCCGTCCCGGTCTTCACCTGGACCGGCGCCTACTTCGGTATCAACGCCGGCTACGCCTTCGACGCCAGCAGCAACAACACCAACAGCTTCGGCGTGCCCGCCCCCTACGGCAACGGCACCACCGCCTTCTTCAGCCAGCGCAACCAGGAAGGCTTCACCGGCGGTGGCCAGGTTGGCTACAACTTCCAGTTCACCCCGGGCTCCGGCATCGTCGTCGGTGTCGAGGCCGACGCCCAGTACCTCGACTTCGGCCGCAGCCGGAACAACGCCTTCCTCGTCGGTCCGCTGGCCCCCGGCTACTACGTCACCGACCCGCGCGGCCTCTCCAGCCTCGACTTCTTCGGCACCGTCCGCGGCCGCCTCGGCTACGCCTTCGACCGCGTCCTCGTGTACGGCACCGGCGGCTTCGCCTACGGCTCGGGCAGCGCCGACCGCTCCTTCGGCGGCTTCGCCGGCAACGACAGCTTCCGCACCGGCTACGCGGTCGGCGGCGGCATCGAGTACGCTCTGCCCACCGACTCGTTCCTGAACTTCTTCCGTTCGAACGCCGTGACGCTCAAGGTCGAAGGCCTGTACGTCAACCTCGACCGCAACACCCGCAACCAGGGTGCGTTCGTCATCAACGCCGCCAACAACTTCCCGGTGGTGTACAACAACATCGGCCGCCGCGACGACGAGTTCGCCGTCATCCGCGCCGGCCTGAACTACAAGTTCGGCTCGTACTAAGATCCACCCGCGCGCCGTCCCGACCACCGGGACGGCGCGCGGGCCTCTGGACAGGCCGCATCCCCTCTCGACCTGAGCATCCCCAGCCCGATCAAACTGGCCGCTTGAGCCGAGGAGCGTCCCGGGAGCCATTCCCGGGACGTCTTGCGTCGGGGGCGAGGGCCCGCCGCGGCGCGCCTCAGGCGTGGACCGCGTGCTCCAGCTGCGCCTTCGACATCCGCGACCGGCCGGGCACGTTCTGCGCCCGGGCCTTGCGCATCAGCGCGGCCTTGGTCGTTTCCGTCTTGCGGGACGCCTTGGCGGCAGACTTGCCGGTTGTCTTGCCTGACGTCTTGCCTTTTGCGGACGCCTTGGTGGACTTGCCGTCCTCGCGCGCCGCGGCGGCCTTCTCGGCGGCGGCCTTCGGCTGCTTCGAGAACTGCTTGCCCTTCCGGGTATCGGCGCGCTTCTTGGCCGTGCTGGCGGCGTATTCCGTGTCGGTCAGGCTCTCGCGGGCCTTCTTGGGCAGGTAGCGCTCGCCGGTCTTGCCGCTCTCTTTGCCAGACTTCGTGCCCCACTCCTCGTCGGTCCATTGCTGGAGATGGTTGTCGGCCGACTTCTTGCCGGCGTAGCCGCCGCCCTCTTTCTTGTATTCGGCGGTCGCGATCTGCGCCTTGCGCGCCGACCATTGGCCGGGCTTCCCGCCCTTCTCGGACTTCGTGACCTGCGTCTTGACCTTGTCCCAGAGTTTCGGGTCGGTCTTCTTGGCGGTTCCTGACATCGGCGCCTCGTGAAAAAGATTTGGCAGACAACACGGGCCCCGCGGCCGTGTTCCTGCGGCGCGTTCGCCCGACCCGCACCCTCCCGCATCTCCACCCGCGCAGCGTCCGCCGTCGCGGCCGGGGCCGCCGGATACGCCGGCCGCCTGACGGGTTGGCCCTCAGGGGATCAGGCCCATCGCGAGTGATGCAGCATGGCGGACACGCCGGACGACACCCAGGCCGAGCGGATGCCGCACGGCGAGCCGGAGCGCGCGGGCCTGGCCGACAGCCCCCGCGACACCGCAACCGGCACGGTCAGGCCGCAGGACGGCCCGATGGAGCGGGCCGGCACCGAGAAGGAGGAGGCGCGCCAGGGCGGGACCAGCCTCGGCGCGGAGCGCGACCGGCCGGGCGGAGGCCGGGGCTGAGCGCCGCCATCGAGACAGCACGCGAGAGAGGAAAACGCAGTATGCAGATCCGGCACAAGCCCCTGCGCGAGCAGGTGATCGTCATCACCGGCGCCTCCAGCGGGATCGGCCTCGCCACGGCCCGGGCGGCCGCCCGCCGCGGCGCCCGCGTCGTGCTGGCGGCCCGGAACGGCGCCGCCCTCGACGACATCGTCCGCGACATCCAGGAGCGCGGCGGCGAGGCCCGGGCCGTCGTGACCGACGTGTCCCGCCGCGAGGATGTCGAGGCGCTGGCTGCAGAGACCGTGCGCGCCTACGGCGGCTTCGACACCTGGGTCAACAATGCCGGTCTCTCGATCTTCGGCCGCCTCGAGGAGGTTTCGGACGAAGACCATCGCCGGCTGTTCGACGTCAATTTCTGGGGGATCGTCTACGGCTCGACGGTGGCGCTGCAGCACCTGAAGCAGATGGGGTGGATGGCTCCCGCTCCGACTGACGGCATCTCGATGCCAAGATGTGGTTGCTGTCAAAGCAGCAGCCACGCTCATGCAGGAGCCATCCCCATGGAGATCACCACCGTCGGCATC
>NZ_JBKFAP010000036.1:0-32989 GCF_053345715.1 Methylobacterium sp. D48H
CGCACCCGGGGACATCGTGATCATGGACAATCTCGGCAGCCACAAAGGCCCGGCCGTGCGCGCGGCGATCGAGGCGGCGGGCGCGCGGCTCCTGTTCCTCCCGCCCTACTCGCCGGACTTCAATCCGATCGAGATGGCGTTCTCGAAGTTGAAGGCGGGGCTGCGCAAGGCCGCGGCGCGCACGCGCGAAGGGCTCTGGACCACAATCGGGCGGCTCGTCGATGCCGTCACGCCCGACGAGGCCGCAAACTTCTTCGTCGCGGCAGGATACGACCCCAATTAAACCGAAACCGCTCTAGAGCCGTGCCCGATCGCGTTGCAATCGGGCACGGCTCTAAACCTTTGTCTTGACGCGCTCTTTTACGCCGAACCGGTATCCACTTCGGCGGAGAGCGCTCGAGCGCTCGGCCGGGGACGGCCGAAGTCGGGACGCCGCCTTCGAGAAGCCGGGCCGCGCGCCTCGGCACGTCCGGCCCACCGCCTCCCCCCGGCTTCGCACGAGAGCGGTCACAGACATGGCGCGCTCGACCTCGAAGCGTCTTGCCCCAACCCGCTCCCGCACGGGAGCGGGGGCATGGCGCGGCTGCCTCGAACGAGGCGCCTTCCTGATCGTCGCAATACGGTCGGAAGCGGCGCCAGCCGCATGACCGTCCGCGCAGACCCTCGCAGAGGGTGCTTGCGCGGACGGCGTCCGCTACACTCGGCGCTTCCGGCAATGAAGAAGGGCGATCCAGGCATGGGCGACATCACGACGGTAGCAAAGGCCTTCTTCGACGCCTGCGAGACGGGCGGAGGCTGGGAGGCGTGCGCGCGCTACTGTGCCCCGCATGCGACCTTCTCCGCCCAGGCCGATGCCCTGGCCGGCGTGACCTCCCTGCGGGACTACACGGAGTGGATGAAGGGGCTCCTGACCTTCATCCCCGACGGTCGGTACGAGGTGCGTTCCTTCGCGACAGACGAGGAGCGCCGGAACGTGACGGCCTACGGGGTCTTCCACGGGACCCACACTGGCGAGGGCGGACCCTGCCCGCCCACGGGAAAATCCACGTCGACCGACTACGTGTATGTCATGCAGTTCGAGGGGGACCGCATCATCGGATTGACGAAGATCTGGAACGACGCCCGGGCCGTGAGAGAGCTTGGCTGGGCTTAGCCA
The DNA here is from genome assembly GCF_053345715.1 of Methylobacterium sp. D48H. Lineage (NCBI taxonomy): Bacteria > Pseudomonadati > Pseudomonadota > Alphaproteobacteria > Hyphomicrobiales > Methylobacteriaceae > Methylobacterium > Methylobacterium sp. D48H. The sequence continues at coordinate 1,157 of NZ_JBKFAP010000036.1, forward strand.
TCGCAGCGGCGAGCCTCGTCTTCCGCCGAACAGCGTGACGAGGCCGCCCGACAGATGCGCATCGCGCGGACGAGCTTCCTGGCCTGCCGCTTCTCGCAGATCTCCGTGACGGCACGACCGGCGACCTTGACCATGAAGTGCCCATCAGCGGCCTTCTCCTCGGTGACGTGAGACATGCCGGCGGTCTCCTGTCGTTCGGGGCTCGGATGTCGGGCGGCCCATCTCCGGGGCTGGGTCGGGTGCGGCAAGGGCCCGTGCGCGGGTGCCCAGGATTGCAGTTGGACAGGCGGGTTCGCCCCGCAAACCCGCCTCCCGCCTTCGTGATCCTGCGTCAGGAGCCTTCGCCTCACCGACCGGAGGCGCCGCCCTGGGCCGCGACTTCAGAAGCCGCCCGGGCGAGATCGCGTTCGAAGCGCGGGTCGTGGAACAGCGCCTCGGCGATGACGGCCGCGGCGATTTTGCCGGCTTCGAGGTCGGACGGGAAATGGGTGCCGGCGATCACGCGGTTCTCCCCGTAGGTCCCGGCGAACGCGAACAGCGCCTGGCGCTTCTCGGGCACGAGGCGCGACAGCACCGTGGCCGCGAGATACCCGAACGTGGCGTGGCCGCTAGGGTAGGACGTGCTGTCGGAGCGATGTCCGAACGTGGCGAGGTCCGGCTTCACCGTGTAGGGCCGCGGCCGCGCGATGGCGGCCTTCGCCGCCAGCACGGCGAGTTCCCCGTCCTGGAACACATTCTCGATCAGCGCCGCGGTGTCCGGCATCGTCTCCGCCGTGAAGGCTGGGCCGAGCACACCGGTGAAGCGGTCGAGGGTGCACGGCAGGTTCGCGGTGATGCGCCGCTCGTCGTCGGGCGTGCGGGCGCGGACCGCGGCCTCCACGGCCTGGATGTCCGCCTTGGCCGCTTCCGAGCCGGCTTCGGGCGGGGGCGGCAGGACGCGCTGCAGCGCCATCGCCGCCGGGTCGACGTAGGTGCTGTGGAGCGTCGCGGCGGTGACGGGCAGGGGAAGGGAGAGGAGCACGGCCAGCGTCGCGGTGAGCCGCCGGCCGCCCCGGCCGGAAATCCGATCTTTCACCACCCCTCCTCAAGCCGTGCCAGGTCTCACCGCTCGCAGCCACGCCGCCGGGCCGCCCCGGGGCTTCTCCGGGGCTTCTCCGGGATTGTCTCGGGCAGCAGCGTCACGAGCACTCCGAGCGCGACCGCCGCCACGGCGGCGCACGCGAGATAGGCGGCATCGAACCCCGCCTGCTGGACCAAGGTTCCGGCGATCACGAACGACAGCGAAGCGCCGGCGCCCTGCACGGTCCCGATCAGGCCGTGGGCGGCGTTGTAGCGGCCGGTTCCTCGGGTGATGTCGGCTATGACCAGCGGCTTCACCGCGCTGAGCAGGCCGGCACCGACGCCGTCGAGGCACTGGACCGCGATCAGCCAGTACGGGTCGCGCCAGACGAGATAGAGCAAGGCGCGCACGGGCAGCGCGGCGAAGCCGATCACGAGCAAGGGCTTGCGGCCCCAGCGCTCGGCCCGGCGGCCGACGATGAGCCCCATCGGCACCATCACCCCCTGCGCGCCGACGATGCAGACGGAGACGATGACGGACGACCAGTCCGGGCGCGCCTGCCCGATCTCCTGGGCGACGAGGGTCAGCAGCGGCGCGTTGGCGAAATGGAAAAGCCCTACGCAGGCCGCGAAGACCGTGAGCGGCCGGCAGGTCAGCAGGGTCCGCCACCGGGCCGGGGCTTGCTCCCCCTCGCCGCCGCCGCGGGCCCGGCGCGCGTCGATGGCATCGCGCGGGATGGAGTAGAGGGCCGCGGCCGAGACGATGGCGCAGACCGGGACCAGGAGGAACACCGCGCGGTCCGGGAACAGCCAGCCGACGAGCCCGATCAGCACGGCGATGGCGACGTTCCCGGTCCGCTCCAGGGCGGCGTTGCGGCCGAAGCGCCCGGCGATCCGGTCGGCAGGGAAGAGGCCGAGCGTGAGCGTCGCGATGGCCGGGCTCAGCATGCCCCCGACGGCGGCCAGCACGCAGGAGGCCGCGAGCACGGGCCAGAAGTACGGGAAGAGCGCGACGAGGAGCGTGGCCAGCGAGAGCGCGACCAGGGCGCCGAGCAGGATCACGCGCTTGTCGCGCACCGCGTCGATGGCGGTCCCGATGGGCGTCTGCACCACGATGCCGACGATGCCCGACACCGTGCTGACAAGCCCGACCGAGGCATCATTCCAGCCGCGGTGCACGTAGAGGTAGACGTTGAGGTAGGGCTTGATCGCCCCGTTCACGTCGATGAGCAGGAGGTTGAGGAGGTCCAGGGACTTGGAGACGGATGGCCGTCGCGAAGTGGGCGACCGCTCCGCCTCGCCGATGTCCTGCCCCATGCGGTCCGCTCCCCTTTCAGCCAACCTAGAGCGGCGCGGCACCGAACCGAGGTGACCCCACCCCGAATGAGCGTGACCGCCGGTAGAGGCCCTCCGGCCCGGCGACCGCGGCGCCGACCCGCCCGAAGCCCGCGACGCACGCGACCGTCCCGGCCTGCCGGGTCTCGAATGCCGCCCGCGACCTGTCGGGCCCGGCGCCGTGACCCGCGCACCGCCGTCGTTCACCCCGCCTTCGGGCCAGCGGCACCACCGCCTTCGACGCGTGGCGCGACGGCGAGATCCGCCGCATCGAGGCACCGCGTCGCGATCGTGAAACCCGTCTCCGTGAGTCCGAGGGCTTCCTCGGCAAGCTGAGGCGCGCCGAGGACCGCGCGACCTCCGCGCGTTTCGTGGCGGAACATCCCACCGGGCCAGGAGCCGCGCCCGACATCGCCCCAACCACCGGTAACCCCGATCACCGACCCGTCGAGCACCGGCTCGCGGGCTCAAGCCGGGAAGGCGCGCAGGAGGTCCTCCGCCCCGTAGGGCTTCTTCACCACAGGCACGGCGGCGAGGTCTTCCGGAATGCGGAAGCCGTCGCCGTAGCCGGTGGCGAACGCGTAGGGGATGCCCAGTTCGAACAGCCTGCGCGCGACGGCGATGCTGGTCTCGGAGCCCAGGTTGACGTCGAGCAGGGCCCGGGCCGGCGGCGCCGCGTCGATCAGCCGGAGCGCCTCGCGCGTCGACGAGGCCATGTCCACGTTCGTGGCGCCGAGCGACGTGAGCAACTCCTCGGCCTCCAGGGCGATGATCATGTTGTCCTCGACGACCAGCACGGACCCCGCGAGACCGCGCAGCGCCTCGGCGGGAGCCGCCCTGACAGCCTTCGGCGCGGCGCGTGAGGCGTTCTGGACGAAGGCCGGGGGGATGGTGAAGCGCGCCTCGACGCCCGCCAGTTCGTAGCGCACCTCCGCCTCGCCCTTGAGCTCGTACGGGATCGACCGCTCGATGATGGTCGTGCCGAAGCCGCGCCGGGTGGGCGCCCGCACGGCCGGGCCGCCGGTCTCGCGCCATCGAATCACCAAGTGGTCGAGGGCGTCCCGCTCCCAGCGCAGGTCGACCCGCCCGAGGCTGTCGCAGAGCGCGCCGTACTTGGCCGAGTTCGTCATCATCTCGTGGACGACCAGGGCGACGGTCGAGAACGCCTGCGGTTCCAGCAGGACGTCGGCGCCGTCGAGCACGACCCGGCCGGCCTTGGGTCCGAGGTAGGCGCCGGCCTCCAGCATGACGAGGTCGCGCAGGGATCCCGGTCCCCAGTTGCTCGAGGTGATCTGGTCGTGCGCCCGGGCGAGCGCCTGGATGCGGTCGCCGACCGTGTTCGCGAAGGCGCTGTCCGCCCCGCCCGCCGGTCGGCTCTGGGTCACCACCCCGCGGATCAGGTTCAGGATGTTGCGGACCCGGTGGTTGAGCTCGGCGATGAGGAGTTCCTGACGCTCCTGCGCGACCTTGCGTTCCTTCTCGGCGGAGTCGGTGAGGCGCAGGATCACCTCGAGCAGGGTGATGCGCAGGGCCTCGGCGGTCCGCATCTCGACCTCGGCCCAGGGGAGCGAGCGCCCGTGCACGGTCTCGCGCCACGCCTCGAAGCTCTTGCGCGGGGTCAGACGGACGCCGTTCGGCCCCGGGGTCGCGGGCTTCACCGGGTTGCCCGCCCAGGTCACGGTCCGCGAGACCTCGCGCCGGAAGTAGACCAGAAAATCCCGGGGCGTGCGCGACACCGGGATGGCGAGCATGCCGGCCGCCCGCTCGGTGAAGTCGCGGCCCGGTTCGTGGACGCGCCCGATCTCGTCGGTCGCGTAGGCCTTGCTCGCGGCCGTGCGGTTGAGGAAGCGCACCAGGCCGGCGAACTCCTCCGCGGTCGGGGTCGAGCCCTGGAGCGTGATCTCGCCGTTCACCCACAGGCCGATGCCGTCGCAGGGCAGGATCGCCGCCAGGTCGTCGAGGAAGTCGGAGAGGCTTTCCAGGTTGGTGCCGCCGGTGGCCAGCGCGCCCAGCAGGCGGTTGTGCAACTCGCGCGAACGGACCTCGCGCTTGGCGTCGGCCTGCCGCTCGCGGGCCTCCAGCAGCCAGGAGAACATCTGGCCGAACAGCTCGGCGCCGGTCCGGCGCTCGAGCGAGATGTGGCGCGGCTCGGTGTGGTGGCAGGCGAACAGGCCCCACAGGCGACCGTCGCGCAGGATGGACACGGACAGCGAGGCCGCCACGCCCATGTTGCGCAGGTATTCGAGGTGGATCGGCGAGACCGTCCGCAGGGTCGACAGCGACAGGTCGAGGGGCTGGCCGGCCGGATCGCGCGGGGGCAGCACGGCGGCGCCGGTGTCGTCGACGTCGGCGATGATGCGCAGCCAGTTGCGCGCGTAGAGGGCGCGGGCCTGTTTGGGGATGTCGGAGGCCGGGTAGTGCAGCCCCAGGTAGGGGGCGAGGCCGGACCGGACCGCCTCGGCGATGACCTCGCCCGAATGGTCCTCGGCGAAGCGGTAGACCATAACCCGGTCGAACCCGGTCAGCGCCCGCATCTGGCGGGCGGCCTCGCGGCAGAGGGGGTCGAACCCCACGGTCTGCTGGAGACGGGTGACCATGCTGCGCACGAGGTTGCCGGCGCTGAGGTGTTCGGTGGCGCTCGGCTCGGCCTCGATGACGATGGTGTCCCCGGACCGGTGGAGGGCCACGTCGAACGGCTCGCCGCCCGGCACGAGCCGGAGGCCGAAGACCCGGTCGACGGCGTCGGGCCCGCGCAGGGTCTGCAGGTGCCCGCGCAGGGTGTGGATGGCCTCGCGGTCGAGGACGGCATCGAGGGGCAGGCCGAGAAGTGCCGCCGCACCCTGGCCGAGCCAGGTCGCGATGTTGTCCGAGGCGCGGGTGACGATCCAGTCCGGGGAGACCCCGATGAGGAAGCCGAACCCCTGCACCGCGCCGAGGATGTGGATGGGCTCGCGGTCGCAGGACGAGAGGTCGATCTCCGGCGTCGGTTGCGACGCGTTCAACTGGTCCATGGGCCCACGATGCTGCGCGCAGGCAAGGGTCCGGCTGCGGTTCGGATATTGTCTTCGCAGATCAACGCGGCATGGCGCGCGGGCGTTGCAGGACCGGCCTATGCCAGGATCCACGATCCTTTCCTTCGACGCGTTGCCGCGACCTCGGGATGCCCGGAGCGTGGAACCGCTCCGGGCGGCCGGATCAAACTTTGCCGGTGAGCTTGTCGGCCACGTGCTTGGCGCCGTCCTTGACGTTCCCGGTCGTCTTCTGGGCTTCGCCCTTCAGTTCCTGCGCCTTGACCTCGGCCTTCAGCTTGTCGTTGCCAGTCACGCTGCCGATGCCCTGCTTCACGTTGCCGACGGCCTCATTGGCCAGGCCCTTGATCGTGTCGGTGGTGCTGCTCCTGGCGGTTCTCCTTCGCGACCAGGCCTTCGCGACCAGGGCGGCCACGGGGATCGGGAACGGCTCCCGCCCGGGCGACGTTCCGCGCCGTCGGTCACGGTCACGGTCACGGTCACGGGAGGGTCGTGACGCGTGCTCAGCGGGTGCCCGGATCGACGCGACGACGGCCAGGTCTCGACTGGCCGGTAGGGAAGGGCGCTCCGCGCGAGCGGGATCCGCTAGGGATGTGCCTTCGCCCTCGCGCGCGCGTCTGTTCAGTGCGGCTCCTTCCGACGCGACTACGCCCATGTCAGCCGGTGCCGGAGCCGGCGTACCCGCCTGGACGCCACCGGGACGGAGCAACCCGACGCGCATGCCGGGTGACATCATCCCGCCTCCGGATCGTAGGCAGCACGACGGCACCGGCGCGGCGTGGTTCCCGGAGTCGGTACCTACGCTGACGACCTGGCGACCCGGGCAGTCAGGTCTCGCAGAGAATGCTGCCGAAGCAGGATGCGACGGTTCGGTCGATCACATTTCTTCCGACGGAGCTCTTCGCAAGCGAGCCGGGAAGCAGTCGTTCCTCCGCTCAAGCTCGAATCACACGCCGTCGTGAAGATCGGAAGCGCCGAGTGGGCATTCCTTCTGCTGTTGGCCGAGCCAGTTTCCGCGGGGAGAAATCAAAACTCGACGTGCGGAAAATCGCTGTCAATTCAGCGACTTAGATTGTGTTGAGCGGTACTGGCGGAAACGGAGGGATTTCACGAGCCGCCGCCCTAAGTCATTGTTAACTAAATAAGTGTTTGCCTGGAAACGCGATTTCGGGACACATCCCGGGACAAATCGGGGACAAATTGCCCCTCGGACCCGCGGACACGACATGCCCCGCAAGCCGGACCCCAGGAACGCCTATCTCGAACTCCACGACGGCTACTATCGCGTCACGATGGGCGTTCCCGCGGCCCTGCGGCCGCAGCTCGGCACTCGCCTGAAGCGCACCCTCGGCACCAAAAGTCTGCTCTCGGCAAACGTCCTCAAGGCGCCCGTGGTGCGCGAGTTCAAGGCGCGCATCGACAAGGCATGGGTCAACCTCGGCGGCAAAAGCCGGTCGGAACTCCACGAGGCGGTGGCCTGGGCGAACATCCTTCAGGATGCCGTCGACCGGCGCGACCCTGCGCACGGCGCCTTGCTGGAGGCCCTCCGCGAACGCGAGGCCGAGATCGCCTCGGTCGGGTCGACATGGAAGACCGACGTCGACGAGGACGGCGACACCTACGACTACGAGATCACCACGCACGAGGCACGTGAGAAGGCCGACACCTTCGGTGCCATCGCCCGCCGGCAATCGACGCCCATCGCCCTGCATCACGACGCGTTCATGAAGACGCTTCGCATCAAGCCGCGCTCATTGACCGACGATGTGCGCGCGTTGCGGATCCTGCTGGACTGGTGCCGGGGCAACGGGGTGGACCCCTACTTGGAACGCATCGACGTCCGGACCGCAGTGCGGTTCATGGACGACATCGGCAGCTTCGCGGACCTCGGCTGGGCGTCCTCGACGAAGTACCTCGGGCGGCTGAAGCGCTATTGGGGCTACCTCGTCCTTCGGACGCATGTCGCTGACAACCCCTGGACCCATTGCCAATTGGAGAAGCCCGAGGAGAACGCTGACATGGAGGAGCGGTCCTTCACCGACGGCGAGGTGCAGAAGCTACTGATGGGATCTCCGCCCGCGGGGATCATGGACGTGATGCTCGTCGCGGCGTTGACTGGAGCCCGGCTCGACGCCGTCATCGACCTCAGGGTTGGGGAATGTGCCGACGGCTGGTTCACGTTCAAGCCGCAGAAGAAGGAACGACACGAACGCGACGTACCGATCCACCCGGCCTTGCAGCAACTCGTGGCGAACCGGGTGAGGGGCAAGTCTGCGGACGACGACCTCTTCCCTGAATGGCCGGTGCCCAAGGCCGAGGGTTCGATGCGCGAGCGAAGTTCCTATTTCTCGAAGCGCTTCACGGTGTATCGCAGGGCAATCGGGGTCGACGATCAGGTCGAAGGCAAGCGGCGCAGCTTGGTCAACTTCCACTCCTGGCGTCGCTGGTTCATCACCAAGATGGAGCGGGCCGCCGTTGACGGCGACCTTATTGCCGCCATCGTCGGCCACAAGCGGTCCGGGCTGACCCTGGGCCGGTATAGCGAAGGCCCCGAGATGGAGGCAGCCAAGGCCGCCATTGCCAAGGTGCGGCTACCTCCACTTGACGGTTCGCCCATCGTTGAGGCGCAACCGCTGAGCCGACGGCGCAGAAACTGAGTTGTATCTGCATCCCATGATTTAGTGCCAGCCTAAGATGGGGCTGTCATTGGCGTCATCGGGCGTAAACTGATTCATGGAAAACCGCTTCGCGTCGTCTATTTATGAGGTGGTTGAGATAAATCGTTCGACATCGAAATCTGTGGCTGCATTGTGTCGCGAATGTTCGGCCCAGCCTCCCGGATCGCAGCCTAGATCATCAAACATTCTCTCGCGAACTGTTTCGACGGGGATGATTTTCTCGGTTAGGCCATCCACAAAAAATCTGAATGGCTTGGTCAGGTTTGCGATGGAGATTTCTGCCTCGAAGACTCGAATGTGATTGATATCAAAAAACAACTGCAGATTTCTGAGTAGGTGGCGCCAGTCGAGCTGTTCGTATCTCGACGGTGGCTCAAACGGCATACTCGGCACCTCTCTGAACCACCCCGGGACCCCAGAGATAACGCCGAGAGGTGAGTGCGCCCCTATTAGATCGAGAAGGCCACGGGGAAGGTCCGGAAGTTCATCCAAATCCCTGTACTCGAAGTGTCCCGGTGGTGGCCCGGATGCATCGACCTTTCGAACTTCTGAGTGGTCTACCCAGCCGCCAGGATCGCGGCCCAACGAGGCGACCATTCTTGATTTCACATCCGCCGTGCTCATAACCGTCTGTGATGACCATTCGACGAACACGCGAACTGCGCTGCCTGATATCGTGGGGTCAGTCTCGTAGATTTCGATGCCGGTGACTCGGAACCAGCTTTCTAAGGTCGGAAGCACGTACTTGGAGCCGACACGCTTGAACTCGTCCGCCCAAATGCCCGGTTCGCGCCCATCGGAAACCCGGCGGAAAGTGCCCTGAAAGCCCTCGATTTGGCCCGTTTTCAGTACCTTTGCCCCGTTTAGTCCCGCCAAATCCCCTCTGGAGACGGCTTGCCATTCCTCCCGCATATGAATGGCATGCAATGAATGAGAGGAAGGGTTCAGTTCACTTTGGATCAGAACCGGATTTGGTAGCTCGTCAGCTTCAATAGCGTCTACAGGCACGATGGGATTGGGGTCTAACTCATTGCTGGGCAGAGATTTTTTGCCCGCCTTCCGCGTTGTTGCCCTGGACGAACTGGCGGGCGGCGGAGCCTGCGGATTATCGACCCTCGCGGCTATGTCATCGTCAGTTTCGCTGGTTACCGCGGGGATTGATCCCGCGGTAACCCCGCGGAAGAGCGCGCCACCCGATCGCCGGTCGAGCCACTGCATCATGAAGAGCATCGCTGCAGCAGGCTTCTAAAGGTAATCGGGGTGAAAAAATCCGTACCGTTCATGAATGTTCGACGCTACGCGATGCCCAGCCCAAATTTCGCTTTCGGGGATAGGAACTTCACAGGCACCAATTGTAACGTGCCCATTCCGTTGTGCAGCAATAGCAAAATCGCGGAAACTTGAGGGGCAGAGCTCAGGCAAATTTAGGGCCGTTGCGGCACGCTTGACCTGGAAATCAATCGTGTCTTGCGAGCAGAAAATCCAATTGCCTTGTCCCCAGCTATCCAATTCGGCCTTGATCATTGGCGGCAAAGGCAGCGTAGGCCTTCTCTTGTTTCTCTTCTTGCGGACACCCTTTGGAAGGGTTCTGAGGGTACTGCATCCGTGCTGTGTGGCAAGCATGGATGATCCAAATTGCATTAGAGCTCCAGCTCGGCATGCTGTGAAGATGGCGAGAAAGGCCCAGCGTCTAGCATCCTCGTGATGAGCTAACTCACGAAGTACGAGAGCCATAATCTCCGGCTCCGGGCACCAGTTCCTTGGATCTGGCGTATCGGTTTCGAGAATATCACAGATTTCTTCGATATTAGAAATTACGGTAGGGCTATAATGTGAGAATACTGCGAGGTGCTTATCAGGCTTGGAAGCCTGATGGCATTCTGACGCAAGCATCTTCATTGCGGTCAGGATAGTATTTGGCTTCCAACGTGGAACCATTCGCTTGATAAGTTCCTCCTGCATCGCCTCAGAGAATTCTGACATGGTCACATTGGGGTGCAACTCATTGAGAAGCTCCTTGACAAACTTGGCGTGGCTAATCCATGCCTCAGTTGATCTCTTGGTAGTTGCAAGCAGTCGATTGATGGCGGCGATGACTTGAGGGTCGCCTACGCTGCCTGATGGATCGCGGCCGATAGAAATTACGAAGCCTACGAGCAGCTTCTTGGCTAGTTCCTCATCTTGTGTTCCGAGAGAAATTTGAGAGACATCGCTGTCTCCTGGAATGTTCCAATACATTCGAATATTTTCATTCGGTCGCGACGGATTGATGTAAAAACCTTACCACTCAAACGAGCGATTTTCCCTTGTAGTCTTTCGCGAGATTGATCGATAAGTTTGGGCCTCCTTGCCGGCGAGCAGACTTACAAAATTAACCTTTGGGTACTTGCTTCTAACCCTTCGAACAAGGGCACTTACTCCATCATCTTGAGAGCCTGTCGGAGCAGGTCTGGCGGGAGCGTGTTCTGAGATGCCCTTTGTGTGACGAACAGACTTCCGTCTCTTCGACTTCCCTTCGGCAACGGTTCCATTCTCGTCTTGCATGGTTCGACGTAGTCCTGTCTTAGGAGGCTGCTAACGAAAGCTTCGAGTTCGTCGCGCCTGTAAAAGATTGTGCGCTTGCGGCGCATGAAGCCGAGGCGGCCCGATTGGCGGGCGTGGCGCAGCTCCTTGTCCTCAAGCACGTGTCCGAAGGCGGCATAGGCCTCTGCCTCCGTGAGGAGATCGTGGGGCATCCAGCCTGAGTGGGGTGGGTCCGGTCCTGCATCCGCAGGATTGCAAGCATCGACGCACTTGTGCTCACGTCCGTGCCGATCCTCTTGGGTCGCTCCACGCATTCGGTTCGACATCATCGCAACCTTCTGAATTTTCACATTGGAAAGCGCGTGCGGCTTTGACGACCTTTGAGCGTCGTTACCGTTGTGTTTCGCTACGCCTCGGGGCGCTTCGCTCACGCTTGAGCAGCACCGCCATCCGCCGCTGGCACGTCACGCCTGCCGGAGGGCTCAGAACGTCATTGAGACGCCGGCCCACCCCCTTCGCGAGCTCAGACTCATGTGAGCCTGACCACGTCTATCTGGCGTCTGTAAGCGCCCGAGCAGCCCATGGCGGCCTAAAGGGGATGACGTTACCTTCGCCATCTTGAGGGCGGACGGCGTCCGCTTCGGGTTGCTTCCCGGTTAGCGATGGCTTCCTGTTGTTTCTGGAGCGAAAGGTTCGAGCGATCTCTCGACCCTTTGCCTCCATCTCGGCGACGTCGAGCTCGACGTTCAGTGCGTCGACGAGCGTCTCGAAGTCCGGGCCGCGGAGGATGCGCCGCATCCCCACGAGGCGCCGCATCACGTCGGCGAGACACTCGTCCAGCGCGTTGGGATCAAGCACGGCGCCCTCCCTTGGTCCGGGTGGGGGCAAGACTGGTGCGGTCCTCAGCGAGCCGGTCACGGATCACCGCGCCGGTCAGCAACCGCTCGTCGACGAGGCGGTGGGCGAGTCCGTCGATGGTGGGCTTGTGGGCCTGCACGAAGTCGCGGCTTCGCGCGTACAATCGGTCGAGGTCCGCGGATACAGCCTGGCGCAGGTCCGGGCAGGTCGCCAGAAGGCGGTGCGCGTCGGCGTCAGAGGCCCTGTGAAGCAGCGAGCCGCCGAGGCCGAAGCTCGCATGGGCCGCGGCCAGCGTCCGGGTCGCCATGCCGAGGTCCGAATTAGCCGGACCGCCGGCCCCGGTGGACGCCTCGCCCCATTCCTCGTCGGCGGCCCGTCCGCACAGGGTGGCCACGACGTAGTTCTCGATCTGTACTCGGGTCATCGACAGCCGGGTCTTCAACTTGGTCCTCGTAAGACCAGCTACCTCGCCGCTCTGCACGGTGGTGACGGTCTGGACGGTCCCGACGCCCATGACCTCGACCGCACAGGCGTGGGCGATCTCGTGCCTCGCGCAGGCGAGCGCCTCCGCGGGGGTGCGGTCGTCCTCGGGGGCGATCAGCGCCATCAGGTCGGCGATGGTGACGGGCCGGTCGGCGACCCGCGCCGTTCGGCGGGTGGCCTTGACCCAGGCGGCGGCGTCGGCCCCGGTCGCGCCGATCCCGAGGGCGGCCACGCCGGTCAGGTCGGCCCCCTGCAGGGTGTCGGGCCCGAGATGGTGGCGGATGATGTCGGCGAGGCCGGAAACGCTGGGCCGGCGCACCGTGATGACGCGGGACAGTCGGCCCGGCCGGACAAGCGCGGGGTCCAAGTCTTCGACGTGGTTCGTGCCCGCAATGACGATAATCTTGCCGTTTTTTCCTGACGTTGCTCCATCTAATTGCAACAATACTTGACCGATGATTGGCTTCCAAAAATCTCTGTTGCGATTATCCAGCTTGTTTCTTGAGGGAAGACCGTCCGCTTCGTCTAGGAATAGGACCACAGGCGAAGCAGCAGCGGCAGCCGAGAACACCCTGTCGATCTCGCGCACCACGTCCCCGAGATACCCTTGCGTCTGCGTGAACCAGGACGCCACGGATGTTTCGATCAAGCCGACACCCAGGGTCCTGGCGATGGACCGGGCCAGCAAAGTCTTGCCCGTGCCGGGTTCGCCGAAGAACACGGCATGGCGGGCAATCGCATCGAACTCGATGCGCCCCGCGAGGTAAGCCTGGAAATCGTCGGCGAGCGCGAGGCACCAATCCCTGGCCTCGCCCTCCAGCCCCGGCATCTCGTGCAGCAGCGGCGCCTCCGGCAGGTCCGGGTCGACGACGGAGCGGGAGCGCGCGGCGGCCTTGAGCCGGGCGAGGCAGGCGGCAGCGGTCGAGCCCGTGCGCAGGGCGGCGACGTAATCGTGGTGGCCTAGGCCGTGGAGCGGCGGCATCGGCCCGGGGTCCTCGCCGGTCACGGCCCGGATCGCGCGGGCAACCTGCCCAGCGGTCGGCTGAGCGAGGTCGAGCCGGACGTCGGCGCCGGCGACGAGGGCGGTGGGCAGGTAGCGCTCAGGGTCCTGGCTGATCCCGCAGACCCGGCCGCCCCGGGCGAGGCGGGCGGAGACGCGGTCGCACCCGACCTCTGGACGGTCCTGGGTCCGCGATGTCCCGAGCTTAATCTGCATGTCGGAGTAGGTGGCGTGGGACCGCATCGCGGCGGCCGCGGCGTCGGCCCAATCCGGCGAGGGCACGCGGACCACCACCGCGCAGCCGTCCAGCGCGGCCAGCGCCCGCCGCTGTTCGGGCGTCAGCGCGTCGTGAACCAGAATGCCGGCGAGGGTCTCGACCTTCTCGTCGAGGCCCCCGGACGCATCGTCCCCTTCGTGAGCCCTGCGTGCGAGGTCGCGGGAGAGGAAGTCCTCCAGGTTCTGATCCGGCTTCTGGTTCTGTTGCTTTCGGGCCATGGTCGTCTCCGCGCGAGGCGACCGGCCGCGTCGCGGCGCCGGGTCAGGCCTCGGGAATGGGGTCGGGGCAGGGGTGCTCGGGGACCGCGCGGAGGCGGTCATCGCGTTTGCATATGAGGTGCTCGGTCATGCTCGATGCGTCCGGTTGCCGGGGATCAGGGCAGGTCGTCGCCGACATCGTAGGGGTCGCCGCCGGTCCGGCGGGCCCAGGCGGTGACCCGCACGTCGCGGGGGCGCGGGCCGGTCCTATCGGCCAGCGAGGCGGCGCGCCGCTCTGCCTCCTCCAGCACGGCGGCGCCGAGGGCGACGCGCACCGCGGCAGCCACCTTGATGAGCGAGGCTTCGCCCAGGCTCTCGCGGCATCCAGCGAGGCGCCGGAAAATGTCGCCGATAATCGCGTCGGGGTCGTGGGTGTCGGGTGCCATTGTCGCCTCCGGTCGGAGGCGGCCGCGCGCAAGGGGCGCGGTCAGGCCTCTCCGGTCCGTGTGGGGGTGCCGTCGGAACGAGGGGGCCGGGCGGCGCAGGCATTCTGCACGACCGCCGGCCGGACTTCGGCTCCAGGTATGAGGCGGTCGAGGGGGGACATGGCGGAAGCAATCCTCGCGTGGCGACCCGACAAGGAGCCTGGGCCGCGGACAGTGGTGCCAAACAGCAGGCAGACCGAAGCAGCTCGATTAACGCCGGTCAACGACGACCCGTCAGATCTAAGTAGAAAAGCCTGGCCCCCTGTGGATCCCGGGCAGAACCGGGTGCACGCGACGAAGTCCGGGGAACCCTGGACGTTGCGGGGCGAACGACCCGGTGGATATCGCATCACGCGTAACGTTCGGCGTACCCGTTACACCGGCGGCGAGTTTGGGGCAGTGCCGAAGAGGGACTTTGCAGGCATCTCCGATCCCGCCGGAAGTGCACTCGGAATGTTCGCCGCCGCCATCCGCCGGTCGCCGCGCGCTAGCGATGTGCGGAGGTCAACGCTCGCGCTTCACCAAGACGGGAGAGATGCCGCCATCCGGGGTGAAGACGCTGGCGCCGATGTCGAGGCGGCGGAAGGGCCGGTGGCGGAGTATCAAGAGGCAGGCGAACGTCGCGCCCACGCGCCCATCGGCCAAGATCTCCCGCATGGCGCAGACGTCATCCTGGCTGGGTCGGGTCGGGAAAGACGGATGGGAGTGCCATTCGCCAAGATAGTTGAAGCGTCGATAATCGTGGCCGGTTCGCTCGTGGAAGTCCCGGATGGCCTTCCCATGGTGTTCCGGGTCACGGACAAAGCGGGCGGGACTTCCGCCGTCGTGCTGGAGGCTCGCCTCCAGGACCCTGAACTCATCCCCACCGAGGGCTTCGCCCAGGAGGACGCCGCCGATCTCTCGCTGGCCGGCCTGCTTGAGCTCCCGACGCCACGAGGCGGAGACCGCCTTAGGCAGCAGGATCTTCATGGGTGTCCTTGGTGAAGAGGCCTGTGAAGATCTCCACGGCCTCGGCCCTGTCTTCGTCCGACTGAACCTCCGGACCGACGGTTTCCGGAACGGTAACATCTAGCGGGTGGGCTTCGAAAGGAGCCGTGAATATCCAGCCGGCCCTCAGCGCGACGGTGTAGATCGGGTGCGGGAAGGCGTTCCCACCGGTCAAGGCGTCGATGGCGAAGCGGGCGGCATGGTTGGCGATGATACCGACCTCGGCATCGTCGGCGACGAGGACCTTTCCGCCGTCCGCTTCGGTGGCATAATCCCCCGCTTCGGTGCCCAACCAAGGCGCATTGAGCGATCCGCACCAATCGAGGTAGGCGCTGCGCATGTCCTGGGGCGGCGCGTCGAGGCCGGGTCGGTATCGGGCGACCATCCCACCTATCCCGCCCTCGAACACCTCAAGCCAGACCATCGGTCGTCCGGCACGCCTGGCAACCGCCGAGACGATGTTGAAGGCATTGGCGTCCGCGGTCGCATCCACGATCAGGTCGCATTGCGACAGCGCCTCAAGGGCCGTGTCGACGCTGCCGCTCGCTTCCTGTCCCCCGAGGCGTAGCGCACGCGCACTCACGGTCACCTCGGGGTTGATCAGTCGCAGCCGCGCGGCGACCGCATGGACCTTGTGGGCGCCAACGGCGCGCCAATCCAGATCATTCCGGACCAGGTTGTCGCGAAGGAGGACATCGTCGTCCACAAGAACGAACCGCCCGATCCCGGAGCGGGCTAGGCTGGCAGCGACCTTGGAGCCTGCGGAACCGCAACCGACCACGGCGACCGCCTTCGCCGCCATCTCCGGTTGGATCGACCCAATCCGCTCCGACCCACCGGAGCCCGCATGGACCGGCACCACCGGTATCAAATGGGCATGCGTCTGTAACCAGCGCCACGCCATCCGAAGCCCGGAGCCGCCCAGCACGAGCGCAAACTCCGCCGCTTCCGGATTCGCATCCGTGTTTGCGCAGAGCCGCGCCCATTCCCGCGGCAACTCGGCGTTCGTGAGATCGAGCTCCGTATCGGCCGTCACGGGCTCTGGTTGCAGCATTACGACCCCGGTTGCTTGGTGACCGTCCTGCGGGAAACCGGGCTGGAGCCAGCGGCCATCGGGCGTGTCCACTGCATCGATCCGCGCGACGACCGCCGAACCTTGGAATTGAAACCGCATGGTCGCCGCCATCCGCGTTCCCGGGGCGGCTTGGCGTAACAGGTCGACGAGCGCATCGGAGTACACGTGCCGGTAGTCGGCCGCTCTGAGACGTTGACCTTGGGTGAGTTCGTGAGCAGACGGCAGGCGCGCCGCGCCGCCCTCGGTGGTTGCCTCGGCAGACAGGAGAGCCTGCGCACTGCGGATCATGTCGGCGGCGGTGAACTCGGGCCTCCAGTTGTCGGTCCGGTATTCGAGGCACAGCGACCCGCCCGACCATTGGTGGTCCGAGAGCCTAAGGTTCGGGTCCCTGGGAACCACGTCGGGGCAGGTGTCCGGATAGAGCCGCGGATACCGCAGTTCCAAGTCGACCTTCGCATCGCCGACGGCCACCGTGAAGTGCAGGACCAGACGGGCGCCGTCGCCGATGCCGAAGCCGAAGTCGTCAAGCCAGTCAACCGACGATGCCAAGGCAGTGACCGCCCGGCGCTCGGCGACCAGGCGGTTCGGTCTCTCAAAGAACCAAATCAAGCGAAGCCCGCCGGTTTGACAGGGGCTACGGGATGGTTGGGGAACGCGAAACCGGCCGGCGCCACCGCCGCAGGCCGCAGGAGACCGCCCGGACGGGACACGGCCTCCGTCAGGGGAGAGACGAACCGGCATCCCTGCTCGTCGATGACCACCTTGCACGGCTGCGGGTCCCGCGGCGGCGAATGGTCCATCGTGACCTCGAACCGTCCGCCACGGGCGCGGACGATTTCCTTGTAGTAAGCGGCGGCCTGCCGGTGGGGTGGTTGGACGTCGAGGTCGTTGGACGGGATGCTACGGCTCGTCGAGACCATGATGCAGCCCGGCATGGCGCAGCTCTCGAAAAGGAAGCCCACCTCCGGTACGGGAACCGTTCGCGTCATGCCCTTATCGGCGGCGTTGAGCGCCGTGTACGAGCAGTGATGGGGGACCTTGCACACGTCCCAGACCAGCCGTTCGACCTTGCCGTGACGCCGGGTGGTGCGAACGATGAGGCGCAGGGTCTCCGAGTCGATGTCGGATGCGAACAGGACGCGCCGCGGCTCTCCTCCTTCGAGGAACGTCGCCTGCAGCACCACGCTGTCCTGGTTGCGGTCGACTATCTGGTCGTTCTCGTCCTGCCGCCAGCCGAACGGGCAATGCACGAAGAACTCGACCCGCTCCGGCCCGGAGAGGCTGTAGCCCGGGACGGTCTCCCCAGCGTTGACGATCAGGTGGTCGCGTTGGGCCGGCGTCAAAGCGTGCTTCGCCAGGAAGCCCGCGAGCGCTTCCGGCCGCGAGAAGACCCGCACGCCATAACCGCGGCGCAGGCGAAAACGCGCCTCGTCCTGGATGACCTGCGCGAAGTCCGGGAGGTCGTCCTCCAGGATCGCTGCGGCGGGGACCCAGAGTTCACCGATGATGGCGCGGCCCGGTCCCTGCAACGCGGGCGAGTGGTCGAAGTGGAAGAAGCCCGCAGCGCCGTAGACGTGGTCGCGGTCGAGGTGGGTGAAGAGCACGGCTTCATATCCGCGGCGACCGGAACTGCGCAGCCCCGCCCTGAGGGCCGTGGCGAGATCGATCCTCCGGTCGTCGCGCGCCGCCGTCCACTCGTTCCCGAAATCGATGAGAACCTGGCGCCCGTCGGCCAGTTCGACGAGCGTTCCATCGGCGTCGCCGAGAGGATGAAACGTCAGGACAGCAGTCATATATCACCCTCCACCAGAGCGATTTGGGTACCTAAGAACAGAAGTGCAACAAGTGGCGAACGGTTTCCGCGGGATGCTTTGATGGACGGCTTTTCCCCCAAGGGCGCGGACCCGAGGCCCGCCGAGGATTTCCTAGGCGCCCGCAAGCTTGAGCCTGGCATCGGCCTGTGCCTCTCCGGGGGTGGGTTCCGCGCGATGCTGTTCCACGTCGGCGCGCTGACGCGGCTCAACGAGGCAGGCATCCTGCCTAAGCTAGATCGAGTGGCCAGCGTCTCGGGCGGCTCCGTCGCCGCCGGCGCGCTGGCCGTGGGGTGGGCGCGTCTCCGCTTCGACGAGAATGGAGTGGCCACGAACCTCCGCGATGAGGTCAGCCAGCCGCTCCTCGCCCTGGCCCAGAAATGGGTGGACGCGCCCGCTATCGTGGCCGGGCTGCTGCCCTTCGTGACCGCCGCCGGGGTCGCGGCGCGGGTCTACGACCGCGCGCTGTTCAAAGGCGCGACTTTGCAGGATTTGCCCGACCGGCCCCGCTTCACCTTCACGGCGACCAGCCTGCAGACCGGCGCCCTATGGCGCTTCGCGAAGGAATACGCGGCGGAGTATCACGTCGGCCAATGGCCGAAGCCGGAGCTGAGGGTCGCCGACGTCGTGGCTGCCTCGGCGGCCTTCCCGCCGTACATGTCCCCCGCCTACGTCCGCGTCCCGCCCGGGGCCATCCAGATGCAGGAGGGTGCCGACCTGCACGAGGAAGGCTTCAAGGGCCGCCTTCGGCTGACCGACGGAGGAGTCTACGACAACCTCGGCCTGGAGCCGATCTGGAAGCGCTACGAGACCATTCTCGTCAGCGACGGGGGGCGGGCCATGCCAAGCAACCCGCTCCCGAAGTCAAACTGGTTCTCCCAGGCGCTCCGCGTCACGGACATCGCCCTTCAGCAGGGGATCTTCCTGCGGGAGCGGGTGCTTCGCGGCCTCGACCGGGACGGCTCGCGCAAGGTCGTCTCCTGGGGCATCGGCCAGGGCGTTCAGACTTACGGGCCGGAAAACCCCCTCGGGTTCACGGCTGCGGACACGAAGCTGGCGGCATCGATCAAGACGCGGCTCAAGCGGTTTCCGGACCACGTCCAGCGGACCGTCATGCGCGCCGGCTACGCCCACGCGGACGCGGCCCTCAGGAAGGGCGGGATGATCCCGCCGGGGCGGGCGCCGTCCTTCGCCGGGTTGCCGTCAATCGACCGGCGGCGGTGAAGAGGCCCCGGCCGCCTGCGCCGGGTTCTGGACGGGCGCTCCCATGGCAGGCCGCTTGCCGTTCACGTAGTAGCCGGTGAAGGACCAGACATGCGCCAGGGCGCGGTGGTTCCAGGGGACGTAGATCATGTAGTCCCGGTGCCCCAGGGAGACAGCCGTGCGGTTCGTGGCCATCATGTCGAGCGCCGACAGGAAGATCGTGCCGTCGGCGTAAGAGCCGAGCAGCCGCACCTGGATCTCGCGCAGCTTCGAAAGGTCGTCACGCGCCTTCTTGATCTCGACAAGGATGCCGTAATACTTGCTCCTCAGCACCTCGTGGTCGCGCCCCTTCCGGGCGAACCCGATGATCAGGTTCAGGCCCGAGAAGAACGCGGTGACGATTGCCAGGACTGAGACGAGGGGGCCGACGCCTTGAATGAGCGACGAGAACGCACCCGCGCCCGCCACGAAGGATACGAGCGAGATCGTCTTCCCGAAGCTGTCGAAGAAGCGCGCCCGCATCCCGTGGTAGTAGGCGCATCGCTGGGCCTCGAACTTCAGGTCGCCGTAGAGACGGACCGCCTCAGCGCTTGGCGCCGGGACGGGGGCCTCCGGGCGGGGGAGGTCGGACGCCTGTCTCACGAGTTCCACCGACACCTCCACCAGGGCGATTGACCGGGGCCGGCGCGGGCCTCGGCGGAGCGGACGACCCGGGGGGACGCCCTCCTGAGTTGCCACCTTGAGCCATGTTCACTCTCCGTTCGGATTCGCAGGATGTGCATCCGGGACGCCTGGGTCAATGGGGATGCGCACGACGACCCTTTCTTCACCGCTTTCGCTCAATCCTGTCCGCATCAAGTCGGGGACGGCGGGCATGGTCGCGAGGAAGGACGTCTGGGCGGCGGCGGACGGGATACGGGCCAGGGCTCGCGACGCCGACGGCGCCAAGCCGCGGGTCTCGGTGCGCACCGTCCGCAAGGCGCTCGGCAAGGGCTCATTCGGCGACATCGCCCGCGAGCTCGCGGAGTGGAAGGCAAGGGTCGGCTACCGGCCGCTGATCGAGCAGGCCGAGCTGCCTGAGGCGCTGCAGGGTCAACTCGCCGCCTTCGGCACCGCCCTCCTCGAACACGTCCGCGTCGAGCAGACCCGCCACCGGATCGCCGAGGCCGAGGGTGAGGCGGCCCGGGAGGCCGGCCAAGGCGAGGTCCTGGAGGAGGCGCTGGCGCAGGTCGACCTGCTGGAGGCGCGGGTCGCGATGCTGGAGGCCGAGCTCGCCCGGCTCCGCGCGGCACCCCCTGCGCTCGCATTCCCGGCGCCGGACCCGGAGCCCGAGCCGGTGAAGGTACCCGCACCGATGCACCTCAACCCTGTCTACGGCAAGGTTCGCGACCGGCATGCCGCCGAGGCCGCCGACCCGGTCTGGGCCGAGGTCCGCGTCGCGGTCAC
Source organism: Methylobacterium sp. D48H (assembly GCF_053345715.1). Classification (NCBI taxonomy): domain Bacteria; kingdom Pseudomonadati; phylum Pseudomonadota; class Alphaproteobacteria; order Hyphomicrobiales; family Methylobacteriaceae; genus Methylobacterium; species Methylobacterium sp. D48H. Next base: position 21,603 of record NZ_JBKFAP010000036.1, read on the forward strand.
CCGCGTGCTCGAACGGCGCGGGCCGATGTGGGTCCACGCCATACACCTGTCATTGCCGGACCGGCTCAAGGAGCGCGCCGAGCGGGCCGGCCTGCCGCTGACCCCGGCTTGGCTGCGGCTCTACCTCATCCGCCTAGCCGACGCGGGGGACGGCTTCGCCGAGGTCGAGGGACGCTTCGCCGTGGCGCCGCCCGTCGAGGCCGCCCCGGACCCGGGCCGCGTCGCAATCGGGACCGACGCGCCGCCCCTGTCGGCTGAATGGTTCTGGAAGCTGTTCGTCGCCGAGGTCCATGACCTGCTGCTGGAGAGGGGGCCACTTACCGCGGAGCGGATCCTCGAAGACTTGCCGGACGGTTGGGTGGCGGCCACGGAACGCTACAAGGCGATCAAGCCCGGTCGACTGCGCCAGAAGCTGCGCGAGCGCATCAGGAATAAGCGGCCCCTGCAGGAGCTCCCGGGCAAGGTCTTCGCCGCCACGGGTCGCTGGCCTGGCAGCCGGACGTTTGGCCCGGACGAGGCCGCATAACCCGGGCCTCCGCCGAGCCCTAATCGACCGACGGTGTCCTGTCCGGTGGGGGGCCCTGCAGTTCGACGCCCCCGATTGGAGACGCCCTTGCGCCTGTCCCTTTTCGCCGCCCTTTCGATCCTCGCGTCGGCCGCGAGCCTCGACGCCGCTACGGCGGCCGAACTCCTGCGCGGTCGGTGCCATATGGACGTGTGCTCGTGGTTCAGCATCGAGCAGCGTGACCTAGTCGCGTCGTCCCCGGCCGGGGCGCTCTTCAAGATGAGCGTGCGGACTTGGACGAGCACGCATCCGAACGGGACTTACGACAAGCGCACCCGGCGGGTCGGCGGCGAAGCCGGCGACGAGTACGTGTTCTGCTCGAAGTCGCGCCCCGCAGTGGTCGACCCAGGCGACAAGCCGGGGACATGGATCGCGGCCGTGCTGGTTCCCATCGGGCAGCCTGCAGGCGCGACGGAGGCGGCGACCGCCCGGTACTTCGCCGCCTGCCACGGCGTCGCCCTGAACAGCGAAGCCGACCTCGACCGATACGCCCAGGCATTCGGTTACAAGGCGGACGGCGAGGGGGAGCAACTCGACCTGAAGCGGCCGGAGGATATCCTGAAGCCGGCTGAGCCCGTCCGTCGCTGAGCTGCCTCCCGTCAGTGGCCCCGGGGAACGGCCGACATCTGCCGCCGTTGGCATGGCCGGTGACTGCGTTTGGGAGGGCAAGCCGTGACGCCCCAGGAAATCAAGGCCAAGGTCCAGGCCGCCTACACCGCGTCGTTGCAGAACCGTGCCGTCATGTACGGCATGAGGACTTCCCCCCTCGACCATCAGTTCCGTGACCTGAAACTGTACGGGCGCGATGCCGGTGCGGATTTCGCCGACACCAACCTGGGCCGCATCATCGACGAGGCGGTCGCCGTGGCGGGGCGCAAGCAGCCCTCCATGGAACTGCAGGTTTACGGTTGGGGGCGAGCGGCCATCGACGGCATGGCCGAGACCTTGCGCCACCGGACAGACCTCAAGGTCGAGATCAGCGGTTCAACCGTTCAGCTCATCTGGGCGGAGGACAACCCGGCCCTCATATAGGGTAGAGCTCCATCAGCTTGACCGTTGAGAGGCGGCTTCCGCCCGCAGCCAGGCATGTCGTGCGCCGGCATGCGGCCCCGTGAGCCGTTTGACATTTGGATACGCCCGCGGGGGAAGCATGCCGGTCTCTTTGCACGAAAGGCCCGATATGCTGCTGGCCCTCCCTGTCAAAGGGGAGGCCTTTCTCTTTCGGCGCTCGGGCCGGGCCGTGTTGGTGGACGGCGGCTACAAAGGGGACAAGATCCCCGACAAACTCAAGCGGCACTTCAAGGACTTGGAACGCCTCGATGTCGTCCTGTGCACCCATGGTGACACCGACCACGCTGGGGGCCTACCCAATCTCCTGGATAAATGGGCGGGACGCGTCGGGCAGCTTTGGCTTCCGGGAAGGTGGGTCGATGTCATCCCTCAACTCGCGCGCGATCCCGCGGGATTTCTGGGAAAGCTGATCGGCGAGCTCGATGCCGCGTTGGAGAAGCCCGATGAGCAGCTTCTGCGCGGCATCCGCGACGCGGGTGAGGAGAGACCGCGAGATGGCCGGGACGACATCCAGTCCGAGCCGTTGGACCACGACGGATCACTCTTCGAAGGCTGGGCCGACGACCCTGATGACGACTTGGGTCCCGGGGAGCCTCCCCCGGAGCCCGGGTGGTTCGAAGAGCTTCGCGTCGCCAAGGAGCAATTGGCGAGTGACGCCGACGCTGCACGGGCGTTCGACGCGACGCGCAAAAGGGCGAGGCATCGGAAAGGGCGGGTGTCCGCGGCGCCGGGAACTTCGATTGTCAGCTACTGGCTAGGCCTGATCGAGACGGCCGAAGCCATTCGCGGCATCGCCATGGCTGCCATCCGACATGGGATCAGAACCCGCTGGTTCGATTTTGAGACGTTTGAGAGGACGCGCCGGGCGTCCGGCGGTGCGCGCCATTTCCTTGTCCCGATCAACGCCGTCGAGCAGGCACCGCCCCCATCCTCCCTCCGCCTCTACATGCAATTGACGCTGATCAACCGGCAGAGCCTCGCGTTCTTCGCGCCACTTGGATGGCAGCGACATGGTTTCCTTTTCTGTGGCGACTCACCCCTCGGCGACGGTCGAGGTTATGCCAACTCGTTCCTCCCGGCCCTCCCCATGCCGTTCCCGGTAGTCGTTGCGACCGCTCCGCACCACGGCTCGGAGTCTAACCGGGCCGCGTACGCTCACCTGAACGCTTGGGCTTGGGTTGGCGTAATCCTCCGCGCAGGCGGCAGCGTGGACCAACCCGGCCAGACGTTCCTGGACCAACAGGATTGCCTACGGCTCTGCACCAAGTGCCCCCGGGTCAAATACGCGCCGATGCTGTCCGGCGTCATTGCACCGAGGCCTTGGTGGATGTTGCACACGGTTGGGAGGATCTGCGACTGCAGTAATCCGACCAGCGGTGGAGCCGGCACTGGCGACAGCGTGTGATGCCTCAATTCGAAGGAACCGGTCTTGAACCACGCCGAGATCGTGCCGACCGTGTCCGAGCGGGAAGCCACCTCTTCGGCTTAGCGGCCTCGTCATCGCATCAGATCTTTCCCCGGCTGTTTCCAGGCTTGCGCGGGCCTTTCAGCACCGTCTGCCCGCCAGCCGTGCGAGCCCGCGGCTTTGGTCCAGACTTTATAGGCGGCTTCATCGGAGGCTTGGGGGCCGGCTTTGCCGGTGGCTTCGTTGTCGCGCGCTTCCGCGGCGCGGGCTTGGCGAGGGTCGTCGCCATGTCCTTGCGGACCGCCGCGACGACACGCCGGATGTCCTGGGCGACGTTGAGGAACGCATCGTCGGCGCTGCGCCAGCGGGTGACCTCGCGTCCGTCCTCGGGCAGCAGCTTGAACCCGGCGGCGGGGGTCGACTTCCAGTCGCACGGGCGGACGACCACGGCGACGACCCGCACGTGGCCCCGCGCGCGCCGGCCCATGGCGCGCTTGTACTCGATCTTCCAGCAGTAGTTGCTCGCAAGGTAATCGGGGCTGAGCAGGGCGACGAAGACATGGGCTTCGCGGAGGGCACGCGCGATCCCGGTGTCGAGCTTGTCGCCGGCGTTCAGGTCGCCGTCGAACCAGGTCGTGACGCCCTCGCGCTTCAGCGGGGCGAGAAGGGTTTCGAGCCTGGCCTGCGCGTCGGCGTCCCGGTGCGAGTAGGAAACGAAGATCCGGACCTCGGGCTTCTCCGGCTTGCCGCGCGGGGTCGCCGGCCGGGCCGCGGGTCGCGGTCCAGGCTTCGCCTTGGCCGCTGTCTGGGACGCAGTGCCGGCCTTCTCGGTACGCGTGCGGGCGCGGGCGCGCATGGAAGCCCCCGTCGGGTTGCCGGCCAAGTTCCGGATTCATGCGTCCCGAACCCGCTTTGTTCCCCATGATGGAGGGGATAACCCCGGACCCCTATCGGCGGCGCGGTAAGGACGCCGGTCGACTCGGCGAGTGCCGCGTAGCGCATAACGCTATCCGTGACGCGTTACGACGCGGCGTGCCTGGACGCCGGCGCCGTGACCACGATGGCCCGGCCTAGGCCGCCGCCACGGTCGGGAGTTCGTCGATCCGGGTGGTGTAGCGCGGCGAGCGCATGTCGAACTTGGTCGACCACTCCCGTTTTGGGGCGAACCCCGCGCTGCCCGGGACGACCGCCCCACGGCCGAACCGGCGATTGCAGGCGTCGAGGGCGCCCATCAGCGCCGCCCCGTATTCCCGGTCCATTTGCCCCAGCCCCGGGAAGGCCCGCTGCGAGGCCGCCAGGGGTACCAGGTCCGTGGTGACGACCCCGGCCTTGGAATAGCGGTAGCCGTCGCGCCAGGTCTTCCGGACCCCGTGCAGGCAGGCCTTCACGAGCACGAGGGTGTCGTTCGACGCCTCCGGCAGGGTCACCACCGACGAGACCGACCGCTGCGGCCGGTCCCGGTCGTGCTCGGATGTGTGGAAGAAGACCGTGACGTGGTCGGTCCCGAGGCCCCCGGCGCGCAGCTTCTCGCCCAGCCTGGCGGCGTGGGTGGCGACGGCCTGTTCCATGGTAGCGAGGTCCTCGACGCGGTCGGAGAAACTGCGGGTCACCGCGCAGCCCTTCCGGGTCGGTGCGACCTCCTCCAGGTCGAGGCAGGCCATGCCCCGCAATTCCATGACGAGCCGCTCCCCGACCACGGTCATGGCCTTGCGCACCGCCCGGGTGTCGAGGTCGCGCACGTCGGCGACGCTCTCGCAGCCCAGGGCCTCCAGCTTGCGGGCGTTGGCCGGTCCGACGCCCCAGATGTCCTCGGGCGGGATGCGGACCATCCAGTGCTCGTACTGGACCGGGTCGGTTAGGTCGCAAACCCCGCCGAGCTCCGGCACCTTCTTGGCGACGTGGTTGGCGAGCTTCGCCAGCGTCTTGGTCGGGCCGATCCCGACGCAGGTCGGGATGCCAGTCCAGGCTCGCACGGTCTCACGCATGTCCCGAGCGAGCGGCACTCGGTCCCGCTCCCGGACGTCGGACAGGTCGAGGAAGCTTTCGTCGATGGAGTAGATCTCGATGCGCGGAGAGAAGCCCCGGTAGACCGTGTTCACCCGGGCGGACATGTCGCCGTACAGAGCATAGTTCGACGAGTAGACTCGCACGCCCCGGGACCGGCACATGTCGCGGATCTTGAAGTACGGCTCTCCCATGCGGATGCCGAGGGCCTTGGCCTCGGCGGTGCGGGCGATGGCGCAGCCGTCGTTGTTGCTCAGCACGATCACGGGCACGCGGGCCAAGCGGGCGTCGAACACGCGCTCGCAGGAGCAATAGAACGAGTTGCCGTCGGAGAGGGCGTAGGCCCGGGCGCTCACTCGCTCCGGCGCCTCGGGTTGATCGAGCCGGAGACGACGCCCCAGACCTCCACCTCTGCTCCGGGAGAAAGCCGGAACTCCGGAAAACGGGGATTGGCGAAAGCCAGGTGCACCCGATGCCCCTGGCGGCGCCAGACCTTGAAGGAGCGCTCGCCGTCGATATCGACCACGACGATGTCGCCGTTTCGCGGCGTGAGCGAGCGGTCGACCACCGCGAGGTCTCCGTCGAAAAGGCGGGCCAGCACCATGCTGTCGCCCGCCACCCGCACCAGGAAGGTCGCCGGCCGGTTGGCGATGAGCAGACGCTGAAGGTCGATCTCGTCCTCGATGAAATCGTCCGCCGGGCTGGGGAAGCCCGCCCTGACTGGTCGAGCCAGGAGGGGCACCGGCATGGGCAGGCCAATGGTAATGCCGCTGGCTTGCATGTTTTTGCTCCGCGAATCTAACAGAACAAAATAGGAACATGCGGCGGCGGTTCCTCGCAAGCGGCCGAGCTTGCGACAATGAGCCGGTGTGGACGCCTGTGGATAAATGGAATTGGCGCTTGCCGAAGAGATACCGTCAGAGCCGCTTCGGTCTAGACCGCGCCGGAGGAACGCCATTGAGGATCACCGTTTACGCGCTTGCGGCCTTGCCCTTTTTGGTGACGCCGACGCTGGCGGCGGGGGATTTCCCGCTCGCCTCCTGCAAAGGCTGGAACGGCACGGTCGTCGAGCGCGACGGCATCGATACGGCGCGGGCCACGATGCGCGGCATCGTCACCAAGGCCGACCTGCAGGAGTATTGCGAACGCGACCCCGGCGGGGAAACCAAGCAGTTCGGTGGCAAGCTCACGACGGCTCAGTGTGTCGCGAATTACTTACGGAGCGAAGGCCGAGCCACGATGACCGCGGAGGCGAACTGCCGAACCGGCACGGTCGGCTACCGTTACAGCGATGGGCAGGTCAGGAAGGCCCGCTTCCCAGTCGGGGCTGACGCCGACACCTCGTGCGCGTCGGGCATGCCGCCCATGGTCGAGCAGTTCAAGATGCTTTGCCCCGCTGCAGCCAAGCGGCTGAAGGTCGAGTAGGCGAGCCTGTTGGCGCCGTCGCCGCGCGTTCCCGATCCCGCCCAGGGATAGCTTGAGGTGTCATCACTCCGCCGACGCAACTCAGGTCACCTCGACCTCACGCGTGCCCTTTCACAGGAGCCGGTCGAACGGCAGCAGCCGGTGCGTTGACTCACATTCTCGTGAAGCGTAGCTCAACCTTGACGGTTCCCTCCGGGGATCAAAAGGGAACGTGGTTGGGGCTATCCCCGAAGCCACGGCTGCCCCCGCAACTGTAAGCGGCGAGCCCTTCACCACCATGTCACTGGGTCACCCCGGGAAGACGGTGCGAGGGCGGCGACCCGCGAGCCAGGAGACCTGCCGTCAGCCGTGGTCACACGCGAAACGCGTCGGGCGGGGTGGTCCTGACGGGTGTCGAGACGGCCGTGCGCCAGCGCGGCTGGCGAGGCCTCGTTCGCGGTGACGTGCCACTGCCGTCCCGAGGTCCTAGGCCTGTGTACCGTTCGATTTCCAAAAGGCGGTTTCGCGCATGCGTCGCCACGCTCGCGCTTACCCTTCCGGGCGCATCTCCGACGCTGGCCCAGGGAGACCCTGCCGAGGCAGCGGCCGCTGTGGTTCTCGATCCGCTCTCGGTCGAGGGCAGCTACACCGCCGCACCGACCTACCAAGTCAAGGATCTCTACAGCGGGACGAAGACCGTGACGCCGCGGCTCTCGCTGCCCCAGCAGGTCGACGTCGTGCCCCAGGAGGTCCTGCGGGACACCGCCGCCACGCGCGTCGAGCGCGCCCTCGACTACGTTCCGGGAGTCGGCAAGCAGAACGATTTCGGCGCCCAGAACCTCGCGCTCTACTCGGTGCGCGGCTTCGCCACCCAGGATATCTTCTTCAACGGCTTCAACATTGCCCGGGGCTACAACGGCGCGCCGGACACCCAGAACGTGCAGTCCATCGAGGTGCTCAAGGGACCGAGCGGGGCACTCTATGGACGCAGCGACCCGGGCGGCACCATCAACATCCTGACCAAGCAGCCCGTGGCCTTGCCCTTCGTCGAAATGGGCACGCTGTTCGGGAGCTTCGGAACGGCACGCACCACCGTCGACGCCGGCGGGCCACTGAACGAGGAAGGCACCGTCCTCTACCGCTTCAACGGCGCGCTCGCGAGGCAGGACAGCTTCCGCGATTTCGTCGACGGCGACCGCGTCCTGGCTGCGCCCGTGGTGAGCTGGCTGATCAGCCCGGACACCAAGTTGACCGTCGAGGCGCAGTACCTGCGCAACCGCCAGACCTTCGACCGCGGGACGGTGGCGGTGAACAACCGCCTTGGCCTCGTACCGCGCTCCCGCTTCTTCGGTGAGCCGGGCGACGACTCCGTGTCAGAAGCCGGGATCCTGCAGATCCGCCTCGATCACGCCTTCAATGCCGACTGGCAGCTCAGGGTCGCCGGCCACTTCAACACCGGCAGCCTGACCGGCCTGCAGACCGGCGCGACCGGCCTTCTCGACGACGGGCGCACCCTGCTGCGCGAGTTCCGCCGGCACGACTTCACGTGGGGCGTGGCCATCGGTCAGGCCGAGCTCGTGGGGCACTTCGACACCGGGCCGTTCGCCCACACCGTGCTGCTCGGCCTTGAGCACGAGCGCTACAACAGCACCGAGAACCTGCTGCGCTCGACGCCGCGGCTCGACCCCTTCGCCATCGACCTGTTCAACCCGGTCTACGGCCAGCCCAAGCCGCCCTTTACGCGGCGCTACAGCGCGAGCGAGAACGTCGGGAACACCGCCGTCTACGTGCAGGACCAGATCGCGCTGAGCCCCGAGTGGAGGCTGCTCCTCGGCAACCGAACCGACTTCTACAACCAGACCTTCCGCGACAAGGTTGGCAACGAGCGCACGGAGCAGGACCGGACCGGCTTCTCACCGCGTGCGGGTCTCGTCTACCAGCCGCTGTCCTTCCTCTCGTTCTACAGCAACGTGGCGGCCTCGTTCCGGCCTAACACCGGCTTCGACATTGCGACACGACCCTTCGCCCCCGAGACCGGCTTCGGCTACGAGGCAGGCGTCAAGCTCGACCTCTTCACCGGGTTGAGCGTGACCGGCGCGGCCTTCCACATCGAGAAGGAGAACGTCCTCACGACCGACCCGAGGGACTTCTTCTTCCAGATCGCCGCCGGGGCGGTGCGGAGCCAGGGCTTCGACCTAAGCTTCGTCGGACAGGTGACGCCCGAGTTCCGGGTGATCGGCGGTTACGCCTTCATCGACGCAGCGGTGACCCGCGACGAGGTCCTGCGGGTCGGCTCGCCGCTCCTCAACATCCCGCGCCACTCCGGCAGCCTGCTCGGCGTCTATGAGGTCCAGGCCGGCGACTGGAAGGGCTTCGGCTTCGGCGGCGGCGTCCGGGCCGTCGGCTCGCGTCTCGGGGACAGCGGCAACGAGCGGTTCCGGCTCCCGGGTTACGTGCTGACCGACGCCCTGGCCTACTACCGCTACGAGAACCTGCGCTTCGGGCTCAACGTCGATAACATCTTCGACGAGACCTACTACGAACGCTCCTACAACGCCTTCTGGGTCGGCGTCGGCGAGCCCCGGCGGGTGACCGTCAGCATGACGGCGCGCTTCTGATGAGCGTGCATCCGAGAACGCTGGAAGAGTCGACAGAGAAATCGGCCCTGACCGGACGCATCGTCTCAATCGATGCCCTGCGCGGGCTGGTAATGGTGCTGATGCTCCTCGACCACCTGCGTGAAACCTGGTTCCTGCACGTGCCGGTCGCCGACCCAATGGATGCCAGGACCGCCCTGCCGGGCCTGTATCTCGCGCGCCTCGCGGTCAGCCTGTGCGCGCCGATCTTCATCGCGCTGACGGGGGTGGCCGCGTACCTGTTCAGCACCCGGCACACCCTGGCGGAGACGCGCGCCTACCTCGTGAAGCGCGGCCTCGTGCTGATGGCTCTGGAGGTCTTCTACCTCTCGGAGCTGTACTGGGGCGTCGCCAGCCCGACGCTTTGGCTTCAGGTGATCTGGTGCATCGGCGTGTGCATGATCGTCCTGGCGGCGATGATCGGCCTGCCGCGCTCGGCGTTATTCGCGGTCGGGACGCTGATCGTTTGCGGGCACAATCTCCTCGACCCGATCCAACTCCGGCCCGATGACCCCTTCTTCGCCGCCTGGGCCATGCTGCACCAGCGCGACGTCATCGCGCTCCCATTCGGTCTGGTGGCCAAGACGACCTACCCGGTGCTTCCCTGGATCGGGGTCATCGCGCTCGGCTACGCCATCGGTCCGTGGTTCCTGCCCGGCGTCGCCACAGGTACGCGCGAGCGCCGTTTCGCTACAGTCGGCATCACAATGCTGGTCGGCTTCGCGTTGCTGCGTCTGGTGAACGGCTACGGCGACAGGCCCTGGTTCGTCGTCGACGAGAGCGCCATGCGGACCGCGATGAGCTTCTTCGCGCTGACGAAGTATCCGCCCTCGCTGCTGTTCCTGTTGCTGACGCTCGGGATCGGGGCGCTATTGCTCGTCGCGCTGGAACGCATTGGCGACCGCCTGGTCGTCGCGGCGCTGGCGGTGTTCGGCGGGGCGCCGCTCTTTTTCTACGTGGTTCACCTGACGGTTCTGCGGCTACTTTACCATGGCGCGTTCGCGATTTGGGGCGCGACCCAGGGCACCGTGTTCGGCGTCGACAACTACGTGTGGATCGTGGTCTGGTATGCGGCGCTGATCCCGCCCCTGTACTTCCCGACGGCCTGGTTCTCGCGCCTCAAGGCGTCGCGACGCGACATCGCTTGGCTCAAGTACCTTTAGGGTCGAACCCATCGTCTTGGCTATGCGACGGTCTGCTTGCGACCCGGTCCAGCCGTGCAGAACGCGACTCGCACTTCCCGAAAGCAGCCATTCCTCGGCCGTCCGGCTACTTTGGTTCGGGGTGGTTAGCGGAACTCGGCGTTAGGGCCTCCAGTGGCACTAGTGAACTTATGAGCTACACGGTCAAGTTGGCGGTCTTCCCACCCTGGACAGCGCCTGTTCCTTACGAGACCCTCACCGAAGTGTTCGCCACAGCGGCGGGAGCCGCTGAGGCAGGTGCCCGCGCACTTGAGCCTATCACTGAACGCGAACTCGCTGATCTGGCCTCCGGCCTAGCGCCGAGATCGCAGCGCAGGGGAGAGGGGTGGGTCACAGCCATCGAGGTGCCCGAAGGGTCGGTCCACGGATACCTGATCCATGACGAGACGGGCGTCGAAGTGTCCAACTGGACTACACTGGATTTCGCCCTGGAGCGCTCTGCAAAGGGCTGATTAGGGTGTGAACAGGCCCCTCACTGGTCCGTCCGGACATCCGTAAAAGTCTCCCGGATGCGAACCAGAATGCCAACGTCGTCCGTCTCGACCTCGCACCAAGAACTGTCGATAGCCCGGAGTATCACCCAAGGCGTGCCTTCTCCGTCGTAGGCAGAGAACTCGCCCCAGATGACCTGTTCAACCTGATCGAAAATCTGCCTCAACACTACACCTGAAACACGCTTCAGAGATCGGCAGAGCGCCTCAAGATGGGTTGCTCCTTCGCCCGTAGCGAAGAGGGGTTCGTTGAAGCGGGCAACCCCGGCAACCTGCCATGAAGCCCGGATCGCACGCTCGCCGAGCATCGGCAGCACGAGGCGAGGATCGACTACAGCGGCGTGCTGCGGCTCAAGGTCATGGATTTGTAAGGTCGGCATCGTCCAGCCCCCCCGCGTGGGGCCATCCTGGCATGGTGCTGAGCGTCTGCAATGAGTCGTGAGCGGGCACGAAGCCAACGTCCGCTTCCATGCATTGCCGCCCCGAAGCAGATGGGGTGGATGGCTCCCGCTCCGACTGACGGCATCTCGATGCCAAGATGTGGTTGCTGTCAAAGCAGCAGCCACGCTCATGCAGGAGCCATCCCCATGGAGATCACCACCGTCGGCA
>NZ_JBKFAP010000037.1:0-30256 GCF_053345715.1 Methylobacterium sp. D48H
CCGGGTTGAGCCGGTGGATCTCGTCGATGAACAGGACGTCGCGCTCCTCCAGGTTGGTGAGCTGGGCGGCCAGATCCCCGGCCTTGGCGATCACCGGCCCGGAGGTCGAGCGGAAGTTCACGCCGAGCTCGCGCGCCACGATCTGGGCGAGCGTGGTCTTGCCGAGCCCGGGCGGCCCGACGAACAGCACGTGGTCGAGCGCCTGCCCGGTCTTCCTCGCCGCCTCGATGAACACCTGCATGTTCGCCCGCGCCGCGCGCTGACCGATGAACTCGGCAAGGCTCAGGGGGCGGATCGTCTGATCCGGCTCCGCGGCCGCGGCACCGGACCCCTGCGCGACCGTCCTGATCGGCGTCGCCATTCAGGCCGCCCTGGCGCGACCCGACGCCTTCTCGAAGGGCTGCACGAAGGGCTGCACCAGGACCCGCCGGCCCGAGAGGTCGTGCACGCTCACCCGCCACTCGGCCCAGTCGGTGCGGTTGGCCAGCGAGCGCCGCACGTCGGAGGCGACCTTGCGGGCGCGGTCGACGAGGCGCGCCGTCGCGCGGACCTCGGTGCCGCGGGCGTCGAACACGCATTCGAGGCCGTTGGTGCAGTGGAACCGGTACTTGGCCATCCCTCGCTCCTCCTCGGCCACCCCGCGCGGCGCTCACCCTGTGTTCACTATATGTTCTGTTCTCGGCCGGATCCAGCCCCGGCGAAGCGTCGCAGGCGTCCCCGGAACGGACCCGCGCCGGACCCGCGCCGGCCTCACGACTGCGGCCGATGGGACCGGACCGGAACACCGCGCGCCCCGCGGGCTTACCGGGCGAGACGCCTCACCGCCGGACCGGGAACCCACCATGCGCGCCACGCTCCTCGCCCTCCTGCTGGCCGCCGGCCTCGGCGCACCCGGCCGCGCCGCCGAGGCGCCGGCCGGGTCCGACGCCCTGAAGCCGATGGTGGAGTCGAACGACCTCGTCTTCAACGGCATCACCCGGTCCGCGGACGGCCGGCTGTTCTCGCCGTTCCAGCGGCAGAGCCAGGACAAGGGGATCGAGCTCGGCGAGTGGCGGGACGGCAAGGCGGTCCCGTACCCCGACGCGGCCTGGAACGCCTGGAAGACGGGCGACGACCCGGCCAAGGCCTTCGTGGCGGTCAACGCCATCCGGATCGGCCCGGACGGGGACCTCTGGGTGGTCGACAAGGGCGCGCCCGGCATGGGCGCGGCGCCGCTGCCGGGCGGCCCGAAGCTCGTGCAGATCGACCTCGCCACGAACGCCGTGCGCAGGGTCTACCCGCTGCAGGCGGCGACCACCGAGAAGAGCTTCATCGACGATTTCCGGTTCAACGGCGGCCACATCTACCTGACGGATGCCGGCCAGCCCGGGCTGATCGTCCTCGACCGCGAGACCGGCGGCCTCCGGCGGGTGCTCGACGGACACTGGTCGACGATCGCGCAGCGCCCGCTGACCGGCCAGGGCCGGGTGCTCCGGGACGACAAGGACAAGCTGCTCTTCATCCACGCCGACCAGCTGGAAGTCTCGCCGGACGGCAAGACCTTCTACTACCAAGCGTGCACCGGGCCGCTCTACAGCATCGAGACCCGGTACCTCGACGACGCGGCCGTGAGCGACGACGAGCGCGCCCGGCACGTGAAGCTCCACGCCGCCACGGTGGCGACGGGGGGCACCGCCATCGACGCTGGCGGCACCATCTACGCGAGCGACACGGACGGCCTGCGGATCCTCAAGATCGCGCCGGACGGGACCGTGAGCACGCTGGTGCAGGACCCGCGGCTCGTCTGGGTCGACGCGATGTGGATCGACGAGCAGGGCGGCCTGTGGATCCCGGCGGCGCAGATGAACCGCACGCCGGCGATGAGCGGCGGCGCGGCCTCGACGGTCAAGTTCCCGACGACGATCTACCGGATGCAGATCGACGCCGAGCCGCTGCGCAACTGAGGATGGATCGGCCCGGTCCCAGGGGGGCCTAGCGTCGGGCGCGCCGCGGCTGACGGAGAACCCGGATCCCGGGTTACAAGTTGGATCGAGGCGGGTGCCGGGCCCGGGACCCTGTATCGGGATCCGGCACCGAGGCCCGGCACGAGGAGAGGATGGACCGACCATGCGCAGGATGCAGTCGTCGCGGTGGGCCGGCGCCTTCCTGGCTGCCGGCCTGATCGTCGCGTTCGCCCCGCCGGCGCGGGCCGACGCCGCCCTGGTCCTGCGGGAGACCCGGCTGCACACGCCGCCGGACTCGCACGAGCCGCAGCGGGCGATGGTCAACCTGCGCAACACCGGCCCGGACCTCGCGACGAACGTGACCGTGCTCTGCACCTTCACGGGGGCCGGCGGGACGGTGCTCGACACGCAGCAGGCCTCGGTGCCGGAGGTCGTGAGCCTCGCCGACGTGCAGGCCGAGACGATCTACTACGGCTGGCCCCGCGCGAGCAGCGCCACCTGCCGCCTCGCCGAGCCGTAGCCGGCGGCCCCCGTCGCCCCGGGCGGGCGCGCCCGCCGGTCTCGCCGGCGAGCCGGCCGACGCAGCCTTAGCGGTTTCCGCGCGTTATGGTCCGGTCCCGTGGCGTCCCAGGTCCGTTTCCGGCAGAAGGCGCCCACGCCCCGCCCCTCTGTCGCAGCGCCAGCCCCGTGCCCGTATCCCCCGCCCTCCCGATTTCGGCGATCCGCCCCGACCGCCCCGCGCGGCCGGCGGGGGAGTCCATCGCGACGCACGGGCGCTGAGCGTGGACGAGACGGGGACCGAGGCGCTCCTGCGGCGCGCCCGCGCGCTGGAGGCGGAGGCCGCCGGGCTCCGGGCGCGGGCGGCCGCCACCGGCGCTGAGGCGGACGCCCCGACGCTCCCGCAGCCCCCCGCCGACCTGTCCGGGGCCGGCCTCGCCCTCCGGGAGGCCGAGGCGCGCCTGCTGCGGGCGCAGGAGGCCGGCGGGATCGGCCTGTTCACCGTGGGGGTCGCGGACGGGCTCCTGCACCCGACCCCGCAATTCTGCCGGCTCTACGGCCTGCCGGAGCGCGACACCTACCCGGCCGAGCTGGTCGAGGCGCTGATCCTGCCGGAGGACCAAGCCCTCGTCTCGACGGCGGCGAGCCGGAGCCGCGGCGACGCCCCGCGGGACGTCGCCTACCGGATCCGGCGGCCGGATACCGGCGAGATCCGCTGGATCGCCCGGCAGGGGGAGATCGAGCGCGACGCCGCGGGGCGGCCGGTGCGGTTCTCCGGGGTCGCGCGCGACATCACCGAGCAGCGCGAGGCCCGCGACGCCCTGCGCGCCGGCGAGGAGCGCTACCGGACGCTGTTCGAGGCCATCGACGACGGCTTCTGCATCATCGAGTTCTTCGACGGCCCGCACGGCCCGCTCAGCGACTACGTCCACGTCGAGGCCAATCCCGGCTACGAGCGCCACACCGGCATCGCCGGCATCGTCGGGCGGACGCTGCGCGACCTCGTGTCGGCCGAGGACGCGGAGGCCTGGCTCGAGCTCTACGGCGGCGTGCTCCGCACCGGGATCCCGATCCGGTTCGAGCGCTTCTTCGCCCAGGCCGACCGCTTCATCGACGTCTCGGCCGCCCGGATCGGGCCGGCGAGCCGGCGCCAGGTCTCGGTGCTGTTCCGGGACATCACCGCGCGCCGGCAGGCGGAGGACGCCCTGCGCGCCAGCGAGGCGCTCGCCCGGACCAACATCGAGCGCGTGCAGCTCGCCCTCGCGGCCGGCGCCATCATCGGCACGTGGCACTGGGACCTGCCGAGCGACCGGTTCACGGTCGACGAGGGCTTCGCCCGCAGCTTCGGCCTCGACCCGGCGCTGGGCCGGGACGGCATCCCGCTCGCCCAGATCGTCGCGACCGTGCATCCGGACGACCAGCCCGGGCTGGCCGCGGCCATCAACGCGGCCATGGCCCGGGGCGGCGCCTACGCGCACCAGTACCGGGTCCGCCGGGCGGACGGGCGCTACTACTGGCTGGAGGCCAACGGCCGCGTCGACCACGCGCCCGACGGCACGCCCCTGAGCTTCCCCGGGGTCCTGATCGACGTGGACGAGCGCCGCGCCGTCGAGGCGGAGCGGGACCGCGTCGCCGCGGCGCTGCGCAGCCTCAACGAGACCCTGGAGCAGCGGGTCGCCGAGCGGACGGCCGAGCTGATGCGCGCCGAGGAGGCCCTGCGCCAGTCGCAGAAGATGGAGGCGGTCGGCCAGCTCACCGGCGGGCTCGCCCACGACTTCAACAACATGCTGGCTGGCATCGTCGGCTCGCTGGAATTGATGCAGACCCGGATGCTGCAGGGGCGGGTCGGCGACCTCGACCGCTACATCGGCGCGGCGCAGGGCGCGGCCAAGCGCGCCGCCGCCCTGACCCACCGCCTGCTGGCCTTCTCGCGCCGCCAGACCCTCGACCCGAAGCCGACGGACGCGAACCGCCTGGTCGAGGGCATGATGGAGCTCGTGCGCCGGACGGTCGGCCCGTCGGTGGCGATCGAGTCGGTGGGGGCCGGCGGCCTGTGGCCGACGCTGGTCGATCCGAGCCAGCTCGAGAACGCGCTGCTCAACCTGTGCATCAACGCCCGGGACGCGATGCCGGCGGGCGGGCGCATCGTCATCGAGACCGCCAACCGCTGGCTCGACCACCGGGCCGCCCAGGAGCGCGAACTGGAGCCGGGGCAGTACGTCACGCTCTGCGTCTCGGACAACGGCACCGGCATGACCCCCGACGTGGTCGCCAAGGCCTTCGACCCGTTCTTCACCACCAAGCCGATCGGCGAGGGCACCGGCCTCGGCCTGTCGATGATCTACGGCTTCGCCAAGCAGTCCGGGGGGCAGGTCCGGATCTACTCGGAGGTCGGCCAGGGCACGATGGTCTGCCTCTACCTGCCCCGCCATCTCGGCGAGGCGGAGGCCGAGGTGATCCTGCCGGACCTCGCCCACGCGCCCCGCGCCGAGCAGGGCGAGACGGTCCTGGTGGTGGACGACGAGCCGACCGTGCGGATGCTGGTCACCGAGGTGCTGGAGGATCTCGGCTACGCGGCGATCGAGGCGGCGGACGGCGCCTCGGGGCTGAAGGTGCTCCAGTCGGACGTGCGCGTCGACATGCTCATCACCGATGTCGGCCTGCCCGGCGGCATGAACGGCCGCCAGATGGCCGATGCCGGCCGCCAGCACCGCCCGGACCTGAAGGTCCTGTTCATCACCGGCTACGCCGAGAACGCCGCCCTCAACCACGGCCATCTCGGCCCCGGCATGCAGGTGATGACGAAGCCCTTCGCCCTGGAGGCGCTCGCGACCCGCATCCGCGGCATCATCGGCGGCGAGGGCTGAGATCCGGACGGCCCCGGGCGGGCGGTGCCCCCGGGGCACACGGCGTCGCAGGCCCGCGCGGAACGGGTTCGCCGGCCCGGGCGTCATTGCCATACCGCGGCGGCGCGCCCATGAGGGCGTCCTCGCGGGCACCATCGCGGGCACCATCGCGGGCATCCTCGGCACGGCGCCCGTCGGGCGGGCGGCCCCGGGAGCGGACCGGCGTGACCGCGCCGAACGGAGGCGACAGGGAAGCTACCGTGGACACGCAGACCATCCCGGCCGAACTCACGACCTTCTTCGAGAAATCCCACATCGCCCTGGCGCTGGCCGCGGCGGGCGACGACAACGTCCTGCTCCTGGTGAACGAGCGGTTCCACCAGCTCACCGGCTACACGGGCGCGGAGGTCGTCGGGCGCAATTGCCGCCTCCTCCAGCGCGACGCCGACAACCGGGAGGCGCGGGCCAAGATCCACGCCTTCCTGGAGAACGACCGTCAGGACACGGTGCGCACGCCGATCGTGAATTTCCGCAAGGACGGGAAGCCCTTCGTCAACCTGCTGTACATGTCCAAACTGAAGGCGCTCTCGGGCGAGGTGCGCTTTCTTTTCGCATCCCAATTCGACGTCAGCCGCTCGCAACCCGAGCTGCTTTCCGCCTACGATACCGAACTCGGCCGGACCCTGTCCCGGCTGACCCCGACGCTTGCGGAGAGTGGGCTCGTCATCGAGGGCTCGCTGATGACGATCGCCAACACGGTCGCCACGGTCGCGCAGGCCAAGCTCACCCTCGCGGATCTCGATGCACCAGGATTTCCTTAACGCCCCCGGAGGCGAGGCCTCGGAGGTCCTGGACGGCGCCGGCACGGTGACCGCCCCGCCCTTCGCCGGGCCCGTCGTGGGCATCGGCGCCTCGGCGGGGGGGCTCGAGGCCCTGCGGGAGATGCTGGCGCGCGCCCGGCCGCCGACCGGCATGGCCTTCGTCATCGTCCAGCACCTCGACCCCAACCACGAGAGCATGCTGGCGCAGCTCCTCGACCGGCAGACCGAGCTGGAGGTGCTCCAGTGCGAGGGCGGGGAGCGGATCGCGGGCGACAAGGTCTACATCATCCCGCCGGGGCGCGGCCTCGTCATCCAGAACGGCGTCCTCGAACTCACCCACTTCGTCCAGCCGCGGGGCCTGCGCCGGCCCATCGACGACTTCTTCCTGTCGCTCGCGGTCGACCAGCAGGCCAACGCCGCCTGCGTGATCCTGTCGGGCACGGGGGCCGACGGCACGACCGGCCTGCGGGCCATCAAGGAGCACGGCGGCGTCTGCGTGGTGCAGCAGCCCGACACCGCCCGCTACGACGGCATGCCGCTCTCGGCGGTCGGGACCAGCCTCGTCGACTTCGTGCGGCCGCCGGGCGAGATCGTGGACTGCCTCACGAGCTTCTTCCGCCGCCGCGGCACCGACGGCGTCGACGACGAGGCCCGCCTCGTCGCGGACCACATCGACGACCTCTGCCGGGTCATCCGCGCGGCGGTGGGCCACGACTTCTCCGGCTACAAGCGGACCACCCTGGTCCGGCGGGTCGAGCGGCGCATGCACGTCCTCGGGCTCGAGTCCGGCCGGGCCTATCTGGGCCGCGTCCGGGCCGACAAGGCCGAGTGCGAGGCGCTGTTCCGCGACCTCCTCATCAACGTCACCCGCTTCTTCCGCGACGCCGAGCTGTTCGAGCTCCTCCGGGAGCGGGTGGTGGAGCCCCTGCTGCGCACCCGCGACCCCGAGGAGGACATCCGGGTCTGGATCCCGGGCTGCTCCAGCGGCGAGGAGGCCTACAGCATCGCCATGCTGTTCGCCGACGCCGCCCGCCGCCTCGGCGTGCCGCTGGCGGTCCAGATCTTCGCCACCGACATCGACGAGCGCATGCTCCAGATCGCCCGGGAGGCGACCTACCCGGCCGCCGCGCTCGCCGACATCCCGGCCCATCTGCGGGAGCGCTACGTCGTCCTCCACGCCGAGCGCTTCACCGTCGCGGCCGAGATCCGCGACCTGATCCGCTTCTCCAGCCACAGCCTGGTCAAGGACCCGCCCTTCTCGCGGGTCGACCTCCTGTCCTGCCGCAACCTGCTGATCTACTTCGACGAGCGCCTCCAGCAATCGGTGGTGCCGCTGTTCCACTACGCGGTCCGGCCGGGGGGCTACCTGTTCCTCGGCCCCTCGGAGAGCGTCAGCCGCTTCGAGCACCTCTTCCCCGTCATCGACCAGCACGCCCGCCTGTTCGAGCGGCCGCCGGGCGCGCCGCAATACCCGATCGACCTGCCCGGGAGCGCGCGCCGGGGCGAGGTCCGGCGCGGCGGCCGCGAGGAGCGCCGCGGCGAGCCCTCGATCGCCGACGAGACCGTGGCGGTGCGCCGCGTCATGGAGCGCTACGCCCCGCCCAGCATGGTGCTCAACGAGGATGGCGGCATCATCGCCGCCTACGGGCGCCTGAGCCGCTACTTCGACTTCCCGGTGACCCGGACCGGCGGCACCAGCGCGATCACCCTCGCGCGCCCGGGCCTGCGCGACGTCATCGGCCCACTGCTCCGCCAGACCCGCGACGCCCGCAAGCGCGTGGTCGTGCGCGACGTGGAGATCCGCTCGGAATACGGCGTCCAGCCGGTGGAGCTGATCTGCGATCCCCTGCCCGACGGCTCGATGCTCCTGGTCCTGCGCGACACCGGCGCCTTCCGGGCGGCGGACGACCTCGACCTGATCGAGATGGATGCCGGCGGCGACCACGTCGAGGCGCTGGAAGAGGAGCTGCTGCGCACGCGCTACAAGCTGCGCTCGGCGGTCGAGGAGCTGGAGACGACGAACGAGGAGCTGAAGAGCTCCAACGAAGAAATGATGTCGATGAACGAGGAGCTCCAGTCGACGAACGAGGAGCTCTCCACGGTCAACGACGAGCTGAAGACCAAGGTCGAGCAGCTCACCATCGCCAATGCCGACCTGCGCAACTTCTTCGAATCCACCGACCTCGCCGTCGTGGTGCTCGACCGCGAGCTGAAGGTGCGCAGCTTCACCACGTCGGCCACCGCGATCTTCCCGCTGCAGCCGGGCGATCGCGGCCGCCCCCTCGCCGACGTGTCGAGCCGGCTCGCCGGGCACGAGTACCTGCACGATGCCCAGGAGGTCTGCGCCGGCGGCTCGGTGATCCAGCGGCGCGTCGCCACCCGGGACGGGGAGCGCACGCTCTCGCTGCGCGTCCTGCCCTACCGCCTGCAGAACGGCAGCGTCGACGGCGCCACGCTGGTGCTCACCGACATCACCGAGGCGCTGTCGCTGGAGCGCCAGCTCGCCGCGGAGCGCGAGCGGCTGGAGCTGGCCGTGAAGGCCGGGGGCATCGGCGTCTGGGAGTACAGCCCCGATGCCGGGACCGTCGTGGTCGACAGCATTGCCGGCACGATGTTCGGCCTCGCTCCCGACACCCCGCACCCCACCGCCTCCCTGGCGGCCAGCGTGCTGCCCGAGGACCGTCCCGGTTTCGAGGCGGCGCTCGCCCAGGCGGCGCACGGGCTAAACGAGTTCGAAGCGCGCATCCGCGTGCGCGCCGCCGACCACGCGCCGCGGCACATCCGCAGCTACGGGCGCCTGACCCGGAGCGGCGACCGGAAGCGGATCGTCGGCGTCTGCATCGACGTGTCGCCCGAATACGCGCTCGCCGAGACCCGCGACCTGATGCTGCGGGAGATGAACCACCGGGTGAAGAACCTGTTCGCGATCATCGGCGGCATGATCTCGGCGGGCGCCCGCACGCACCGGGAGATCGGCGTCTTCGCCACCGACATGCGCGACCGCATCTCGGCGCTCGGGCGGGCGCATTCCCTGGCCGACCCGTCCGACGGCCAGGGCATGAGCGACCTCGCGGGCCTGATCGGCGCGACCCTGCGCCCGTACCGCGACCACGTCCCCACGGTGATCGAGGGCCCCCTCGTGGCGATCAACTGGCGGCACGTGTCGTCGCTGGCGATGATCCTGCACGAGTGGGCGACGAACTCGGTGAAGTACGGCGCGCTCGGGGCCGACGACGGCGCGCTGTCGGTCACCTGGGACCGGCAGGAGGCGGGACTCGTCCTGGACTGGTGCGAGCGGATGGCCCGTGTCCCGGAGCCGAGGCCCG
The DNA here is from genome assembly GCF_053345715.1 of Methylobacterium sp. D48H. Lineage (NCBI taxonomy): Bacteria > Pseudomonadati > Pseudomonadota > Alphaproteobacteria > Hyphomicrobiales > Methylobacteriaceae > Methylobacterium > Methylobacterium sp. D48H. The sequence goes on from NZ_JBKFAP010000037.1 coordinate 9,435, forward strand.
GACGAGGTTTCGGGACGATGCTGGTGGAGATGTCCCTGCGCCAGCTCGAAGCGACCGTGACGCGCAGCCACGACGCCGCCGAGTACCGGATCACGCTGCATCTGCCCGAGGCGGCACTCCTGCGGAGCTGACGCGCGCTCAGGGATATCCGTGCGTCGGCCGTCCTTGCGAGCGCAGCGAAGCAATCCAGTCGGCGCCACGCTTGCCGATGCTGCGCGACCCTGGATTGCTTCGCTGCGCTCGCAAAGACGGCGAGGTCTCCCGATCCTTCACTGCGGTTCGGGAGGCGTCACGATGCCGGAAGGCGCCGGACGAACCGGCGCCCCGCCCCCTCAGTCGATGACTTCGACGATGCGGTGCCCGCGATCGACCAGGACGGGCTGGTCGTTCACGATGGTGTAGCGGTAGCCCGGCCGCACCCGGTACTCGGTGGGCACGTCGTAGTAGGTGACGCTGTCCTCCGGCAGCACGGTGCCGACCCGGACCGGGCCGCCCCAGCTGTACGAGCGCACGCCGCGGTCGCGGACGTAGCTGCGGAACCGCGGGCGGTCGTCGACGCCCAGGATGCCGCCCACCGTGCCGGTCGCCGCGCCGACCGCGCCGCCGACGATGCCGCCGACCGGGCCGGCCGCGTCGGCGCCGACCGCCGCACCCTCGGCCGCGCCCCGCAGGGTGCCCTGCGCCTGGGCGGCCACCGGGAGGGCGAGGAGGCCGGCCGTCGCCAGCGACAGAAGAAGCTTGTTGGTCATGCTGAGATCTCCAGGGTCGTCAGGGCGCGGCTGTCCGCCGAGGATCAGTTGCAGCCTTCCTTGTGGACGGTCTTGGAGTTGCCCATGCCGTCCTCCTTGTGGACGGTCTTCGAACCGCAATCGACGCTGCCGGTGGTGACCTCGCGCTTCTCGACGACGGTGTCGCGGTGGTCGACGACGGCGGGCCCGTCGCGGCGGATGACGGTGGTCTCCTCGGCGCTCGCCGCGCCGCACAGGGCCGCGAACAGGGCGCCCGAGAGAATGATGGTCCGCATGGTTGGCCTCCTGACTTCAATCGAAGCCAGCAACGGCAGCGGCGGAGAAAGGGTTCCGCGCGCATTGATCGGTAGATCACACGGATATTCGCGATACCGCACGGTATTGGTTGCGTACAATCGACCGCCCCGGTCCCGCACAGCTTCGCGGGACCGGGGCGGCGCCTCAGCCGGCCAGGGGCGGCACCCGGGACCACCACGCGTGCGCCTGCTCGTACTGGTGGGCGACGCGCAGGATCTCGGCCTCGGCGAAGGGCCGGGCGGCGATCTGGAGGCTGATCGGCAGGCCGCGCCGGTCGAAGCCGCAGGGCAGCGCGATGGCGGGCAGGCCCGCGAGGTTGAACGGGTAGGTCAGGCGCCAGGAGGCCGCCAGCACGCTCTCCGCGCGCCCGCCGAGCGTCACCGCGGACTCGTCCGTCCGCCACGCGGTCAGCGGCGAGGCCGGGCCGACGATCACGTCGGCCTCGGCCAGGACGGCGGCCATCTCGTCCATGATCAGGGCCCGCACCTGCTCGGCCCGCAGGTAGTCCGGCCCGGTCACGAAGCGGCCCATCTCCACGAGGTCGCGGACGTCGGCGGCGAAGCCCGCCACGTGGCCCCGGGCGAGGCTGCGGTCGTGGTAGGCGGTCGAGGAGGCGAGCTCGATGGCGTAGATGGCGCCGAGGCCGTGGCGCAGGGACGGCACCGCGACGTCGCGCACCGCGCAGCCCCGGTCTTCGAGGAAGCGGAGCGCCGCCTCGACGCCGGCGGCGACGTCGTCGTCGATTGCGTCGAAGAAGTGGTTGCGGATCACCGCGACCCGCAGGCCCCGGATCGGCCGGTCGAGCCCGGCCGTGTAGTCGGGGACCGGGGCCGCGCTGGCCGCGGGATCGCCGGGATCCGGGCCGGCGAGCGCCTGCAGCATCAGGGCGGAATCGGCCACCGTCAGGGTCAGCGGCCCGGCATGGTCGAGGGACCAGGAATGCGGCACGATCCCCGACCGGCCGACCCGGCCGTAGGTCGGCTTGAGGCCGACGATCCCGCACAGGGCGGCCGGGATCCGGATCGAGCCGCCCGTGTCCGAGCCGAGCGCGGCCGGGCAGAGGCGGGCCGCGACCGCCGCGCCCGAGCCGCCGCTGGAGCCGCCGGGCACCCGGTCGGGGTCCCAGGGGTTGCGCGTCGGCGGCGTGACCATGCCCCAGGCGAATTCGTGCATCCGCGTCTTGCCGAGGATCACCGCGCCGGCCGCCCGCAGCCGCGCCACGGCGTGGCTGTCGGCCGCCGGGAAGGTCAGGGCCTCCACCGCCGTGCCGGCCCGGGTCGGCATGTCGGCGGTGGTGTAGTTGTCCTTGACGGCGATCGGGATGCCGTGGAGCGGGCCGCGCGGCCCCGTCCGGGCGATCTCGGCATCGGCCGCGCGCGCGGCGTCGAGGGCCGCGGGCGCGAGGTGGACGACGCTGTTCAGGGCGCCGTCGAGGCGCGCGATCCGGTCGAGGCTGGCGCCGACGAGCTCGGCGCTCGACAGCTCCCGCGCCGCGATCCGCCGCGCGAGCTCGGTGATCGGGGCTTGCCAGAGGGGGTCAGTCGCGGCGGTCGTCATGGGGCACCCGGCGGTAGGGGAGCGTCGGATCGAACACGACCGGCGGGTGGATGTCCGCGAGGTCGAGGTCGCGGAGCCGCGCGATCTCGGCGAGCACCGGCGCGAACTGGGCCAGCAGGTGCGCGACCCGCCGGGGCTCCTGGCGTAGGCCGACGACGTCGCGCAGGAGGTCGGGGGCTGCATCCCCGGCGGCGCCCGGCCGCTCGGCGGGGGGCCTGAGCAGCATCGCCACGACGTCGTCCGGCAGGGCGCCGGCCGGGCCGTCCTTCCGCGGCATGCCGGCCACGAACGGCACGAGCTGACGGCGGGCGACCAGGAGAACGCGGCGCAGCTCGGCCACGGGCTCGGCGTGCTCGTCGACCCGCAGGTCGAGGTGCAGGTAATCCTCGCCGGCGACGATCTTGAGCGCCGCCGACTGCTTGCCGCGCCGGTCGCCGCCGGCCGCGTCGCCGGCCTCCAGGGCGCGCATCAGCCGCTCGTCGAGATCCTGGGCGGCGCTCCCCTCGAAGGCCTCCGCCATGGCGTCGACCACGCCCGGCCCGGCGAGCATGTTGCCCTGCGCGGCGTAGCCGGCCCCGGTGCGGTGACCGGCCGCCGGCGTGCAGCCGGCGCCGGTCCAGGCGGCGGCCCGCCCCTGCCGGTCGACGAGGCCGAGCTGGCGCAGGTCCGGCCGGTCGTCGGTGGCGAGGGCAGCCGCCAGCGCGGCGTCGGGATCCTGGCCGCCGGCCAGCCCGTCGAGGATGCGGGCGGCGAGGTAGGGATTCACCCAGGACTGGGTGGTGACGGCCCCGATCCCGGCCCTGAGGAACGGGCACAGGCCGCCCACCGCCGGGACGGCGCTCGCCACCGCGACGCCGAGCTGGCCGGTCCGCGGGCAGCGGGCGGCGATCGAGAAGGTGTTGAGTTCTCTCATGCGCTTACGGCTTCCTCCTCCCTGCTCCCGATCCACCGCCGTCTTTGCGAGCGCAGCGAAGCAATCCAGCAGCGCCCCGTCCGGGAGCGTGGCGCGACCCTGGGTCGCTTCGCTGCGCTCGCGATGACGGTGGTGGATCCGGGCAGACCTCACACCGCCAGATGATCGATGACGCGTGCCCGCGCGTCCGGCGCCTGGGCGGCCCCGCTGTCGACGATCTCGCCGAGCTTGAGCACCGCGTAGCGGTCGGCGAGCGCCAGCGCGAAGGCGACGTGCTGCTCCACCACCAGCATGGACACGCCCGCGGCCCGCTCGGCCTGGAGCACGCCGCGCAGGCGCTCGACCATGGACGGCTGCACGCCCTCGGAGATCTCGTCGATCAGCAGGAGGCGCGGGCGCAGCATCAGGGCGCGCCCGAGGATCAGCATCTTCTGCTCGCCCCCGGAGAGCGTGCCGGCCCGCTGGGCCAGCCGGTCCTTCAGAAATGGGAAATGGCCGAACAGCCGCTCCAGCGCCTCCGGCAGCATCCGGTCGGAGGGTACCGCGAGGCGCAGGTTGTCGCGGATCGACAGGTCCTGGAACAGGGGCTGCTCCTGCGGCGCGTAGCCGACGCCGAGCGCGTTGAGCTTGGCCGGCGTGAGGCCGGCGAGCGCCTGGCCCCCGACCGTGATGGCGCCGCCGCGCAGGGCCACCATGCCCAGGACGGTCTTGAGCAGCGTGGTCTTGCCCATGCCGTTCTTGCCGAGCAGCGCCACGATCTCCCCCGGCCCGACCGACAGGGACACGTCCTTGACGATGGCGACGGCGCCGTAGCCGCTCGACACCCGGTCGAGGGCGAGGGCGGCCCCCGCCGGCGCGATCTGCCGTGCTGCCCGCCGTGCTGCCTCACCCATGGGCGCCTCCCGAGTAGATGGTCCGGACCAGTTCGGAGCCCACGACTTCCTCGACCGTGCCGTCCAGGACCAGCCGGCCCTGGTGCAGCACCACGATCCGGGACGAGATCTCGCGCACGAAGTCGAGGTCGTGCTCGACCAGCACGGCGGCGATCCGGCCCTCGGCGGTGAGCGCCTTGAGGACGGTCCCGATGGTGGTGCGCTCGGCCTTGGTCAGGCCCGCGGTGGGCTCGTCGAGCAGGATCAGTCGCGGCTCCAGCGCCACCACCATGGCGAGCTCCAGCGCCTGCTTCTGGCCGTGGGACAGGAGGCGCGTCGGCTGCGTCAGCTGGCGGTCGAGGCCGGTCATGCGCAGGACGTCGAGGGCCGGCTGCGGCAGGCCCAGCGTCCCGGCCCGCCCGACCGGGCTCAGGCCGTCGTGGGACGCCCGGGCGAGGCGGAGGCAGTCGGCCACCGACAGGCTCTCGAACACGCTCGCCACCTGGAACTTGCGCCCGACGCCGAGGCCGACGATCCGGTTCGGCGTCAGCCCGGTGATCGGCGTACCGCCGACGGCGATCGCGCCCTTGAACGGCTCGGTGCCGTCGCTGAGGCAGCGCATCAGCGTGGTCTTGCCGGCGCCGTTGGGCCCGACGAGGCTGACGAGCTCGCCCGCCCGGATCTCGAGGTCGATGCCCTCCAGCACCGTCAGGGCGCCGTAGGCCTTGGCGAGGTTCTCGACCTTGAGGATCGGGGTCCCGGTCGCCTCGGTGCCGGTCACCTCCGGCCCGGCCGCCTCGGTCCCGGCCGCCCGCGCGACGAGGCGCGGCGGCGCCGGCTCCCGCCGGCCCACCGGCAGCGCCCGCCAGAGGCGGCCGACGAGGTCGGCGAGGCCGCCCGGCAGCAGGATGATGATGACCACGAAGGCCGACCCCAGGAGGAGCTGCCAGAGGAACGGCAGGTCTCCCGAGAGGTTGGCCGCGAGGTAGTCGATCGCGACGGTGCCGAGCACCGGGCCGAGCAGCGTGCCGCGGCCGCCGAGCGCCACCCAGATGACCAGCTCGGTGCCGAACAGGAAGCCGGCATTCTCGGGCGCGACCACGCCCGAGGCGTTGGCGAACAGGAAGCCCGCGAGCCCCGCCACCGCGGCGAGCGCCGCGGTGAGCCGGATCTGCAGGCGCCGCGGGTTGAGGCCGAGATAGGCGCAGCGCGCCTCGTTGTCCCGGAGCGCCACGAGGGCGCGGCCGGCATCGGCCCGGACCAGGATCCAGGCCGCCAGCGTGACGGCGATCAGGAACAGGGCCGCGAGGCGGAAATAGCCCTCGGTCTCGAAGGGCAGCACGTCGAAGCCGACGAGGCCGCTGCTGGAGCCGGTCCATTCCCCGCCCGCGTAGATGAGCTGCACGACGACGATCGGGACGACGAGCGAGATCACCGAGGCGTAGAGCGGGGTCGAGCGGTGGTAGAAGGACAGCCAGCCGACCGCGAGGCCGAGCAGGGCCGGCGCGACGAGCGCCGCCGCGATGGCCGCGGCGATCCCGAGCGGCGTCGCCCCGTAGGCGGCGAGGATCATCGCGGTGGCGTAGGCGCCGATGCCGAAGAACGCCGCCTGGCCGAAGGTCAGGATCCCCGCGAAGCCCCAGAGCAGGTCCACCGTGACGGCCAGCACCGCGTAGATCATCGAGCGGGTCAGGACGTTGACCGCGAAGGTGTCGAGGACGAGCGGCGCGATCCAGAGGGCCAGCGCCGCCAGGCCCGCGACCACGAAGGGCGCGGCGCGGGACAGGCGGCGTCCGCGGGGCGCCGCGGCGGCGCGCTCGGTGGCGGGCTCGGTGGCGGGCAGGGTCTCAAGCACGGGAGAAACCTTTCGGGCTGATCCGCAGCACGAGGGCGGCGAGCACCGCGACGGCGATGCTGCCCAGGATCGGGCTCACGAAGGTGCTGATCAGGACCTGCGCGGCCCCGAAGACCAGGCAGGCCGCCGCGAGCGCCAGGTACGAGGCGTCGGCGACCATCACCAGCATGAAGGCGCCGATCAGCCAGGAGACGCCCATGTTGGGGTCGACGCTGGTGAGCGGCGTCAGCAGGACGCCGGCGAGGCCCGCGAAGCCGGCGCCGAGCATGAACACGACGAGGCGCACGCGCCCCGTGTCGATGCCGAGGCTGCGCGCCAGGGTCTCGTTCATGATCACCGCCCGGGCCGAGAGGCCGAGCCGGGTCCGCTCGATGGTGAGCGCGAACAGCGTGCCGATCGCCAGCGCGATGCCGAGCGCCACGAGGCGGTAGGCCGAGTAGTCGACGCCGAGGAACGCGACGGTGCCGGCGTAGAGGTTCGGGGTGAGCTGGACGTCCCGGCCGAAGGCCAGGGTGATGAGCTGCCCGACCACGATGCCGAGCCCCCAGGTGGCGAGGATCGCGTCCAGCGGCCGCCGGTAGAGCGGGCGGATGATGAAGTGCTCGGCGAGCCCGCCGAGCGCCGCGCCGACGACGAAGGCGAGCGGCAGGGCGAGCCACGGATTGAGCCCGAGCCGGGCGGTCACCACCGCGCAGTAGGCGCCGACCGTCAGCCACGCCCCGTGGGCGAAGTTGATGATCTTGAGCACGCCGAAGATCGCCAGGAGGCCGATCGCGACGATGAACAGGATCGCCGCCGTGGTCAGGATGTCGAGGGTGAGCAGCATCGGGGATTCCGGGTGCGCGTGTCGTCGCGGGCTGAGGGAGGGATTTGGCGGGTGACGACGGTCCCCTCCCCCTCTGCGGGCTTGCCGAGTCACGTATCGACCACGGCACCGCGGCTTCCGGACCGGGCGCGGGTCCCCTCTCCCGTGCGGGAGAGGGACAGGGTGAGGGGTGCGACCTCTCCGGAGAAGTCTCGTCCAAGACAGCGCGACGACGGCGCTCGATCCTGGAGCGTCTAATCCCTCACCCCAACCCTCTCCCGCACGGGAGAGGGGGCACGTGGCGCTCCGTCATCGACGTCGGCGCGAGACGGGTGGATATCGTCGCCCGCCCGGGCGAGGCCTCGTGCCCCGCCCCTCACTGCAGCTTCGGGCACTGCTCGCCGGGATCGACGTCCTTGAAGGTGCCGGCGACCTTCACGGTGCCGTCCTTCTGGATCTGGCCGAGATACATGGTCAGCGGCGCGTGGTGCTGCTTGCTCATGGTGATCGTGCCCCGCGGCCCGGTGAAGCTCACGGTCGGGAGCGCCTCCAGGACCTTGGCGGTCTCGGTCCCGCCCGCCTTCTCGACGGCGGCCTTGTAGAGGTAGATCGCCTCGTATTCCGGCACCGAGAGGTCGTTCGGCGTGCGCAGCTCCGCGCCGAACTTCTTCTGCATCGCCGCCAGGAACGCCTTGTTCTCCGGGCTGTCGATCCCGGTGACGTAGGAGGCCGAGAGGTAGACGCCCTCGGCGTCCGCGCCCATGCTCTTGGCGGTGCCCTCGTCCAGCGCGAGGTTGGCGAAGGGCATCGACACGCCCGCGCCGCGCAGCTGCTTGGTCAGCGTCACGTTCGGCGCGCCGCCCGCCGTCGAGGTGATCAGCGCGTCGGGCTTGGCCTCCTTCAGCTTGGAGATGATCGCCGTCCAGTCGCTGCCGTCCATCGGCAGGTATTCCTCGCCGACCACCTTGCCGCCGGTCTTCTCGACGTAGCTCTTGGCGAAGCCCAGCATGCCGCGGCCGAAGGCGTAGTCGCTGCCGATCAGGAAGTAGGTCTTGGCGCCCTTCGCCTTGAAGGCGTCCACCACCGGCGGCACCTGCTGCTCCGGCACCCAGGCGTCCACGAACATGTTCTTGTTGCAGGAATGGCCCTCGTAGAACGAGGTGTAGATGTACGGCACCTTCCCCTTGGTGACGGCGGGCAGGCCGGCGTTGCGGGCCGCGCTCGTCTCCATCGAGATCAGGACGTCGACCTTCTTCTGGTAGATCAGGCTGTCGAAGGCCTTCTGGGCGCCGGCCGCCCCCGAGGCGTCGTCGGCCACCTCCAGGACGAGCTTGCGGCCGAGCACGCCGCCCTTGGCGTTGATCTCCTCCACGGCGAGCTCGGCCGACTGCACCACCGAGGGGGCGACGACGCTGTTGGCGCCCGACAGGCCGATCGGGATGCCGATGACGATCGGCTTGCCGTCGGCGGCCTGCGCGGCCGTGGCGGCCTGCGCGGCGGCGAGGGCGAGCGCCGCGGCGGCGACGAGGGACCATTTCACCATGAACGAACTCCTTGGATGACGACGGTGCGAAGCGGGCTCAGCCGTAGATGTCGGCGCGGCGGTCGCGCAGGAGCGAGTTGAACGCGTTGAGGTCCTTGCGCCCGGCCGCGTCGAGGTCGACCAGCGCCGAGACGGTCTCGGTGCGGTCGCGGCTCGCCGGTCCGGCAAGCGGCCAGCCCTTGGGGCCGATGATCAGGCTCTGCCCCTCGAAGGGCTGGCCGCGCTCGATTCCGACCCGGTCGGCGCAGGCGATGAAGATCCCGTTCGAGTGCGCGGCGGCCCGGTGCAGGGTGTTGGCCATGGCAGCCTCGCCCGCGGGCTGGTCGGGCATCGGCACCCAGTTGGTCGGGACGCAGACGATCTCCGCGCCGGCGAGCGCCAGCTGCCGGAAGGTCTCGGGGAACCAGCCGTCGTAGCAGATCGCGACGCCGACCTTCCCGAGCGCGGTGTCGAAGACCGGGAAGCCGAGATCGCCCCTGGCGAAGAACACGTTCTCCTGATCCCAGAGATGCGCCTTGCGGTACGTGCCGATGTAGCCCTCCGGCCCGACGATCACGGCGGCGTTGTAGAGGGTCTCGCCGGCGGATTCGGCGATGCCCGCCACGATGTGCACGCCGAGTTCCGCGGCGAGCGCCGCCCAGGCGCGGGTGGTCGGACCGCCCGGCACGGGCTCGGCCAGCGCGGCGGCCTCCGCGGCGGATTCGAACACGTAGCCGGTGCTCGCGAGTTCCGGCAGCACGATCAGCCGGCCGCCCTCGGCGGCGGCCGCGCGGACGAGGTCCGACGCGCGCGCCATATTCGCGTCGACCGCGCCGAATTCCGGCTCGAACTGGATGCACGACACCCGTATCGGCGGGCGCGCGGGATCGTTCGCCTGGACCATGAGAGCTCCGAAACGCAAAAAGCCCCTGGGCGCGGAGACAGATCATCCGCGAACCAGAGGCTTCAAAGCCGTGATGTCGTGCAGCACTGCTGCTGCGGGGCAACCTTGCCCGGTTAGACTACGATACGCACCCCGAAACAGACCGCAAGACCATAAATGCGGCAGGCTGCTGCGATCAAGTCTTTTCCGCCAACGCGATGCGCAGGCCGAGTCCGCTCATCGCCTCGTGGGCGGAGACCACGCTCTCGGCCACGCTCGCCATCGGCACGCGGGCGGCGGTGGCCCGGTCCCGGAGCATCTTGTAGGCGGCGTCCTCGTCGATCCGGTTCAGGTCCACGAGCAGCCGGACCGCCTTCTCGACGGTGCGGCGGCCCTTCATGGTCTCCTCCAGCCGGTTGATCTTGCTGGTGAGCCGGCCCTCGTAGCCGCGCCGGTAGCGGGCCAGGGCGAACTGGGTGAGCACGCCCCGCGGGTGGAGCGGCTTGTTGAGCACGCCGTGGGCGTTGACGTCCGCGATCGCCTTGAGCGAGGTCGGACTCTCGTAGGCCACGATGGCGATGACCGCCGGCTCGATCGCCTCGATCGACGGCAGCAGGTGCATCACCTGGGCGTCGTCGAGCTGGATGAACAGCGTGTCGATGTCGGCCGGCAGGGCGGCGGGCGGCGGCCACGCCAGGGAGACCGCGCAGCCGAGGCGGCGGAGCTGCTCCAGCAAAGCGGCGGCCTCCTCGTCCCGGGGATGGATGACGAGGGCGCGGGCGCGCCGCAGGTCGTCCAGGATCTTGCGGGCGGGGGCGGTCACGCGGCGAGCCCCTCCTCCAGCCAGTTCGTCTCGAACCGGGACCACGCGAGGTAGGGGTCGGGCCGCACCGGCCGCCGCGCCCGCCAGACGACGTCGAACTGCCCATCCGCGCGGGCGACCCCGATGCCGGGGGTGAGCCAGATGTGGCGCGTCTCGCCGTCGAAGGCGAGTTCGCCCTCCGGCGCCGCGAGGCGCTGCCGCAGGGCCGCCGCGCCGAGGCGCTCGGCGTCGAGGGTGCCGGCCTCCGCGAGCGCCCGGGCGAAGAGGTGGACCTGCGCGTAGGCGGTCTCCGACCACATGCTGGTGGGGCGCTCAGGCCCGAACCGGGCCTGGAAGGCGGCGACGAAGCGCCGGTTCTCCTCGCCGGCGAGAGCCCCGAAATACGGCGCCGCGAGGACGTGGCCGGTGCAGTGCTCGGGGCCGATCGCGCGGATCTGGCCCTCCGCCAGGGTGAGGCTGGCGATCGGGCAGCGGGCGCGGTCGATGCCGGATTCGGCGTAGGCGCGGTAGAGCCGCTCGGCGCCGCGCCCGACCACCGTGGAGAAGACCGCGTCCGGAGCGGCGTCGCGGATCGCCGCGATCATGGCGGCGTGGGCCGCGTCGTCCGCGTCGAGGGCCGCGTACAGCTCGCCCACGATGGTCCCGCCCTTCGCCTCGATCAGGTCGCGCATGACCCGGTTCGATTCCCGCGGGTAGATGTAGTCGGAGCCGATCAGGAAGATCCGCGGCCCGTGCTCCTGCATCAGGTAGTCGGCCAGTGCGAAGACGTTCTGGTTGAGGGTCGCGCCGGTGTAGATGATGTTCTCCGAGTACTCGAAGCCCTCGTAGATCGACGGGTACCAGAGCAGGCCGTTGTGCCGCTCGACGGTGGACATGACCGACTTCCGGCTCGCCGAGAGCGAGCAGCCGAACACCACCTCGACCCCGTCCTCGGCGAGCATCCGCCGGGCCAGGGTGCGGTAGGCGTCGGTGTCGCCGGCGGGGTCGTAGCAGACGGGCTCGATCGGGCGCCCGAGCACGCCGCCGGCCCGGTTGATCTCCTCGATCGCCAGGGCGGTGCCGAGGAAGTGCTCGGTCTCGGTGATGCCGCTCACCCCGCTGCGGGAGAACAGGACACCGACCCGCCACGTCGCTTCATCCTTGGCCGCCATGGTCCCCCCGGGCTCGCCGCAGGCACCCGGAGGGCTGCGCGCCCCGCTGTCCTAGCCGAGGGAGGACCCGCCGCGAAAGCCGTTCCCCGCGCCGTCGTCCGGGGGCAGCCCTAGCGCCGCTCCGCGCGGGCGAGACGCGAGACCAGGATCCCGAGCCCGATCGCCGCGCCGGTCAGCGCCAGCTTCGCCGCCAGCCCGGACCGGTTGTGGGCCAGCTCGGCCCGGGCGCCCATCTCGGCCGGGACGTTGGGGACGCGGCCCCGCGCGAGGTCGTCGACCACGCCCTCAACCACGTTCACCCGGTCGGCGGCCATCAGCATCAGCCAGTGCGCCCACTGGGACTCGCTGTAGCGGAACGCCTGCCGGCGGATGACGCCGCTCACGCCGCGCGGCGGCGTCGCCGTGCCGACCACCGCCGGCCGGGCGTTGTACTCGATCGAGGTGAGGACCTCGACGCGCGCCCGCTGCTGCGGCGGCCGCGTCCAGTTCATGCCCCGGCTGTCGTCGCGCGCGATGTCGCGCATCGGGTAGGTCGGATCGTTCTGCGGATCCGCGTCGACGCCCCAGCCCGGGACCGTCGACGGATCGATCGGACGGTTTCTCATAGCCCCCTCCTCACGCGCGTGCCGTCGGGGGGAACAGGACCGGCTTGATGCAGCCGTCGAGCTTGGCCGAGAAGAGGTGGTAGGCATCCGCGGCCTCCTCGAGGGGCACCTTGTGGGTGATCAGTTCCTTGGGGTTCAGGCGGCCCGCCTCGATATGGGCGATCAGCTTCGGCAGCAGGCGCTTCACCGAGGCCTGGTTGGCCCGGATGGTGATGCCCTTGTTCAGGACGTTGCCGATCGGGATCAGGTTGCCGGTCGGCCCGTAGACCCCGACGATCGAGACGATCCCGCCCTTCTTGACCGAGTTGATCGCCCAGTGGAGCGCCACCGCCGAGCCGCCCTCGAGCTTCAGCTTGGTCCCCATCAGGGTGTGCAGGGCGCTCCCCGCCGCGTCGCCGCCGACCGCGTCGATGCAGACGTCGGCCCCGAGGGAATCGGTGGTCTTCTTCAGGAAGACCACGGGATCCCCGATCGAGCGGAAATTGTAGACCTCGGCGGGACAGTACCGCCGCGCGAAGTCGAGCCGGTACTCGACGTGGTCGATGACGATCACCCGCCCGGCCCCGAACAGCCACGCGCAGCGCGCCGCCATGATGCCGACCGGTCCGGCGCCGAAGACCACGACTGTGTCGCCGCGCTGGATCCCGCCCATCTCGGCCGCCTGATAGCCGGTCGGCACGACGTCGGTGAGCAGCACCGCGTCGTCGAGGTCCATCGTCTCGGGGATCTTGCAGGGGCCGACATCGGCGTAGGGCACCCGGACGTACTCGGCCTGGCCGCCGTCGTAGCCGCCGGCGGTGTGCGAGTATCCGTAGATGCCGCCGACCGCGGTCGCCTGCGCGTTCGCCTCGTGGCAGTTCCCGAACAGCCCCTGCTTGCAGAAGTGACAGCGGCCGCAGGCGATGTTGAACGGGACCAGCACGTGGTCGCCGACGGCGAGATTGCGCACGCCGGAGCCGACTTCCTCAACAACGCCCGTGAATTCGTGGCCGAACGTCGTGCCGACGCGCGTATCCGGCACCATTCCATGGTACAGGTGAAGATCAGATCCGCAGACGCAGGTTCGCGTAACTCGGATGACCGCATCCTCAACATGCTCGCACACGGGGATCGGCTTGCGATCGACGCGCACGCGGTACGGCCCGCGGTAGTTCATCGCCAGCATGCTGGGGCTCCCTCGTCCACGACCGGGGAACCGCAGGCGGATGCCCAAGTTCCCGGCAGCCGCGGCGGGGCGCGAGGTGACGCGCGGTGGGCGGCCGCCCTCACCCGGCGGCCGGCCCTGCCTTCCGCGCCGGGCGGCTCACGAACCGGGAGCCGGCGAGCAGGAAGCGCCAGGGCGTCTCGGCGCCGCGGGTGATGCCGATGCGCCGGTCGCTGACCACGTCGACGCCCCTGGAATCGCCCGCGGCGCGCGGCTCGAACCGGAACGGCGCCCGCGCGAGGGGTGCTCCGTCGAGCGCGTCGGTGACGCCGAGGGCCTGGCAGAGGCGGCCGGGGCCGGCGCAGAGGAGGCGCGGATCCTCCAGGCCGCGGCGCGCCCGCATGGCGGGAAGCCCCTCGGTCGGCGCGAGGGCCCGGAGCAGCACGGCGCTGCCGGGCTCGCAGACGAGGTTCAGGCACCAGTGCATCCCGTAGGACCGGTACACGTAGGCGTGGGCCGGCGGGCCGAACATGCTGGCGTTGCGCCGGGTCGGGCCGCGGAAGCTGTGGGAGGCCGGATCGGTGCTGTCGTAGGCCTCGGTCTCGACGATGATCCCGCCGGCCGCGCCGACGAACAGGCGGGCGCCGATCAGGTCGGAGGCCACCGCGGCGGCGCTGCGGGCGAAGAAGGTGTCCAGCATCGGGGCTCCGGCGCGGGCGGCCCCGCGCGATCCGCGTCGCCGGGATCCGGCGAAACGCGGGCGATTAGAAATAAATCGGACGCAACGGAAGTCTTGCTGGTACGAGGGGCCCGTGAATGGCGGGCCCAGAACCGATCCCCTCGGACCTCCAGCATGGTGCGCACAGCCTCGATCGCGACGCTCCGGTCCGCCGAGTCGGGCGCGCAACCCCGGTCGGCCCCGCGCGCCGCGCGCCTGCGCCTGAACCTGCGGCGCCTCCGGCTGGCCAGCGGCCTGATCCTGTTCGGCTACGTGCTGACCCACCTGCTGAACCACGCCCTGGGCAACGTCTCCCTCGACGCCATGGAGGACGGCCTCGACCTCGTCACGGCCGTCTGGCTCAACCCCGTCGGCCTGACGCTGCTCTACGGCGCCCTGGTGGTCCACCTGCTGCTCGGGCTCCAGGCCCTCTACGCGGCCCGCTTCTTCCACTGGCGGCCGTCCGAGACCCTGCAGCTGGTCTCGGGCCTGCTGATCCCGCCGCTGCTCATCAGCCACATCGTCGGGACCCGGGTCTCCTTCGTCACCGAGGGGCTCGACAAGGGCTACGCGCAGGAACTCTACGCCTTCTGGATCGCCTCGCCGATCCTCGGCCTGATGCAGGTCACGGTCCTGGTCGTCGCCTGGATCCACGGCTGCATGGGCCTGTATTTCTGGCTGCGGCTGAAGCCCGGCTTCGACCGCATGGCGCCCTGGCTGCTGGCGCTCGCGGTGCTGGTGCCGGTCCTGTCGCTGCTGGGCTTCGCGCAGGGCGGCCGGATGGTCATGACCCTGGCGCAGGATCCGGCGTGGCGCGCGGCGGCGCTCCAGCCGGTCCATGTCGGGCTGCCCGACCAGGTGGCGCGGCTCGCCGCCGTCCGGGACGGGCTGCTCGGGACCTACGCGGGCCTCGTGGCGGCGGTGATCGCGGCCCGCGGCGCGCGGACGCTCGCCGAGATCAAGCGCGGCACGATCCGGCTCAGCTACCCGGACGGACGGGTGGTGCGGGTACCCCGCGGCACGAGCGTGCTGGAGGCGAGCCGGCGCAACCGGATCCCCCACGCCAGCGTCTGCGGCGGCCGCGGCCGGTGCTCGACCTGCCGGATCCGGGTGACGGACGGCAGCGACGGGGCGCCGGCGCCCGGCCGCACCGAGCGGGCGGTGCTGGAGCGCATCGCGGCCGGCCCGGGGGTGCGCCTCGCCTGCCAGTTCCGGCCCGAGACCGACATGGCCGTGGTGCCGCTGCTGCCGCCGCAGCCGCGGATGCGCCAGGCCGACCTGCTCGACCGGGCGCAGTCGGGCGAGGAGCGCTTCATCGTGGCGATGTTCGTCGACCTGCGCGGCTCGACGCGGCTCGCCGAGGAGCGCCTGCCCTACGACACGGTGTTCATCATCAACCGCTTCCTCGGCGCGGTCGGCGACGCCGTGCGCGAGGCCGGCGGCTCGACCAACCAGTTCCTCGGCGACGGCCTGCTGGCCCTGTTCGGCCTGGAGACGGAGGCCGAGGCGGCCGCCCGGGAGGCCCTGAAGGCGATCGACCTCATCGCCGAGTCGGTCGACACGCTGAACGGGCTCCTGGCGGCCGACCTGGAGCACACCCTCCGGTACGGGATCGGCGTACATGCCGGCCCGGCGATCGTCGGCGAGATGGGCGACGCCACCGACGCCCGGTTCACGGCGCTCGGCGACACCGTCAACGTCGCGGCCCGGCTCCAGGGCCTGACCAAGGTCCTCGGCTGCGTGGCGGTGGTGTCGGAGGCGGTCTACGCGGCGGCCCGCATGGCGCCGGCGGAGATCCGGGACGTGGCGGTGGACGGCCGGTCCGAGGCCGTCCGGGTCAGCACCCTCGGAAACGCCTGACGCGAACGTCTTTGCGAGCGGAGCGAAGCAATCCAGAGTGGCACCGCGGTTCTCGGCGTCGCGCATCCCCGGGTCGCTTCGCTGCGCGCGCAATGACGGGTGATCCGAGCGGACGGCGTGCCTCAGGCCCGCTGCCGGTGCGCCGCCCCGAGGCGCGGCGCCAGGGCCAGCATCAGCGGCACCACGGCGAGCGCCGTCCCGGCCGCCGCCACGGCCGCCCAGTGCGGGCCGGCCGCGTCGCCGAGCCGGCCGTAGAGCAGCGGTGCCGCCAGCGCGCTGCCGCCGAGCGTCCAGGTGTAGAACACCGCGAAGGCCCGCTCGACCCGGCCGCCGGGCGCCAGCTCCGGGACGGTCCCGTAGAGGACCGACGAGGTGCCGTTCAGCATCACGCCGAGCAGCGGCAGCAGGATCAGCCCGGGAGCCAGCGGCAGCACGATCACCGCCAGGATCGCCAGTGCCGTCCCGGTCTCGGTGAGGATCACGGTCCGGGTCACGCCGAGGCGTTCCCCGAGGCGCCCGCAGACCGCCTTGCCGAGCGCGCCGCCGACGAAGACCAGCGACAGGGCGAAGCCCACCGTGGTCAGCGCCGCGCCCTTTTCCTGCAGCAGGAACGGCAGGTAGAGCAGGAAGGCCGGCCGCGCGGCGTTGTCGAGCATGCCGATGGCGACGAGCAGCCGGAAGCCCGTGCCGCTCCCCGACCCGGTCGCGGACGGATGGGGCGCCGGACGCGCAGCGGCGCCGCCGCTGCGTGACGCCGGCTCACGCGGCAGCAGGCGCGCGACCGCGAGCGCGACCACGATCCCGGCGCCGGCGATCACCCAGAGCGCGTGCCGCCAGCCCGTCAGGGTCAGCAGCAGGCCGACCAGGGGCGGGACCGCCGCCTTCCCGAGATCGCCGGTGAAATTGTAGGTGCCGAGCGGCCCGCGGGCGCCGGGCCCGTAGGCCCGGGCGATCACCGCCGAGGCCAGGGGATGCTGGGTGCTGCTGCCCGCGCCGCCGAGCAGGAGCCCGATCCCGAGCCCGAGGAGGCCGCCCGAAGCCCCGGCGATCGCGTAGCCGGCCGCGCTGAGCACGGTGCCGAGCACCAGCACGGTCCGGACGCCCCAGGCCTGGGCGAGGCGGCTCGCCGGCATCTGCAGCGCCGCCAGAGCCCCGTTGTAGAGCGAGCGCAGGAACGCCAGGGCGACGTAGTCGAGGCCGAACTCCGCCTGCCAGACCGGCAGCAGCACGTAGATCAGGTCCGTGTAGCCGTCGTGCAGGGCGTGGTTCGCGCCGGTGGCCACCAGCGTGCGCCGGGCGTCCGACAGGGACATGGGTTCGGGAGACGCGGTCAGATCGGACGCGGCGGACATCCAGCCATCCTTCGTGGTGCGACGCCAGGATGGCGCCCTGGCCCGGAGCTGACAAACGACTTAAGCTGACGCTCGCGTGAGGAAACCTGACCCGTGCACCGCCGCCTGCCGCCGCTCAACGCCGTGAAAGCCTTCGAGGCGGCCGCGCGGCACGAGAGCTTCACCCGCGCCGCGCACGAGCTGCGGGTCACCCACGGGGCGGTCAGCCGGCACGTCCAGATGCTGGAGGGCTGGCTCGGGCTGCCGCTGTTCGAGCGCCACAACCGGCGCGTGGTCCTGACCGAGGCCGGCACGGCCTACGCCACCGAGATCGGCGCCGCCCTCGACCGGATCGCCCTGGCCACCGCCCGTCAGGCCGAGCGCGGCCGGCCGCGCCTGCTGCACGTGAACGCGCTCGCCACCTTCACCCTGCGCTGGCTGATCCCGCGCCTGTCGGGTTTCCAGCGGGCCAACCCGTCGATCGAGGTGCGGCTGACCACCTCGAACGTGCCCCTCGCCAGCCTGGCGGAGCCGTTCGACGTGGCGATCCGGGGCGGACCGGACAGCCGGCCGGGCCACCGCGCGGAGCCGTTCCTGTCCGAGCGGCGCATCCCGGTCTGCAGCCCGGACCTGCTGCGCCGGCTGCCGCTCCGGGTGCCGGAGGATCTCCGGCAGCACACGCTGCTGCACGCCGCGACGCTGCCGCGGGTCTGGCCCGACTGGCTGCGCGCGGCGGGCGTCCCGGATCTGGCGCCGCGGGCCACGGTGACGCTGGAGCATTTCTACCTGACCCTCCAGGCCGCCCTCGACGGGCTCGGCGTCGCCATGGGGCCCGAGCGGCTGATCGCCGACGACGTCGCGGCCGGCCGCCTGACCCTGCCATTCCCGGGCCCGGCCCTGCCCGCGCGGAGCTACTACACCTACATCCCCGAGCCGCGAGCGGAGGATCCGGCGGTCCGGGCCTTCTGCGGCTGGCTCGCCGAGGCGGCGCGGCATCCGTAACGCTCCGTCATCGCGAGCGCAGCGAAGCGACCCAGGGCGGCGCGCCTTCCGTCCGGATGGCACCGACTGGATTGCTTCACTGCGCCCGCAAAGACGGCGGAGGCGCGCATCAGGGATGGCGTGCCGCCTCCGCCCGGCGCATGGATCGGATCCGGAACGCCCCCGACCGCGTCGGGGTTGGCGTCAGACGCTTCTGCCGAAGGTGACCGCATGGCGCGCAAGCGTCTCCGCCCGACGATCGAGAGCCTGATCGAGTCCCTGGGGCGGCTCGGCGTCGCCCCGGAGGCGGTCGACCTCGACCGGCTGCTCGCCCAGCTCGACCTGCCCGATTACGGCGCCGAGGTCGACGACGACCGCGTCGCCCGGGCGCTCCGGGAGATGCGGGCCGCCCGGGCCTTCGCGGAGACCGGCGTCCCGGCGATCCGGAAGGCGATCCCCAATCTCCGGGCCGTGGTCACCAAGGACCACCGCATCACTTGGCTGATCCGGACCGAGATCCCGCTCCTCGACAACGGCCGCCTGGACCTGCGCCTCGACGTGGCCCCCGAGCCGGAGGCGGCCGAGATCCTCGCCCGCATGGTCGCCCGGAACGACCCGACGCACCGCCTGGAGGCCCTGCGCGACGCCGTGGCGCGCACGGCCCTCCAGGCGACCCGCGCCCTGCACAAGCCGGTCGACCGGCTGCGGGCGCAGCTCCTCGTCGACCTGCGCGAGGTCGGGGCGGACGCCGCCGCCTACATCGCCCACATGGACCGCTCGCTCCGGTCCCGGGTCTTCACGTACGGCCCGAAGCTGGCCCGCGGCCTCAACGACACGCTCACCCCCGTCCGCCGCCACGCCAAGGCGGTGGCGCGCGAGGGCTCGCGCCTGCGGCGTCTGCGCGATCAGGTCGGCTTCGGCGCCTATATCGAGCGGTTCACCGCCGCCCGGCGCCTCGACCGGAAGATCGTGTTCCACATGGGGCCGACCAATTCCGGCAAGACCTACGCGGCGCTGCAGCACCTGACGGCGGCCGAGACCGGGGCCTACCTCGCGCCGCTCCGGCTGCTGGCGCTGGAGAACTACGAGACCCTGCGCGAGCGGGGCCTGCGCGCGGGCATGATCACCGGCGAGGAGGTGCTGGGCGAGGCCGACCCGACCCACACCGCCCGCACCATCGAGACCGCCGACCTCACCCGGCCGATCGACGTGGCGGTGATCGACGAGATCCAGATGCTGTCGGACCCCGACCGCGGCTGGGCCTGGACCAACGCGCTGTTCGGCGTCGCGGCGCGGACCGTGATCGTCTGCGGCTCCGACGACGCCCTGTCGTATGTCCGCCGCGCCGCCGAGGCCGCCGACGAGTCCCTGGAGGTGATCCCCTTCACCCGCAAGTCGCCGCTCCTGCTGCTGGAGGAGCCGGTGCCGCTGGAGAAGGTCGAGGCCGGGGACGCGGTCGTCGCCTTCTCGCGCCGGGCCGTGCACGAGAACCGCGAGGTCCTCGTCGCCCGCGGCCACCGGGTGGCGACGATCTACGGCGCCCTGTCGCCGGAGGTCCGCCGGGCCGAGGCCGCGCGCTTCCGCTCCGGCGAGGCCAACGTGCTGGTGACCACCGACGCGATCGGCATGGGGCTGAACCTCGGCCCGCTGAAGCGGATCGTGTTCTCGGCGGTGCGCAAGTGGGACGGGACCGCCGAGCGGGCGCTGACCCATTCCGAGATCCGGCAGATCGCCGGCCGGGCCGGCCGCTACGGCCACCAGGATGTCGGCTACGTGGCGGCGACCGACCCGTACGCCGCCGAGCCGATCCGCACCGCCCTCTCGGGTGCCCCGACGGCGCCGGCGGCCGACACGCGCTTCTACGTCCGCCCGGATCTCGGGGCGATCCGCTCGGTGGCCGAGGAGATGCGCACCCACAGCCTGCACGAGGTGCTGACCCACTTCGCCCGGGCGACCTTCTACGCGGGCTCGCCGTTCCAGCCCTCGGCCCTGGAGGAGGTGCTGGAGGTGGCCCGGATCGTCGACCGGGCGCGGCTGCCGATCGAGGAGAAGTTCGCCTTCTCGGTCTGCCCGATCGACCGGCGCGACGAGATCGCCATGGGGCTGCTGGAGCGCTGGTGCCAGGCGCGCGCCGCCGGCCTCACGGTCCCGGCTCTGCGCGGCAACCTCTCGGGCGCGCTCGACTACCAGGAGCGGACCGTGAAGCTCGCCAGCGCCTATCTGTGGCTGTCGCGGCGCTTCCCCGAGACCTTCGACGACGTGGACGCCATCCGCCACATGCGCGGCCGGGCCAACGACGCCATCGAGCATCACCTGCGCGAGACCGCGACCCGCAAGGCCGAGCGGCGCAGCCGGCGACCTGTCGGGGCGCGGTGAGACGCGGCATCGGGCCCTGAAAAAAGCCCGCTGCGCGTTCGGCGCAGCGGGCTTTGTCAGATGACGTTGGTTGCGGGGACAGGATTTGAACCTGTGACCTTCAGGTTATGAGCCTGACGAGCTACCGGGCTGCTCCACCCCGCGCCAAGTGTGTGCGGCTGGTCCGGGTGCGCCGGCTCTGGCGAGCGTGCGCCGTGTCCGGGGGCCGGATCGGTGTTCGTGCTGAGGGAAGGTGTGTGTATTGCGATGGGCGGGTCTGGCGGCGACCGACTCTCCCGTGTCTTGAGACACAGTACCATAGGCGCTGGCGTGTTTAACGGCCGAGTTCGAGATGGGATCGGGTTCTGGGCACGCCGCTCAGGCCACCAGACCGGCGCATC
>NZ_JBKFAP010000038.1:0-29349 GCF_053345715.1 Methylobacterium sp. D48H
CGGCCGCCGCCGCGCCGGCAGCCGCGGCCTGCACGCCGCCCGCGCCGCCGCCGGCCTCCGCGCGCCCGGCCAAGCCGGAGCTGCCGCCGAAGCCCGCCTGCCTCGACGCCAAGGAGGGCTGCCCCGGCTGGGAGGCCTACAGCTACAACGACGCGATCAAGGCCTATAACCTGCAGGCGCAGGCCTTCCGGCCGATCGCCGAGGCCTACCTGCAGAAGCTCAATGCCTACGTGAAGGCGAGCGCGGACTACGCCCAGTGCGAAGTGAACGCGATGCAGAAGTAGCCGGCTGAACGGCGGCCGACACCGCGGCTCGGAGGCGGTTCAGGCGCCCGGTCGCATCCTCCGGCGATGATGGCCGCGATTCCCGCGTGCCCGCTCACGCCGAGGCCACCGTGCCCGCTCGTCGTCTCCTCTTACGAACCGGCTTCTGCGCCCTGATCCTCGCCGCCGGCCCGGCCCTGGCCGCCGATTTCGACGGCCCCTACCCGCCGCACGGCTACGGCGGGCCCGCCCAGGACGACGAGCCGGAGCGCCGGCCACCGCCGCCCCCGCCCCCTCCGGGACCGCGGCCCGAACCCGAAGTCCGCGGCCCCCGCTTCACAGCGGCGCCCCCGGAAGCGTCCCCGGAGGCGTCCCCCGAGGCATGCCGGGAATTCGTGCGGCGGCGCTTCGGTCCGGACGGGGAGCCGGTGCTGCGACGGGTGCGGGTCTGCGACGAGCCGGTCGTCGACCGCGGGCCGCCGCCGCCTCCCCCGCCGCCGGAGGACATCCCGCCCCGTCGCTGGGGCGGGCCGCGCTGGTAGCGCGGGAATCCGGCTCAGATGCGGGCCGGCGCCTTCCTGAGGGCGGCCGCGAAGGCCTTGAGCTGGCGGTTCAGGTCCGCCAGCTCGTTCAGCGCGATGGTCTTGTGGCCGTCGCGGACCGCGCGCTCGATATCCTCGACCTGCAGGTCGACGAGGCGGCGGATGGCGGTGGCGACTTGTTGTCGGGTCATCGATTCGAGCGTCTCGTCCGAACGTCCTGGCGGGCCTCAACGGACGGCCGGTGCGCGGCCGTCGACACGTTTCGGTGATAGGCCGGTAGGCTTAACCGATGGTGTCCGCGGCCCCGCCGTTCACAGGGGATCGAGCCCTGGCCGGGGCCCTAGCGGCGCTCGCGCATCTCGCTGCGGCGCATCGGCATCGCGTCGATCGTGGCGAACAGCCGTTGCGGCGCGATCGGCGCCGCTTCGGTGATCTTGGCACCCCCGTCCTTGCCGACCAGGACCGCGCGGAAGCTGTCCGCGGGCAGACCGAGGCGCTCGCGCAGGGCCCGCGCCTCGGCCCCCGCGCCGACCGCTTCGAGCACCACGAGGTCGCGCTCGGCGACGCCGGTGCGGACCGAGGCCAGCGCCGCCCGCTGCGCCCGGAGCTGCGCGTCCCCGGCCTCGGGCGCCGACAGCACCAGCACCCGCGCCCGGTCGCGATAGCCGTCGAGGGGACCGGCCAGGGCGGCCCCCGCCGTCAGGGCTGCCAGCCCGAGTCCCAGTGCCGTCTCCCGCATGCCACCGCTCCGCGCTCTCGAGTCGGGACAACGCGCGACTCGGCCGCGCGATCGCGGCGGCGCGTTTGCCTCGCGGGCCCGGCGCCCCAGATCGGGGCGGAAGCCCGTGTCCCGGAGTCCGGAATGACCACCGCCATGAACCGCCGCATCGTCCTGGCCTCGCGCCCGCACGGCGAGCCGCGGCCCGAGAATTTCCGCCTGGAGGAGGTGCCGGTTCCGCAGCCCGGACCCGGCCAGGTCCTCCTGCGCACCCGCTGGCTGTCGCTGGACCCCTACATGCGCGGCCGGATGAGCGACGCGAAATCCTACGCGGCGCCCGTCGAGATCGGCGCGCCGATCACCGCCGAGACGGTGGGCGAGGTGGTCGCCTCCAACCACCCGGATCACGCCGTGGGCGACCTGCTGACAGCCTTCGCGGGCTGGCAGGAGTACTTCGTCACCGACGCCAAGGGCTCGCGCAAGGTCGACCTTGACGCCGCCCCGCCCTCAACGGCGCTGGGCGTGCTCGGGATGCCGGGCATGACCGCCTATACCGGCCTCCTCAACATCGGCCGGCCGAAATTCGGCGAGACCGTCGTGGTGGCCGCCGCCGCCGGCCCCGTGGGCTCCCTGGTCGGCCAGATCGCCAAGATCCACGGCGCGCGCGCCGTCGGGATCGCGGGCGGCCCCGAGAAGTGCCGCTACCTCACCGAGGAACTCGGCTTCGACGCCGCGATCGACCATCGCGAGTCCGACCTGCCGGGCGCGCTGGCGGCCGCCTGCCCGAAGGGCATCGACGTGTATTTCGAGAATGTCGGCGGCGCGGTCTTCGCCGCCGTGCTGCCGCTGCTCAACCCGTTCGCGCGGATCCCGGTCTGCGGCCTCGTCTCCGCCTACAACGCCACCGAGGTGCCCCCCGGCCCGGACCGCCTGCCCGGCCTGATGCGCGCGGTCCTGACCAACCGGCTGCACATCCAGGGCTTCATAGTCTGGGACTTCGCCGAGCAGGCGGACACGTTCCGCAAGGAGGTCGCCGGCTGGATCCAGGACGGGCGCGTCCGCTACCGCGAGGACGTGGTCGAGGGGCTGGAGAACGCCCCCGAGGCGTTCATCGGCCTGTTGAAAGGTCGGAATTTCGGCAAGCTCGTCGTCCGCGTCGCCTGAGAGCGGCTTGCTGCCGAAACGGAACAGATATAGAACAAATCTATCCGTCGGCGCTGCGGAAAGCGGGCACAAGCCCGCCCCGCCGGTTGCCGCTCCGGAGGCCCGGGCGCATGGTTCGCGCGCCGCCGGGCAGATGCCCTGTGAGATCCGTACGACTAGGAGAGAGCGATGGCGGGCAGCGTCAACAAGGTGATTCTGGTGGGCAATCTCGGGCGCGATCCCGAGATGCGCCGCCTCGGTTCGGGCGACCCGGTCTGCAACCTGCGGCTCGCGACGTCGGAGTCGTGGAAGGACAAGGCGACCGGCGAGCGCAAGGAGAAGACCGAGTGGCACTCGGTCGTGATCTACAACGACAACCTCGCCCGGGTGGCCGAGCAGTACCTGCGCAAGGGCTCGAAGGTCTACATCGAGGGCCAGCTCCAGACCCGGAAGTGGACCGACAATTCCGGCGTCGAGAAGTACACGACCGAGGTGGTGCTCCAGCGCTTCCGCGGCGAGATGACGATCCTCGACGGGCGCGGCGGCGGGGGCGGCGACTTCGCCGGCGAGGACGAGGGCGGCGGCCAGATCAGCCGCGGCGGCGACTTCGGCGGTGGCCGGGGTGGTGATCGCGGCGGCGATTTCGGCGGCGGTCGGGCCCAGGGCGGCGAGCGGCGGCCGGCTCCGGCCTCCTCGGGTGGCGGCGGCGGTGGCGGTGGCAGCCGCGGCGGCTACGACCTCGACGACGACATCCCCTTCTAGGACCGCCCGCGATCCGGAGGCCCTGTACCGTCACCCGAGTCGGCCTGCCCGACCCGGGTGACGCGGACATCTGGGCTGCGTCAGCGCAGCCGTTTCAAGGCAGCATCCCGGGACCGCGCGGCGGTGCCCGGGATCCAGATCCGCCGGCGCAGGTCTCGGGCCGCCCGCCTTCGGCGCCCCGGAGCGCCGCCGCTCAGCCCTTGAGCTGCCGGTTGCAGGCCGAGTAGTAGCCGCCGCCCTTCTCGATCCACTTCATGCCGCCCAGCGTGCCGGCAGCCTTCGCGGCGTTGTAGCTGTCGAGGCAGGTGTGCATCCGGGCCTTGCCGGCCGATTCCTTGGCGTATTTCGGATCGACGGCGCGGGGGAACGTGGCCGACGCCGCGGCGGCGGACGTCGTCCCGGCGCGCGGGGCGGCCGGCGGCGCGGCCGGAGCGGTCGTCGCGGTCGGCGAGACAGGGTTCGGCGCGGTCGTCGGGGCGTTGTCGGCCGCCGCACCGCACTCGGCCTTGCGGAAGTCGTTCCACTTCTGGCCGTTGAGCGTGCCGGCCTGCTTGGCGGCCTGATACTTGACCGAGCAATCCTTCGCGGAGAGCGCGGCGGCCGGCGCGGCGCCGGCCACGAGGCCGGCGATCATCAGGGATGCAAATACATAGCGACTCATGACAAAGAATCTCCGGGACACTATGTTGCGTCCCGAAAGAGATTAATACGGCTCTATGCCGTCGTGAATATGGGTTTGTCCGTTCCAGGGGGACAACGCGGTGGCCGAGCACTGACCCGGCACCGGCCGGCCGCGGATCCGGATCGCGCGCGGCGGGCCGAGCTCTGGACGCGGCGACCCGAACTCGGGTCGCCGACGCGGATCACCAGCCGCCGTAGGACCGGCGCGGGCCCTCGTAGCCGCCGTAGCCGCCGTAGCCACGGTCGTAGCCGCCGTAGCCGGGCCGGCCGCCGTAGGGTCCCCGCGGTCCGCCCCAGCCCCAGCCGCGATCGTTCGGCCGGCAATGGCCCCAGGGATTGGGATGGAAGCCCGGACCGCAGCCTCCGGCCACGCGCTCGATCACCGATCCGGCGTCGGGCGGCCCGTAGCCGAACGGCGCCGCGTTGGCCGTCGTGGCGGTCGCGAGAGCCGCGGCGGCCACCGCGACGAGGCCGATCACCTTGGCGCGCATCATGACACGATCTCCTGAACCTGCGGCCCGGACGCGCCGGGCCGATGACAGGAGGATGCGCCGGCCGCTGTGAACCCGGACAGGCTCGGGCATTCATCGAGCCGACACTCTCGGCCGGCCGGGCTTCCGCGCGGCGGGTCGGTCAGGCGGCCTGGAGCTGGATCGGCGCCGGTGCGGGCGCCCGCGAGCGCGCGAAGAGGTCGGCGCCGACCGTTTCGCCCGCAGCCCTGACCAGCGTCGCCTCGTCGCAGGAGCGCGCGACCTTCAGGCCGAGCGCCTCGAGCCGCGCGTGCTCGGCGCAGTAGGCGGCGATCCGGGCGCGGCCGTAGGCCGGCATCGGCGCGAGCAGCCGGTCGCGCTCCGCGTCGTCGGCGCGGAACAGGGCCGAGATCAGCTCGATCGGAACCGGATACCGCGCCAGGGCGCTCGGGTGGGGTCGGTTGCCGTCGCGCGCCATGGGTGCATCTCCGCTTCGCTGTGCGGTGGAAGGTTCGGCAACCATAGTTAACGATCAGTTGTGATCGCGGCGGGAGCCCCGGTGAGCCGCCCCGCGGCGCTTCAGCGGCGGGGCGGGCTCACCCAGGTTCCGCCGGCGGCGCGATCCGACTCCGGCGCCGCGAACGGGGGTCGCGCGTCCGCCCAGCGGGCGACCGGGCCCGCGGCCGGCGCGATCGAGCCCGTCGTCTCGGGGTCGGTCCAGACGGGGGCGCCCGCGGCGACCAGCGCGGGTGACGCGGACGGATCCGGCAGGTTCCGCTCGTAGCCGGCGACGACCGCCGCGAGGGCGATCGCCACGAGGACGAACGCTAGACCGTCGACGATCATGGAGCCGAGTCTCGGCATGGTGCCCGCGCCTGTTGACCAAGCCTCCGGGCTACGGCGGCAGGGTTAACGAACCCTGTCCGAACCCGGCGGATCGGGCCGACGCGTTCAGATGTTGCGCGCGCCGCGCAGCGTCTTCAGGCCGATTCCCGTCGACTCGAAGCCGCCGTCGACGGCGAGCTGCTGACCGGTGATGTAGGAGGCGCGCTCCGAGCAGAGGAACACGATCGCCTCCGCGAGCTCCGTCTCCAGCCCGTAACGGCCGAGCGGGACGGCGTCGTGGTAATCCGCCCGGATCTCGGGGCTGTGCACCGCCTTGGCCATCGCGGTGTCCACCGGACCGGGAGCGACGGCGTTCACGCGGATCCCGTACTGCGCCAGCTCGGCGGCCTGCTGCTTGGTGAGCTGCGCGAGCCCCGCCTTGCTGGTGCCGTAGGCGGTCCGGAGCGTCGAGGCGCGCAGGCCCGAGATCGAGGTGATGTTCACGATGGCCCCGCCGCGCTCGGACAGGAGCGGGACGGCCGCCTGCGTGCACAGGAACGGGCCGGACAGGTTGACGGCGAGCACCCGCGACCAGTCGGCGAAGGTGGTCTCGGTCAGCGGCTTGAAGATCGCGATGCCGGCATTGTTGACCAGGGCGTCGAGGCGGCCGAACCGGTCGGCGACCTGCTGGATCGCCGCCGCCACCGCCTCGGGGTCGGAGACGTCGGCCGTCACCGCGAGCGTGGCTTCCGGACGGCCGAGCCGCTCGGACGCCGCCGCCGCGCCCGGGCCGTCGATGTCGAGAAGGGCGACGTTCCAGCCGTCGGCGAGGAAGCGGGTCGCGGTGGCGAGGCCGATGCCGCGGGCGGCCCCCGTCACCAGCGCGGTCCGGGCCTGGGCGTCGCTCATGGTCGTCTCCGTCGGGATCGGCGGCGCCCGGATGGCGCGGGTCAGCGTTCGGGTCCGCGGCGGTGCCATCACCGCGCGCCGGACCCGGGCGGCCTTCAGGGCCGTCCCGCCGTTGTGAACCGATCCGCCCTCAACGTCTGATGGATCGCGCGCGCGCCGTCGAGGGTCTGCCCGAACATCCGCCCGGCGATGACCGGCGTCAGCGAAGCGACCCGGGAGCGCCACGCCCGGCGGATGTCCCGCGGGTCCGGGTCGCGTCGCTGCGCTCGGGACGACGGCGTGGTGCCGCCGCAAAGAGCGGCGACGGGTGCGGGATCAGAGCATCGGCATGCCGCCGGTGACCGGCACCAGTGCCCCGGACATGTAGCTGCCCTCGCGGGAGGCGAGCAGCACGTAGGCCGGGGCCAGCTCCGCGGGCTGGCCGGCGCGGCCGAGCGGCGTCTGCGCACCGAGCTGCTCGATCTGATCGGGGTTCTTCACGATCGGCTGGATCGGCGTCCAGACCGGCCCGGGGGCGACGCAGTTCACCCGGATGCCCTGCGGCGCCAGCAGGTTCGACAGGCCGATGGTCAGGCTCGCGATCGCGCCCTTGGTGGCGGCGTAGATCAGCATGCTGGGGTCGGCGACCTTGGCCTGCACGCTGGTGCTGTTCACGATCGCGCCGCCCGGCTTCATGTGCGGCACCGCCGCCTGGGTGAGGTAGTACATGGCGAAGACGTTGGCGCGGAACGAGCCCTCGATGTCGGACGCCGCCAGATCGTCGAGGCCCTCGTTCACCACCTGGGCGGCGGCGTTGTTCACGAGGATGTCGAGGCGCCCGAAGGCCGCGACGGTGCGCGCCACGAGATCCCGGCACCGGGCCTCGTCGCGGATGTCGCCGGGGAGGAGCAGGCAGCGGCGGCCGGCCTTCTCGACCCAGGCCTTCGTGTCCTCGGCATCCTCCTGCTCGACCTCGAGATAGGAGATCGCCACGTCGGCGCCCTCGCGGGCGTAGGCGATGGCCACCGCCCGGCCGATGCCGGAATCGCCGCCGGTGATCAGCGCCGCCTGACCCGTGAGCAGGCCTTTGCCGACGTAGCTCTCCTCGCCGTGGTCGGGGCGCGGCGTCATCTTCGTGGTGAGGCCCGGGCGGGTCTGCTGCTGGTCGCCAGGGAATGGCGGCCGGGGGCCGGCCTCGCGCGGGTCCTGGGTCATCGGGTGCGGCTCCTCGGCGGGGGACCCGCAGGATCTAGGGCCATCGCCGCGGCCTCCGCCTGCGCCCGGGGGTCACAGGCGGAGGCCACGACCGGGCCGTCTCAGAAGGCGCGATTGCGGGTGGCGTGCGGGCCGCCGTAGCGGCGGCGCAGGTAGGACACGACCTTGGGAAGCAGGAAAGCGATCAGGATCTTGCGCATCGGGGCTCGCTCACGTCACGGGTTCGTGAGCGGGCAATGCTCGGACCGCGCCGCAGTTCCGCGCCCGGTCACAGCTCCAGCGTGAGGGTCACCGGGGCGTGGTCGGAGGGGCGCTCCCAGGCGCGGGCCTCGCGCAGCACCTCGACCTTGCGGACGGTCCCGGCGAGGTCGGGCGACACCCAGGCATGGTCGAGGCGCCGCCCCTTGTTGGCGGCCGACCAGTCGGGGGAGCGGTAGCTCCACCACGTGTAGATCTTCTCCGGCTCCGGGGTGAGGTGGCGCGCCGCGTCGATCCAGCCCGCCTCCCCGCGCAGCACCTCCAGCGCCTCGGTCTCCACCGGCGTGTGGCTGACCACGTCGAGGAGCTGCTTGTGCGACCAGACGTCGTGCTCCAGGGGCGCGACGTTGAGGTCGCCCACGAGGATCGCCGGCCCGGAGACGCGCCTGCCGCCCCAGGCGCGCAGTTCCGACAGGAAGTCGAGCTTGTGGGCGAATTTCGGGTTGAGGTCGCGGTCCGGCACGTCGCCGCCGGCGGGGACGTAGAAATCGTGCAGCACGATGCCCGAGGCCGCGCCGGCCTCCGGCCCCAGCACCGCCGAGATGTGGCGGGCATCCTGGCGCTCGCAGAAGCCCATCACGGCGCGGGTGTGCAGGGGGAAGCGGGAGAGGATCGCGACGCCGTTGTAGCCCTTCTGGCCCGCGAACATCACGTGCTCGTAGCCCGAACCGCGCAGGGCCTTCAGCGGGAAGGCGTCGTCCGGGCACTTGGTCTCTTGGAGGCAGAGCACGTCCGGCCTGTGCTCGGCGAGGAAGCGCAGCACGAGGTCGATGCGCAGGCGCACCGAGTTGATGTTCCAGGTGGTGACGGTGAATTGCACGGGCGGCGCTGGGGTTCTGACGGCGTTGCGCTCCGATAGCCGATTTCGCGGCCCGCGACAGTCCGCTCACCGCCCGCCCGGCGAAAGGCCGTGCGCGCCCGGCCGGCAGGCGCTATGTCCGGGCCCTGCCCTGTCCCGGGCCCCTCGTCGAGGCCCGTCATGGCGCACGCCCGCTCGCTCCTGTTCGCCGTCTACTGGGCCGCCTGGACGACCCTGTTCCTCGCGCCGCTGGCGATCTTCCTCCTGTCCGGATCGCCGCAGCGGCCGATCCGCAGGGCGACGCGGCTCTGGGCGCGCGGGATCCTGGGCGGGCTCAGGCGCATCGTCGGGCTGCGCTACGTCGAGGAGGGCCGCCAGCACCTGCCGGACGAGCCCTGCCTGATCGTCGCCAACCACCAGTCGACCTGGGAGACGCTGGCCTTCCTGGTCCTGGTGCCGGACGTGGCGATCGTCGCGAAGCGGGAGCTGCTGGCGATCCCGGTGGTCGGCTGGTTCCTCCGGCGCTCGCCGATGATCGTCATCGACCGGGCCAAGGGCACCCAGGCCCTGCGCACCATGATCGACGGCGGTCGGGAGGCGGTCGCGGCGGGGCGGTCGGTCCTGATCTTCCCCGAGGGCACCCGCGGCGCGATCGGCGAGCCGCTCCGCTTCAAGCGCGGCGTCGAATTGCTCTACGGCCGTCTCGGCCTGCCGGTGGTGCCGGTGGCGCTCAATTCCGGCCTGTTCTGGCCCGGGGGCGCGGCGACCCGGTCCGGCACGGTGGTGGTGAGCTACCTCGCGGCCCTGGCCCCCGGCCTGCCGACCGCGGAGTTCCTGCACGGGACGGAGGGCGCGATCGATCGGGAATTGAACCGGTGGCGGCCGGGCGCCGCGGCCGGGCTCGGCGCCCCCTGAGGGGCGACCCCGTCACTTCTGCGATTGCTGGATCTGCTGCTGCATCGCCTTGTCCTCGGACCGTCCATAATTGATGAAGAACAGGCTGCTGTCGACACTCTTGCCCTTCTGCAGGTTCGAGAGCGTCACCGTGGTGACGTAGCCCTGCGGGTCGGTGATCCGCCACTGCGACAGGGTCTTCATCTCGGCGTCGAAGAACAGCTGGATCTTCGAGGTGCCGCCGAGGGTGGCGCGGTCCTCCAGGCTGATGCGGACGCTGCCTGGATCGCTCGCCACGTCGGTGACGGTGAGGTCGCGGGCGAGGTCGATCTTCTCGCGCAGGAGGAATTTCAGCGGCGTCTGGGCGATGAAGTAGAGGTCCTGGGTGTTCAGCTTGCGGTCGCGCACCGCCACCGAGGTCCCGTCGGCGACCACCTCCAGCGGCGAGGGCTGGTCGTAGTCGAAGCGCAGGCGGCCGGGCTTGACGAGCGTCAGCTTGCCGCCGATCCGGCGGCCGTCGGCGCCGATCTGCACGAAATTGCCCGTCAGGGTGTTGATGCCGTTGAAGTAGGCGTTGGCCTGCGCCAGCAGCGCGGCGGGATCGGCCGAGTCGGCGGTGACGATCGCCGTCGGCGCGCCCACCGCCGCGACCTTCGGCTCGGATGCCTTGTGGTCGGTTTTGTCAGCGGCCTTGTCGCCGCCCTTGCCGGACTTGGCCGTGCCGGGCCTCGTCTCCTTGCTCGCCTCCTTGGCCTTGGGCGCGGCCTTCTTGGCCGGCGCAGGGGCCGCCGGGGCGGCCTCCGGCTGCGGGGCGGGCTCCTCCTTGTGGCCGAACAGGCTGTCGATGAAGGCGCCGACCTGCGCGTGGGCCGGGTTGGCGGTCGCGAGCCACAGCCCGGCGGCGATCACGGAGCCGGCTGTGCGGGTGCGGCGGCCGATCATCGGCAGAGTCTCCTGAGGAGCCGCGGGGCGGGCTCCGGCGGTGAACAGGGGGCGGGACACAGGGCTTAGAGACCCGCCCTGTGGCGAAGATACGACGCCCGGGCAGCCCCCGTGAGGGCGCGGCCCGGCGTGAAGCCGCTCACTCGTCGTCGTACATCCCGGCCGAGCTGTGCGTCGCCCCGGCGACCAGGATCTCGCGCTTGCCGGCGTGGTTGGCCGGGCCGACGATGCCCTCGATCTCCATCCGCTCCATGATGGAGGCGGCGCGGTTGTAGCCGATCTGCAGCCGGCGCTGGATGTAGCTCGTCGACGCCTTCTGGTCGCGCAGCACCACCTCGATCGCCTGCTTGTAGAGGTCGTCGGAGTCGCCGCCGCTCGCCGCCGCGAAGGCGCCGATGTCGAAGACGGGGGCCTCCTCCTCGGGCTCGTCGGACCGCTCGGCCTTGTCGGCCGCGGCCGCCTTGCCCCGGCCAGACCGGCCGCCCTCCTTGGTGGGCTCCTCGGGCGAATCGTCGGCGGTGACGGCGTCGAGGTAGCTGGGGCGGCCCTGGCGCTTGAGGTGGGCGACCACGCTCTCGACCTCGCTGTCCGAGCAGAACGGCCCGTGCACCCGCGTCGTGCGCCCGCCCCCGGCCATGAACAGCATGTCGCCCTG
The DNA here is from genome assembly GCF_053345715.1 of Methylobacterium sp. D48H. Lineage (NCBI taxonomy): Bacteria > Pseudomonadati > Pseudomonadota > Alphaproteobacteria > Hyphomicrobiales > Methylobacteriaceae > Methylobacterium > Methylobacterium sp. D48H. Next base: position 11,056 of record NZ_JBKFAP010000038.1, read on the forward strand.
ACCCAGAAGCTGCTCGGCGCCCATCTCGCCCAGGATCGTGCGGCTGTCGATCTTGCTCGTCACCTGGAAGCTGATCCGGGTCGGGAAGTTCGCCTTGATCGTCCCGGTGATCACGTCCACCGACGGCCGCTGCGTCGCCATGATCAGGTGGATGCCCGCCGCGCGCGCCATCTGCGCCAGACGCTGGATCGCCCCCTCGATGTCCTTGCCGGCCACCATCATCAGGTCGGCCATCTCGTCGACCACGATCACGATGTACGGCAGCGGCGCCAGATCCATCGCCTCGTCCTCGTACACCGCCTCGCCGGTGTGGCGGTCGAAGCCGGTCTGGATCGTGCGCGTGATGGTCTCGCCCCGGTCGCGGGCCTCCTTCATGCGGGCGTTGTAGCCGTCGATGTTCCGGACGGCGATCTTGGCCATCTTCTTGTAGCGCTCCTCCATCTCGCGCACGGCCCACTTGAGGGCGATGACCGCCTTCTTGGGGTCGATGACGACCGGGGAGAGCAGGTGCGGGATGCCGTCGTAGACCGACAGCTCCAGCATCTTCGGATCGACCATGATCAGGCGGCACTCCTCCGGCTTCAGCCGGTAGAGCAGCGACAGGATCATGGTGTTGATCGCCACCGACTTGCCCGAGCCGGTCGTGCCGGCGACCAGGAGGTGCGGCATGCGCGCGAGGTCGGCGATGATCGGCTCGCCGCCGATGTTCTTGCCCAGGCACAGAGCCAGCTTGTGCTTGCTCTCGGCGAAGTCGGCCGACGAGAGGAGCTCGCGCAGGAACACGGTCTCGCGGGTCTCGTTCGGCAACTCGATGCCGATGACGTTCCGGCCGGGGACGACCGCGACGCGGGCCGAGACCGCCGACATCGACCGGGCGATGTCGTCCGACAGGCCGATCACGCGGCTGGACTTGGTGCCGGGGGCGGGCTCGAGCTCGTAGAGGGTGACAACCGGGCCCGGCCGCACCGCCAGGATGTCGCCGCGCACGCCGAAATCCTGGACCGTCTGCTGCAGGTTGAGGGCGTTCTGCTCCAGCACGTCGGCGTCGACCTCCTCGCTGCCGCCGGGGGCTGGCAGGGCGAGCAGTTCGAGGGACGGCAGCTCGTAATCGGCGTTCTCGATGGGGGCGATCTCGAGGTGGCGGCCGGCCGGGATCAGGTGTGCCCGCGGCGCCACCAGGGGGACCGACGCCGGCGCGGGGGCCGGCAGGGCCGCGACCTCGATCGCCTCGACGGCAGCGGCGACCGGCTCGGCCTCGACCCCGATCTCCGCCTCGATCTCCGTCTCGACCGGCTCCGGCTGCGGCGCCAGCTTGCCGCGGAGCAGGACCGGGCGCGGCGTCATCGGGATCACAACGCGATCCGCCTCGGCACGCGCGGCGACCGGTGCGGCAACGACCGGGGCGGGACCGGCTTCGGGCACGGCCGGGGGTGCTGGCGGGACGACGGTCGGCTGGCCGGCTGCGCGGATCGCCGCCCGGGCCGCCATGGCGCTGAGAGCCGGCGCGCGGCGGGGCGCCTCGGACGCGGGGGCGGCCGGAGGCTCGGCCGCGGCGCTGCCGGGGCCGAAGACCAGCGACAGGCCCGACGCGGCCGGCGGCGCGACGGGCGGCAGGAAGGCGCTCCGGATCGAGGCGGCCTCGTCCATCCGCTGGCCGGTCTCCGTCCCGTTATCCTGCCCATCGGCGGGACGCGGCGGCTGGTCGAACCGGACGAGCCGGTCGAGCACGTAGACCGGCCGCGGCGGCAGCGACCGCAGGTGCGAGATGTCGAGGGGCATGGAGACGAAGCGCTCGTCGGACGCCGCCGGCGCCGAGACGGCGGCCGGGGGCGGCGCGACCTCGGCGGGCTGCGCCTCCAGGGCCGACCAAGCATCGACGGACGACCAGTCGCCGCCGTCGAACCAGGGCTGGACCTCGGACCAGTCCGGCAGGTCCGACCAGTCGCGGGCCGGGGCCTCGGTGACCGTCTCGACCGGTGCGGCGGCGACCAACGCGGCCGCGACCGGGGCGATCGCCGCCGTTGAGGCGGCCAGCTCGACCGCTGGCCGGACCGGGCGGCGGTCCGGCGTGCGGAAGAAGCGGACGCCCGGCGGCGCGACGAAGGGCTGGCGCCACAGGGGCACCGGCTCCGCGTCCGGCGCGGCGGCTTCGGGCAGGGCCGGCACGGCTGCGGCGCGCTCGGCCGCCTCGGCCGCGATCCGCGCGCGCTCGACCCGCTCCTGCTCGGCCTCTTCGCGGGCGGCCCGCTCGGTCTCCAGGGCCAGGGCAGCGGCCTGCGCCTCGGCACGGGCGCGCTCCAGGGCGACGCGCTCGGCCTCGAGGGCGCGCTGGCGGCGCTCCTGCAGAACCGAATCGGGGGTGCGGGTGTAGCGGACCGCCGAGGGCGCGGCCGGCGCCGGCGCGGCGGCCGGCGTCGCGACGTGGTCGGTCACTTGGTGGGCCACATGGCCGGCCGCATGGCCCGCGAGCGGAGCCGCGGCCGGCGCGTAGTCGGGGGCGATGGCGGCGGGGCGGCGCGGCTGGCGCACCAGCACGCCCGGCGCGGAGGCGCTGCGGTCGATCCGGCTCTCGAAGATCGGGGCGTCCAGGGCGTCGAGGCTCGCCCGGTCGTCGAAGACCTGGGCCGGCCAGTGTGGCTCGGGCGCCGCGGCGCGCGGGGCGCGCTCGGAGCCCTCGCGGCCGACCATCGCGCCCGGCGGGGTCAGCCAGCTCGGCTCGGCCCGGCGCCCGGGCGCGCCGTAGGACGGGCGGGCGGGCAGGCCCGCGGGAGAGCCGGAGAGGCGGCGGGTGAGGCTCGCGCGGAGCGCCATCAGCCGGTGCGCCAGGGCTCCCAGGGAGAGGCCCGAGCGGTCGCCGCCGCGAACAGGGCGGGCGGGGTCACGGTGGGAGTACGGAGGCCGTCCCGATGCGCGCATGGGTTCTCAGACGATACTCGAAACAGGGATCCGCCGACGCGCGGCGGCTGTTCCTGAGTTAGGCCATTCGTCGTTAATGGAGGCTTGCCGTCGGCCGCGGTGCGGAAACCATGCGGGACGATCGGCCCGGCGCTCCGGCAGGGCCCCGCATCGCCGCGGCCGGGCCGTCACGGCCACCGGCGACCGATTCGAACGCGGAATCTCGAGGTAACGACGCCCGATGGACCGGAAATCGCGATCTGGGCCCCGTCCCGATCCGCCGCAGCGCAGTCTCTCGCGATGACGTCGGGAACCGGCCAGGGCGCGAACAGGCTCCGCGCCGCCCTCCGCCCGCGTCCGCTATAGTAACCCGCAGCCACCCCTCACCCGGACAGGTGCCCGTGTCTCCAGCCACCTCCGAATCGCCGGCGCGCTTCCGCTCCCTCTACCGCCACGGCTTCGCCAGGGTCGCGGCCTGCACCGGCCGGAGCCATCCGGCCGAGCCCGAGCGCAACGCCGACGTCGTCCTCGACCTCGCCCGGACCTGCCACGATTCGGGCGCGGTGCTGGCGGTCTTCACCGAGCTCGGCCTCTCGGCCTACGCGATCGAGGACCTGCTGCTCCAGCAGACCCTGCTCGACGCGGTCGAGGCCGCGGCCGCCCGCGTGATCGCCGACTCGGCCCGTCTCCGGCCGCTGCTGATCGTCGGCGCGCCCCTGCGCTGGCGGCACCGCGTCTACAATTGCGCGCTCGCCATCCAGGGCGGCCGCCTGCTCGGCGTCGTCCCGAAGACCTTCCTGCCGAACTACCGGGAATTCTACGAGAAGCGCCACTTCGCCTCCGGCGCCGGGATCGTCGGCGAGTCCGTCCGGGTCGCCGGTCAGGACGCGCCGTTCGGCACCGACCTACTGTTCCCGGCCGAGGACCTGCCGGGCCTCGTGGTCGGGGTGGAGATCTGCGAGGACCTGTGGGTGCCCGAGCCCCCCGGCATGCGCGCCGCGCTCGCCGGCGCCACCGTGCTGGCGAACCTCTCGGGCAGCCCGATCACGGTGGGCCGCGCCGAGTCGCGGGCGCTCCTGTCCCGGGCGGCCTCGATGCGGGGCGCCTGCGCGTACGTCTACGCGGCGGCCGGCCAGGGCGAATCGACCACCGACCTGTCCTGGGACGGCCAGACCAGCGTCGACGAGCTGGGCGTGCGCCTCGCCGAGGGCGAGCGCTTCCCCGAGAAGCCGGTGACGACGCTGGCCGACATCGACCTCGACCTGATCGCCCAGGAGCGCCTGCAGGCGGGCAGCTTCGACGACGACGCGCGCGGCCGCGCCCTGCCCTATCGCCGGGTGCCGTTCCGGCTCAACCCGCCCCAGGCCGATCTCGGCCTGATCCGGCGGATCGAGCGGTTCCCGTTCGTGCCGGCCGACCCGTCGCGCCTCGCGCAGGATTGCTACGAGGCCTACAACATCCAGGTCGCCGGCCTCGCCAAGCGCCTGGAGGCCACCGGCACCCGCAAGGCCGTCATCGGCGTCTCGGGCGGCCTCGATTCGACCCACGCGCTGATCGTGATCGCCAAGGCGTTCGACCGCCTGGGATACCCGCGCTCGGACATCCTGGCCTACACGCTGCCGGGGTTCGCCACCTCGAACGCCACCAAGACCAACGCCCACGCGCTCATGAAGGCGCTGGGCTGCACAGCCGCCGAGATCGACATCCGCCCGGCCGCCAAGCAGATGCTCGCCGACATGGACCACCCATTCGCCAAGGGCGAGGCGGTCTACGACGTGACCTTCGAGAACGTGCAGGCGGGCCTGCGCACCGACTACCTGTTCCGGCTCGCCAACCACGCCGGCGGCATCGTGGTCGGCACCGGCGACCTCTCGGAGCTGGCGCTCGGCTGGTGCACCTACGGCGTCGGCGACCAGATGAGCCACTACGCGGTCAATGCCGGCGTGCCCAAGACGCTGATCCAGCACCTGATCCGCTGGGTGATCGGCAACGGCGAGGTCGGCCCGGACGAGGCCCGCACCCTCCAGGCGATCCTCGACACCGAGATCTCCCCCGAGCTGGTGCCGGTCGACCAGGACGACAGCCCGCAGAGCACCGAGGGGACGATCGGCCCCTACGCGCTGCAGGATTTCAACCTGTTCTACACGCTCCGGTACGGGTTCCGGCCCTCGAAGATCGCCTTCCTGGCGCTGCACGCCTGGGGCGACAGGGAGCGCGGCACCTGGGCGCCCGACTTCCCGGAGACCAAGCGGGTCGCCTACGACCTGCCGGAGATCCGCCGCTGGCTCGGGGTGTTCCTGAGCCGCTACTTCGGCTTCAGCCAGTTCAAGCGCTCGGCGCTCCCGAACGGGCCGAAGGTCTCCGCGGGGGGCTCCCTGTCGCCCCGAGGCGACTGGCGCGCGCCCTCCGACGGGTCGGCGCGGATCTGGATCGACGAGTTGAACCGAAACGTCCCTGAAACTTGACCGTCACAAACTCGACCGATTGTGCCATTATGAGCACGGTCAAGCCGATTCTTCGCAATGCGAAATCTTGTATTGGGAAAATTGGCTTCGAGGGCGGCCAGGCGGAGGACTTCGGATGCGAAGCTACAACCTGTTCCAGCTCAAGGGCGAGGAGGGCCTCTGCTGCGCGGTGCCGGAGGCCAGCACGGTCCCGCCCTTCATCGGCGCGGGTCGCTGGACCTTCGGCGGCAAGCTGGGCGACGGCGGCCGGCAGCCCCTCGACTTCGACGGGCGGGCCGCCGACACCGCGGTGCGCTTCAACGGCTTCTACCTGTTCCAAACCGTGGACCGGCGCTTCATCACCTGAGCGGGCCCCGTCCGTCACGGCGAGCAGGCCGGCGTCGGGACGATCGGCGCGGTCCTGCCGGGTCGCCGATCCGGCTACGGAACGACGATCCGAAGTCGTCGCGCGTAAATCGGACCGGCCCGGGGCGCGGACTCGCTCTTCCGGAACCTTGTCGGCAGCACGTTACCGGTATCGAACCCTATAGTGGGCCTCGACTCGGCGATCGCGACCAAGATTCCTTAAGGGCTCGCGTGCAGGTTTCGCGGAACCGTCAGCTGTCCGGAGCCGCCCGCATGTCGGAGCATCGCAGAGAGGCGCGCCAGAGGGTCTTCCTCAAGGGCCGCATCGTCTTCAACAACGGGTCGTCGAGCCTCGACTGCCTGGTGCGCGACATGTCGCCCACCGGCGCGCGCCTCGTGATGAGCGAGGCCACCACGCTTCCGGACGCGTTCGATCTCTACATCCCGCAGAAGGACCGGACCTACCGGGCCACCCTGCGCTGGCGCCGGGAGGACGGCATCGGCGTGACCTTCGAGGCGCCGGCCCGGGCCGGCACCGCGCCCGCTTCGCCCGATCCGGCCGCGACGGACGCCTCCGTGACCCTGCTGCTGAAGCGCATCAGCGAGCTCGAGACCGAGAACGCCGCCCTGCGCCGGCTGCTCGCCAGCATGGCCCAGTCGGGCGACTCGGCGAGCGCGGCCTGATCGTAAGGCCTGACCGTCAGGCCTGAGCCTCGAGCGCCGCGCGGATGCGGGCGGCGTGCTCGGCGAGGACCCCGTTATCGGCCATCCCGCCCTCGTGGCGCTTCAGCGGCACTCCCTCGCGCCGCGGGATGACGTGGACGTGCAGGTGGAAGACGGTCTGGCCGCCGGCCGGCTCGTTGAACTGGAACACGGTCAGACCCTCGGCCCGGAACGCCGCCTTCACGGCGCGGGCGACCTTCTGGACGCTCGCCATCAGGGCGCCGAGCGAGTCCGGGTCGGCGTCGAGCAGGCCCCGGGCCGGCGCCTTCGGGATCACCAGCGTGTGGCCCTCGCCCTGGGGCATCACGTCCATGAAGGCCAGGGTTTGGGCGTCCTCGTAGACGCGGTGGCAGGGGATCTCGCCCCGCAGGATCTTGGCGAAGATGTTGTCGGGATCGTAGCGGGCGTCGGCCATGCTGCCTCCGGGACTCCTTGAGCGGCCGCAGGTTGCACGGGGCACCGGCCCGCGTCCACACGGGAACAACCTGCGCGCCGCAACGCTTGCATCGCCGCGGCGGCGGCGCCGGGCCGGGGTCCGAGAGCCCGGCGTCCCCCAGACCGCGCAGGGAGTTCCGGATGGCGCACGAGAGCACGGGAGCGATCTACGCGGCGGCGGGCGCCAACCTCGCCATCGCGGCGGCGAAGTTCGTGGGCGGGGCGCTGACCGGCTCGACCGCCATGCTCGCCGAGGGCGTGCACTCGGTGGTCGACACGGCGAACCAAGTGCTGCTCCTCGTCGGCATGAAGCGGGCCGAGCGCCCGGCCGACGCCCGTCACCCGTTCGGCTACGGCCGCGAGATCTACTTCTACGCCTTCGTGGTCGCGCTGATGATCTTCCTCGGCGGCGGACTGTTCGCCGTCTACGAGGGGATCGAGCGGGTCCGCCATCCCGAGCCGGACGTGGATGCCGAGCTGTTCGGCTACCGCTTGCCCGGCCTCTGGGTGAACGTCGCGATCCTGGGCTTCGCCATCGCGGCGGAGGGCACGTCGTTCTTCGTGGCGATCCGCCAGTTCTGGGCCGAGAAGGGCAAGCACTCCGCCGTGCGGGCGATCCGGCGCAGCAAGGATCCGACCCTGTTCACCGTGCTCGCGGAGGACACCGCGGCCCTGATCGGCCTCCTGATCGCGCTCGCCGGCGTGGCCCTGTCCCACCTCTTGGAGATGCCGAGACTCGACGGCTGGGCGTCGGTCGGCATCGGCCTCGTGCTGATCGGCATGGCGGCGTTCCTGATGGTCGAGACGCACGGTCTGCTGATCGGCGAGGCGGCCGATCCCGAGGTCGTAGCGGCGATCGCGGAGCTGGTCCGCAGCGAGCCGGGCGTGGTCCACGTCAACGAGGTGCTGACCCAGCACCTCGGCCCGTCCGACATCCTGGTCAATCTCAGCATCGACATGACCGACGATCTCAGCGCCGGCGAGGTCGAGAGCCTCGTCACGCGCCTCGACCGGGCGCTGAAGGCGCGCAGCCCCGACGTGACCCGGGTCTTCATCGAGATCCAGCAGCAGGGCGACCACAAGGTCCGGGCGGCCGCCTGAGGCCCGCGCACCGAAGGACCGTACCCAAGAGGGCCGCACCGGAGGGCCGCCCCCGTCGGCGGCTTCCTCAGTCGCTCCGGCCCACCTGCCGGAGGCTCAGCGCCCAGAGCCGCTCCTGGACGGCCTCGTCGCGGCTCTCGGCCGAGGAGACCTTCGGCCGACCGTGGGAGAAGTATCGGCCCGTGACCCCGTCCAGGCCCGGGTCGCTGGCCACGTGGAGGGAGGTCCGCGCGCCCTTCTCGGGCGTGATCAGCAACGGCCGCATCAGCGCCCAGGCCGCGCCGAGCAGGCCGCCGGTGTTCTTGGCGAAGCCGGTATTGACCACCCCCGGATGGACGGCGTTCGCCGTGATGCCGCTGTCGCGCAGGCGCCGGGCGAGCGCGTAGGTGAACAGCACGTTGGCGAGCTTGGCCTGGGCATACGCACCCATCGCCCGGTAGCGCCGGGCGCCCTCGACGTCGTCGAAGTCGATGTGCCCTCGGTAATGGGCCGCCGATGCGACGTTGACGATCCGCGGCTTCCCGCCCGCCGCCGCCGCGTCCTTCAGCGTGTCGAGGAGTTCGAGGGTCAGGAGCACGTAGCCCAGATGGTCGAGCGCCCAGGTCCGCTCGATCCCGTCGACGGTCAGCGTGCGCCGGTCGAAGATCGCGCCGGCATTGTTCACCAGCACGTCGAGGCGCGGATAGGCCGCCCGCAGGGTCTCGGCGAGCCGGCGGATCTCGGCCTGCGCCGACAGGTCCGCGCGGTGCGGCTCCACGGCGGCGCCGGGCACCGCGGCGCGGATCCTGTCGGCGCAGGCCTGCAGCTTCCCGCTGTCCCGGCCGACGATGGCGACCCGCGCGCCGAGGCGCGCGAGACCGAGGGCCGTCTCGTAGCCGATGCCGCCGGTCGCCCCGGTGACGAGGCAGACCGCGCCGCGCACCGCGCCGGCCTCAGAACACCGCCTGGCCGACCGCGAAGGCGATGACCACGATCACGATGGCGATGAGCAGGAACAGGCCGAACAGGATGCGGGCCAGCGAGCCGGCGCCGGAGGCGATGCCGGTGAAGCCGAGACCGCCGGCGATCAGCGAGATCACGAAGCAGATGAGGGCCCATTTCAGAAGGGTCATGGCGTCACTCCGGCTGCGCCCCGGCGCGGGGCCTGATGCTGCTGCCTCAACCGACGCCAAGCGAGACCGTTCCGCGGATTCCGAACCGGTCCGCTTTTATTCTTACCCGCGTCCGGCCGCTCGGTCGGGGACGCGGTCAGCCGGTCTTCGCCACGGGCTGCGCCGGCACGTCGGCCCGTTCCAGCATGATCTCCGCCAGGGTGTGGTAGAGGCCGCCGCGGCAGATCGCCTTCGAGGCCGCGTCGGCCAGGAGCGCCGCGACCATCAGCGGGATCACCATCGCGTGGTTCTGGGTCATCTCGGTGACGATGACGAAGCTGGTGATCGGCGCCTGCAGCACGCCCGTCAGGTAGGCCACCATCCCGATCAGCACGACGGCGCCGACGGGCATGCCCGGCAGGAATCCGTGGACCGTGCCGCCGAGGCCGGCCCCGACCGCCAGGGACGGCGCGAACAGGCCGCCCGGGATACCGCTGATCGAGCTGAGCACGGTGGCGGCGAATTTCAGGGGCGCGTAGGTCCAGCCGGCCGTCGCGTCGCCGTGGAGGATGGCCTTGGCCTCCTCGTAGCCAGTCCCGTAGGCGGCGCCCCCGGAGGCGAGGCCGCACAGGGCGACGCACAGCCCGCAGGCCGCCGCGAAGATCACGGGCCGCTTCCGGATCATCCGTCCGGCCGCGCCCGGCAGGCCGCGGGCGAACAGGATGACGAGGCGGCTGAACAGGCCGCCGGCGAGGCCGCCGACCACGGCGATCAGCGGCACGATCCAGCTGGCCGCCAGCGGCAGGGCGGCGTCGGTCGTCCCGAAATAGGTATAGTTGCCGAGGAGCCCGAGCGAGGTCAGGCCCGCGGCCACGATACCGGCCACGATCAGGCCGGAGGAGCGCGCCTCGTAGGCGCGTCCCAGCTCCTCGATGCCGAACACGATGCCGGCGAGGGGCGTGTTGAAGGCCGCCGCGACGCCGGCCGCGCCGCCCGCGAGGAGCAGCCCGGGCAGGCGCTCCGGGGTCAGGCGGCCGAAGGCGGCCATGATCGCGGCGCCGACCTGCACGGTCGGCCCCTCGCGGCCCGCGGAGGCGCCGCAGAACAGGCCCAGGAACAGGACCAGCACCTTGCCGAAGGCCACGCGCGGCGAGATCAGGGAGTAGCGGAAGCCGGTATCCCGGGCGTGGCGGGCGGCGATCACCTGCGGGATGCCCGAGCCCTGCGAGTTCGGGAAGACCGTGAGGGCGAGCAGCGCCGCGAGGGCGAAGCCCGCGGGCGTCAGCAGCAGGGCGATGAGCGGCGACGGCGCGGTGAGCCGCCGGAACCCGTCCTGCGCGAGGTCGGCGCCCTTGGCCATCAGCACGGCGGCGAGGCCCACGCCGATGCCGCCCACGAGGAAGAGCAGCCGCCCGCGCCAGAGCGGATAGGCCTCCATCGAGGCCGACCGCAGGCGCATGATCGAGCGGCGGTAGCGCGACCGTTGCGGGGGCGGAGCATCCGTCGTGTCCCGCACCTCGTCCCGCTTCTCGACCATGAAAGAGCACCTCGTCCGCGCAGTGAGAGCGGACGCTATAGCGCAATGGTCAAGGAAAGGCCCCCTGCGCGGGATGGCCGAGGGCCGGCACCGGCGTGCCGGCCCCGCCGCTCAGCCGATCACCACCTGTGGTGCCAGGCCGCCCGATGCCAGCCGCCGTGATGGTGCCAGCCCCAGGGGCGATGCCAGCCCGCGTGGCGCCAGCCCCACCGATGGTGCCAGCCCCAGGGACGGCCCCAGCCGTAGGCCACCGGTCGGGCGTAGTAGACCGGGCGGTACGCGTAGGGGCGCCAGTTCGGCTTGCACCAGCCTGACCAGCCCCGGTGGAAGCCCGGGCCGCAGCCCTGGGCAGCCTCCGCCGTACCGGCCGTGGCGGCCAAGGTTCCGAGCGCGAGGAGTGCTGCGCCTGCCAGCTTCATCCGCATCGTCGTCCTCCGTTCAGTTTCGAGCAGCGCGATGATCCGACCCCGGTCCGACCGAGTTGTCGCCGGATCATGTCCGGCCGTCCGCGACGGGCCGGAAGTGGGCTCGAAACATCCGAGGCCGTGGAAGCGTTTCTTCACGAACTTGTGCGCGCGAGACGACTGAGCCGCTGCGGAGACAAGCGTCGCAATACGCTGCCGCCCGGTCCGGTCATCGTGCGACGATTGCGAGGATACCGAAGCGCCCCAGCGTCCGCGTGGCCGTCCCGCCTCAGCCCTCGGCGGCGCAGAGCTTCTCCACCGCCCGCACATACGCCTTGGCGTCGAACTTCTTGAGCGAGTTCTCGCTCTGATAGCGGACCGTGCCGAAGATCTCGCGCTTCTGCCAGGGCCGGTCGTGCAGGCCGTACACCCAGGCGACGTTGGTGAAGGAGTTCGGATCGCGCCCGTCGAGGAAGTAGCGGTTGTTCAGGCGGAGCGTCCGGGCGAAGCCCTCCTCGGGCGACGGGGACCATTCGAGGATCTTCTTGCCCCAGTACATCCGCAGCTGGTTGTGCATGTAGCCGGTCTCGCGCATCTCGCGCATCGCGGCATTCCAGTAGCGGTCGTGGGTCTCGCCGGCGGCGAGTTGCGCCTCCGAGTAGGCGTGGGGGCGCTCGTCCTTCGCGTGCTCGGCCAGGGTCCTGCGCGCCCAGTCCGGCACGGCCCTGTCGTAGGCGTCGTAGCCCTCCGTGTAGAAGACGTGGTTCATGGCGAGCTCGCGCCGGACGATCAGTTCCTCCAAGTAGGCGCCGCGGTCGTCGGCATCGCCGACCTTGGCCTCCCGCACCGCCAGGGCGATCTCCACCGGCGAGATCTGCCCGAAATGCAGGTAGGGGCTCATGTGCGAGGCGGCGGCCGCCTCCGGCATGTTGCGCCCCGCGCCGTAGCCCGAGAACCCGTCCTTCAGGAACGCCTTCAGGCGCTTGCGGGCCTGCGTCTCGCCGCCCGTGAAGCGCTTCACCGGGCCGACCTCCCGGTCGAGGGTCATCCCAGCGAGCACCGCCTCCGGATCGGAGACGTCGATCGCGCTCTTCAGCGTCAGGCGATCGGCCGCGCGCTTCACCCGGCGGGGTTTCAGCGCCGCGAGGAACGGGTCCCACAGCCGGTTCAGCTTCGGCCTCAGCGTCCGGGCGGCGTACTCGTGCTTCGGCGAGGCCGTCTCGACCGGCACGACGACGTCGCCCTCGACCTGGACGATCCGCGTCTTCACCGACTTGGCGATCTCCCGGTACCAGCCCTTCTGGATCGCGAGGTAGCCGCGGTCGAGCACGAGGAGCGCGGCGTCCTCGGCGAGGGCGATGGCGATCTCGGCGGGCGAGCACTTGCGCATGACGAAGCCGATCCCGCGCTTCTCCAGGCCTGCCTTCGCGTCCGCGAGACCCTGGAGCAGGAAGGCATAGTGCCGGGCATTGGCCTCGGGAAAGCCGCTCGCGCCGTCCAGCAGGCCGAAGCAGGCGACGACCGGCAGATCGAGGCGGTTTCCCTCCTCGATGGCGAGTTCGAGAGCCGGATTGAACGTCGCCCGGTTGGCCTGCTGCAGGAGATACAGGACGTAGGCGCCGTCTTCGCGCGGCTCGACATCGTTGAGGATCCGGATCCGTTCGCCCTGGATCGCCATGCTCACCTGCTCCTTGCTTGGCGCGCCGCGCCGGAACCTTGGCCGGAGAAGGTAGAGCGGGCGGGATTTTCGTCCGTCCGGACCAGACGGATGAAAAGCCGCAGTCGAGGCGACGGGCCGAACTCCGGCTCCAGCCGCCAAAACCCCGCCTCATCAGGGACTTGCACGGCGATCGATCGGTCCCGCCCGCGACAATGCAGGTTTCGATCGCGCTCGACGGCCTGCGACATTTTCAACACAGGCGGGAAGCGACGCGTGCGCGAGCGCACGAAAGGACAGCCCTGCTGTCCTGATGCTCTTGAATTTTCCGTCGAGGAGCGCAGATTGTGCAGCGCGGGAAGGCGATGGCGTCGCCCTTCCGCAGCCCTTCTTGGGCGTTTCCTCCCTAGACTTCGGGCCGCTCCTTCGGGAGTGGCCTTTTTTCTGTCCGGAGCAGGCGCGGGCCCCGGTCCGGCCCTTCCACGGGCGCGGTGAGGGGCAGCGCGCTTCCCGCGCAGGCGGGGCGCCCGGAGCGCGACGGACACCTCTCCGGCGGCCCTGCCTCCCTGGGAGATCCGCGCCGCCGGCGATCCGACAGGCCCTCGGCCACGGCGTGTCAGCGCGTCGCGCTGGACCCCGCCCGGCTCGCCGCCAGCGCGGCGGCCTTGCCGCCCGCCGTGTAGAGGTCGAGGCGCGCGTAGACGCCGAATTCCGAGCCGTCGTCGAGGAAACCGCCGCCCGGCCCCTGCGTCTCGGTGAGGATCGCGTTGGCCTCGTCGAGCGTCAGCGCCGGGAAGGCCGCGGTCAGCAGGTGGCCGGCCTCCGGCGCGACCTTGCCCACGTCCTCACGCCGGCCGGCGGTGTCCGGATGCACCACGGGCAGGCCGTAGGTCTGGGTCGCCGCGTAGAAGGCCGCGTTGGCGGCCGCGTCCTTGAACCGGCCGGTATCCTTCGCCGCGCAGGCCGACACCGCGTCGCCGCAGCCGGCCTTCAGCGCCTCGGTCATCGCCGCGCGGGCCTCCGTCAGGAGCGCCCGGTAATCCGTCACGCCGACCGTCCTGTCGGCCTCGGCGGACGCCTTGTCGAGGACGGCCGGGTTCTTCCGGATCTGGCCGACATAGGCCGGATCGTTGGCGAGCAGGTGCGCGAGGGCGTGCAGCGAGGTCGCCCGGCCGCCCAGCACGTCCATGGCGTAGTGCGCCCCGACGATGATCCGATCGTTGCCGTACTCGGCGGCGCGGGCGACCATCTGCTGGTAGCGCTCGGGTACGAGCAGCGCGAGCACCATGGACTCGGTGTAGCCGTAGGTGGTGTGACCGCTCGGGTAGGACGGGCTGTTCACGAGGTCCTGCGAGGGGCCGCGCAGCCAGTCGAGGCTGTCGGACGCGTCACCGAAATAGTCCTTGCCGCGATACGAGAGGAGGCGTGGCAGGGTCTGGAACGGCCGCGAATTGCCGTAGCGGTCGGCGCCGGGGCTCCCGGCCGGCCGGTCGTAGGCCTTGCCGAACACGTCGGTGACGGCGCCGTTCGACAGGATCGCGGCGGCCTCGTCCGAGACCGAATGCTTGCCGTTGGTCGTGGCATTGGCGAAGAAGTACTTGCCGGAATTCGAATCCGACTTGGTCACGTTGTTGGTGTAGCCGATCAGGTTGGCGACCGCCGGCGCGATGCTGGTGAAGGTCTTGTAGTCGCTGTAGGTCGCCTTGGCGTGGTAGGCCTGGGCCAGCGTGGTGCCGAGGCCGTCGGCGAGGTTGGCGGCGTTGCCGTCGGTGATGAAGCAGTCCCGCAGGGCGAGCTGCTGCTGCTCGGGGAACGGCAGGAGCGTCGGCTGCTGCAGCGCGCCGCTCTGGATGTCGCCGGTGACCCGCAGGTTCGCGTCGAGCGCCGCCTTGCCGTCGGGCGTCGTCTGCAGCCGGGCCACCGGGACCAGCCCGCGCAGGGCCGACAAGTTGGCGGCCGACTGTGCGAGGGCCTGGAGGGGCAGCGCCGCCCCGAGCAGAGCCAATCCGACCCGCAGCGTCCCGAACATGCAGCCCTCCCCTCGCCGATGCCGTGCCGGACGCTAGAGCCGTTCCCGATCGCGTGGCAATCGGGCGCGGCCCCGACGTCCCCATCTTTGAAGCACCCCCGGGGCGCCGCGCCGGCCTTCCGCGGCGGCGCGCGCCTCAGCCCCGCGCCCGGGCGCGGATCATGAAGTTGTCGTAGGTGTACTCTGCCACCTGGAACCAGAGGTACTCCTCGTTGCGGAAGGTCCGCATCGCCTCGTAGACGCGGCGGAAATCGGCGTTCTTGGCGGCGATCTCGGCGTAGACGTCGTTGGCGTTCTTGAGGGCGGCCTCCATGACGTCCTGGGGGAACGGCCGCAGCTGCGCGCCCCCGGCCACCAGCCGGCGCAGGGCCTGCGGGTTGCGGGCGTCGTACTTGGCCTGGACGTCGGCGCCGACCTCGGCCGCCGCGGCCCGGAGGATCCCCTGGTAGGATTTCGGCAGCGCCTTCCACTTCTCGGCGTTGAACCAGAAGTGCAGCAGGGCGCCGCCCTCCCAGAAGCCGGGATAATGGTAGATCGGTGCGACCTTCTGCAGGCCGAGCCGCTCGTCGTCGTAGGGCCCGATCCACTCGGCGGCGTCGAGCTTCTTGCTCTCCAGGGCCGCGTAGATCTCCGGGCCCGGCACCGCCTGCGGCTGGACGCCGAACTTGGCGAGCACCTGGCCGCCCATGCCGCCGATCCGGAACTTCAGGCCCTGCAGGTCCGCGAGGGTCTTGATCTCGCGACGGAACCAGCCGCCCATCTGGGCGCCGGTGTTGCCGCCCGGCAGGCAGACCAGCCCGGCCTTGGCGAAGACCTCGGCGAAGAGTTCGGCGGCGCCGCCCGCCTGCCACCACGCGGCGGCGCCCCGGGCGTTGAAGCCGAAGGGCACCGCGGTGGCCAGCGCGAAGGTCGGATCCTTGGCCATGCCGAGGGTCGCAGGACCGTGTCCCATCTCGACAGTGCCGGCGGCCACGGCGTCGAGCAGGCCCTCGGCCGGGACCGGCTCGCCGGGGCCCTGGACCTGGATCTGGAAGCGCCCGTCGGTGGCCTCCGCGACGATCCGGCTGAGCGCCTCGGGGGCGCCGTACAGGATGTCGAGGGTCTTCGGGTAGGCGGAGGACAGGCGCCAGCGCAGCTCCGGGGCGGACTCGGCCCGGGCCGGCGCGGCGAGCGGCCCGGTCAGGGCCGCGGCGGCGCCGAGGCCGGCGGTCAGCATGCTGCGGCGCCGCGGCCCGGCCGCGGGGGATCGCGCGAGGTGAGGTTCGTCCAACGGCATCTCGTCCGAGCAGGTCCGACCCGTCCGGGCCGGATCGGGGGTCGCAGGTAGCACGTGCGTGCCGGTTCTCGAAAGCCGCGGGCGGCCCGGGCAGTTCCGTGGCGCCTCGAAACCGGACCGTGACCGTGCTAGGCGCCCGGGATGCGAACCGAGCCCGCCGTCACCCTGCACACCGTCTGCGGCCTGGAGGAACTGGCCGGCCACGGCGCGCGCGGCGTGAGCCACGTCCTGTCGCTGCTCGATCCCGGCACGCCGGAGCCCGCGGCCCTCACCGCCTACGGCGCCCACGCCCGCACGACCCTCCGGTTCCACGACTGCCTCGGCCCCGGCGATGGTCTCGTCCCGCCCGAGCCGGAGCACGTCGCGGCGATCCTGGATTTCGGGCGGGCGCTCGACGGGGCCGGCCATCTCCTGGTCCACTGCCATTACGGCCTGTCGCGCTCCACGGCGGCGCTGCTGACCCTGTTCGCGCAGGCCGAGCCGGACGCGTCCGCCGCCGCCCTGGTGGAGCGGCTCCACGCCCTGCGCGAGCCGGCTTGGCCGAACGCGCGCATGATCGGCTACGCCGACGCGATGCTCGGGCGGGACGGGGAACTCAGCGCGGCGGTGCGGCGGCTGCACGCCCTGCAATTGCGGGTCCGCCCGCATCTGGCAGAGCTGCTGCGCGGCCTCGGGCGCGGCGCGGAGGTCGAGGCCGCAGAGACCTTGTGAGGTTGCCTGTGCGGGGTCCGCCCCTCACTTGCCGGCCGGCGTGAAGCTCCCGTCCTTCCACACGTAGAGCACGTAGCCCTGGGCGGTGACGTCGCCCTTGGCATCGAAGCCGACGGTGCCGAGCACGAGATCGAAGCGCTCGGTGTGCAGGGCCTGCGCGATCGGCCTCGGCTCGGTGGAGTGGGCGAAGTTGCCGGCCGCCACCAGCGCCTGCATGGCCGCGTACCCGTAGATCGTCGAGCCCGTGGGATCGACGCCCTCGGCCTTGAAGGCCTTCACGACGGCCGCGGCGGCGGGCTGCCGGCTCGGGTCGAGGTAGAAGGTCATCAGCACGCCGTTGCTGGCCGATCCGGCGATCTTTGCGAAGTCCGGCGTGGCGATGGCCGAGGTACCGAACCATTGCGGCCGGAAGCCCCGGTCCGCCGCGATCTTCACGAGGCGGCCCATCTCGGCGGCGTCGCCGCCGTAGTAGACGACCTCGATCCCCGCGCCCTTGAGGCGGTCGACCAGGGCGGCGTCGTCGGCGTCGCTCGGCGAGAAGGACAGGAACAGCGCCTCGTTCACGCCAATGCGGTTGAGGTTGTCCTTGGTGGCGGCGGCGAGGCTGCGCGCCGCCGGCGTCTGGTCCTGGATCAGCGCGATCTTCCGGTCGCGGAACCGCTCGGCCAGCACGGCGGCGGACAGGCGCGCCTGGTCGTCGTCGCGGCCGCAGACCCGGAAGATGTTCGGCAGCCCCCGGTCGGTGAGCCGGGCCGCCACCGAGGCCGCGGTGATCATCACCACCCCGTTCTGGGCGTAGATGTCGGAGGCCGCGATCGAGGCGTTGGAGCAGACATGGCCGACGACGAGACGGACGTTCGACCGGACGAAGTGGTTGGCCACCGCCATGGCGGTGTTCGAGTCGCAGGCATCGTCCTGCACGTCGAGGGTCACGGGCTGGCCGTCGAGGCCGCCCATGGCGTTGGCGTCCCGGGCGGCGGCCTCGACACCGCGCAGGACCTGCTCGCCGACCGCCACGTAGGGACCAGACCGCGGAACCGCGACGCCGACCACCACGTCGGCCACCGCTTGGGTGGCGGGCAGGAGCGCGAGACACAGGCTCAGGGCGATCAGCGCGGGCCGGAGCGGCCCGTGGGCGGGGACGAAACGTCCGATCTTCATCGGGCTCTTCTGGGCATCCTTGCGCGACACGTCGGCGCGACGGCGGATGCGGCTCCGTAGCCTCGATCCCGCCCCGCACCCAGTGCCCATACGCGAGGACGCGGCGAAACGCGATTTTTTTCCGCGGCGGTCCTGTCGACGACCTGGCCCCTACTTGGCGTAGGCGTAGGCCGTCGCGGCGGAGGCGACCGGTCCGGTGACGCCGTTGAAGGCGGTGAGGACCTTCTGGACCTCGGTGAAGGGGGCGTTCGACACGTAGATCAGGTCGCGGTTGCGCATCCGGAACGCCTGGGACACGAACAGGCTGTTGGGGTCGCGCATGTCGATCCGGTAGACCACCGGCACCAGAGGCGTGCCCAGAAGCTTCGAGCCGGGGCTGAGCCGGCGCACGACGCTGGCCGGCTCGAACCGGAAGATGAACGTCCCGGCCGGGTCGGCGGCGAAGTCCGACAGGCCGCGCGCCT
>NZ_JBKFAP010000039.1:0-28711 GCF_053345715.1 Methylobacterium sp. D48H
TGCACTTCGCCGAGGCGGGCTGGCGGGAGCTGCGCGATCCCGGCCCGGGGCGCTCGACGCTGGCGGCGCTGCTGCGGGTCTGCGGGCTGCGGCCGGCGCGGGCGCCGGTCGAGGACACGGGCTGGCTCGGGGCGATCGGGCAGGAGACCCTCGACCGGGACGCGTTCCTGGACCTGCAGGCGCGGCTGGTGGCGGGGCATTTCGACCACGGCTTCTACCGGGCGCGCTACGGGCTGTCCGAGGCGGAGGACGCGGTGCGCGACTACTGCGACACCGGCTGGAAGAAGGGCCGCAACCCCAGGCCCGATTTCAACGGTTGGGCCTACCGCGCTCACCACCCCTCCGCGGAGGCGACGGGCCTCGCGCCCTTCGTCCACCACCTCGCCCGGGCCCTGCTGCGGGGCGACGACCTCGCGGGCGAGGCCTTCGATCCGCGCTACGGCGCGCCGCCGGCCGAGGAGGACGCGGAGCTGTTCGAGCAGGCCCGCGTGATCGAGCCGTTCTTCGACGCGCCCTGGTACCTCAAGCGCTACCCGGACACCGGCGGCTTCGAGAACGGCCCGGCGATCCACTTCCTGTCCCACGGCCAGGAGGAGGACCGCGACCCGAGCAAGACCTTCTCGACGCGCTTCTACCGCCGCGCCTACGGGCACCTGCTGGGTCCCGGGGAGTCGCCGTTCCTGCACTACGTGCGCACCGGCCGGGCCGCCGGGCTGATGGGCTGCCCCGAAGATCTCGGCACCTACCCGCCCATGGAGGCCCCGGCGGCCGACGAATGGGACCGCCTGCCCCGGGCCCTGCCCATCGCGCAGGCCCGCGTCGTCGTCATCGTCCCCGTCTACAAGGGCCGCGGCGAGACCCTGCGCGCCCTCCACGCCTGCCTGTCGGCGCCCCAGGCCACCCCCTTCACCCTGCTCGCCGTCAACGACCGCTCCCCCGACCCGCAGCTCACCGCGGAGCTCGCCGCCCTCGCCGGCCGCGGCCTGTTCCACCTCGTCGAGAACGAGCGCAACCTCGGCTTCGTCCGCTCGGTCAACCGCGCCCTCGGCCTGCGCCAGGGCCGCGCCGTCGTCCTGCTCAACTCCGACGCTGAAGTCTTCGGCGACTGGCTCGACCGCCTCGTCGCCCACGCCGAACACAACACCGAACACAACGCCGAGCCTCGGGCCGGGTCCGGCGGGGAGGCAGGCGCAGGAGTAGAGGCCGGGGCAGGGATGGGCGCGGGGCTGCCCGTGGGCAGCGTCACGCCCCTGTCCAACAACGCCACGATCTGCTCCTACCCGCGCTTCAACGCCAACAACACCATGCCGCTGGAGATCGCCCGGCCCGACCTCGACCGCGTGGCCGCGCAGGTCAATCGCGGCCGCGCCGTGCCCGTGCCCACCGGCGTCGGCTTCTGCATGTACATGACCGCCGCCGCCCTCGACGCCGTCGGCGACCTCGACGCCGAGGCCTTCGGCAAGGGCTACGGCGAGGAGAACGACTGGTGCCTGCGCGCCACCAAGGCCGGCTTCGTCAACCTGCTCGCCGAGGACGTGTTCGTCCACCATGCCGGCCAGATCTCGTTCGGGCTCGACGCGGGCGGCGAGTACGACCAGGGCCAGGCGGCGCTGCTCGCCAAGCATCCGGACTACCCGGCCCGGGTCGGGCAGTTCGTCCAGGCCGATCCCGGCCGGCGCGGGCGGGCGCGGCTCGACCGGGCGCGGCTCGCCCGGCACTTCGCCGGCCGGGCGCTGCTCTACGTGACCCACAGCTGGGGCGGGGGCATCCAGCGGCACATCGACGACATGGTCGCGCAGGCCCGGGCCGAGGGCCTGAGCGTGGTGCTGCTGCAGATCGACCGGACCCGCAACCTCGAGGTCCACGTCTCGTATCGCGGCCCCGAGTTCCTGTACCTGCCCAACCTCGACAGCCTGTACCTGCCGCGCGACGCGGCGGAACTCGCCGAGTTCGTCGGGCAGCTGGCGCCGGTCCTGATCCACGTGCACTCGCTGGCGGGGCTGCGCTGGGGCGCGGCGCGGGCGCTGATGGCGGTGGTGGCGGGGTCGGGGCGGCCCTACGCGTGGACGCTGCACGACTACTCGCCAGTGTGCCACCGCAACCACCTGGTGCAGCCGGACGGGCGCTACTGCGGCCTGGCGCCGGTCACCGAGTGCCGGTCGTGCCTGGCGGTGGACGCGGACGGGTTCGAGGAGCCGGATCCGGGCGAGCGGCGAGCGGCGTTCGGGGCGTTCCTGGCCGGCGCCGCGCGGGTGTTCGCGCCGTCCTCCGACACGGCGGACCGGATCCGGACGGTCTACCCGGATCTCGCCGTGACGGTGCGGCCGCATGTCGAGCCGGAGCGGTCGGTGCGCTCGACCGCCCTCCAGCGGCCCGGCCGCATCCGCCGCGTCGCCGTGCTCGGCGCGATCAGCCTCCCCGAGGGTGGGTTGCTGCTGCAGGCCCTGGCCGCGGACGCACGCGAGCGGGACCTGCCGCTAATTTTCACGATCGTGGGCCACTCGGACCCGGCTCTGACGGGCGGGCTGGCGCGCGCCGGCGTCACCGAGTCGGGGCGGTACTCCGCCGACGATCCGACGCTCGACCGGGTCGCCCGGGCGGCCCTCCAGATCGCCGAGACCGGCCGCCACTGGGAGGACGACGAGACCCTCAATCTCGTCACCCAGGTCTCGGCCGACCTGATCCTGCAGCCGTCGATCTGGCCCGAAACCTACGCGTACGCGCTGACCCCGGCCCTGCGCACCGGCCTACCGGTGGCGGCCTTCGATTTCGGCGCGGCGGCCGAGCGGCTGCGCGCCTACTCTAACGGGCACCTACTCCCCGGCGCCCTCGCCACCGATCCGGCCGCATTCAACAATCGCCTGCTCGACCTCGAAAGCCCGACGCAAAACCGCCGCGCCCAGCTGATCCAAGCCACCACCTACGAGAGCCTACTGCGCGACTACTATGATCTCGCGACCTTCCATTCGTCCGATCGCGGTGCACCGGTCAACGCACTTTAGCCCCTTTTCTAATCGAAGCAGGCCTAGCAACCAGAGGTCACGTCGATGCCCGCCCTCCCGCCGGCTCAAGGGCAAAAGAGCCCGATTGAATCTTATCTGCACGTCCTGCATGCCTTGATGCTGCGGGATATGCGTACACGCTTCGGAGCCTCGCTCTGGGGTTATGGCGTGGTCGTGCTCTGGCCCTGTGTACATGTCTTTATGCTGATTGCTATTTACACCTTCCAGAAGCTGGCAGCGCCGCTCGGCGATAACCGCGCCCTGTTCTTTGCGACGGGTGCGGTTCCTGTCCTTGTCTTCCAGTACATATCCCGCGAGGTCATGAAGGCGGTAATCATGAATAGACCGCTGACATACTACCCACAGGTAAAGCTGTTCGACGTGATCCTAGCTCGCATCCTGGTGGAGATTGTGACTGGCTTTCTTGCACTGTTAGTTGTGTGCTCTGTTTTGATTGCCATTGGAACCAATCCGATTCCGGCAGAACCTTTCACGGCCATGGGCGGCTATCTCGCCGCAATTGTACTAGGCGTCGGGATTGGAACGATCAACGTGGCGATCATCGGTTTCTTTCCAGGTTGGCTGCTCGGCTACGCGCTATTCAGTATTATCTTGTATGTATCCAGCGGCGTTATGTTCCTCCCAAGCTACATGCCTGACAAGATTTACTATTGGATGAAATTCAACCCTGCCATGCAGTTGGCAGAATGGATTAGATCGGCTTATTATCCTTATGCTGGGATTCAAGTCGATCGCCTGTATGTAGTTATGTTCGGCCTGACTTGTGCCAGCATCGGCCTGCTCCTCATCAAGCAAATCGTCAGCAAGATGCAGTCCGGTTGACATCGGATTCCTTGCAGAATGGCCGAACGGCTTGTTTAGAACGCCATTTCCTAGCATTAGAGAATCAATTTTAAAATCTTGACGGACTTCATATTAGGGCCTCCGCACGATGCCAAACGTCGTCTACGCCATTGACACAAAGTGCATTTCTCGCATTCAGCAGCAGCAGATTGCGTTGAACCTCCTCAAGGCTGAACGGGATATCGCCTTGCGTGAGCGTGATCTTGCTCGGGCACAAGCGGAGGCGACGTCCACGCTAATCGAGGCGTTGGTCGGAAGCGTTCGGCCCTACGGGATGAGCCGCAAACGCTTCCTCGCCGCGATCCGCAAGGCTGCGCGGACCGTGCCTAATCACGGACCGGCCGCGCTTCAGCACGGCATCTTGTTCGAAGGTTCAAGTCGGATCCTGGCGGCCTCGCGTATGCCGGGCCGAGCTGCGACGCGCGGCTGAACCCTGATACGCTTGCGCGCACGCGCGATCCCGTTCCGAGACTGGAGCCCAGGACCATGGATGTCGAACTCCTGACGGTGTTCAATGCCCTGATCAACCTGAGGGATAATCTGGACGCCCACCCGCACATACTCAGCTCGGATCTCGATTTCCTGTCCTTCGCCACGCGGATGGCTCCGTACTCCAATGCGCAGTTGATGCAGGACCTGTGGGTGCTGTACGAGCTCCAGGAGAAGCGAAACGGTTATTTCGTGGAATTCGGTGCCTGCGATGGCGTCAGCCTGAGCAACACGCTCCTGCTGGAAAAGACCTACGCTTGGCAGGGAGCCCTGGCGGAGCCCGCGCGGGCTTGGCACGATGCGCTGCATCGCAACCGTAGCTGCTACATCTCCGATAAGTGCGTCTACAAGACCGACGGGATTGAGGTTCTGTTCAACGAAGTCGACATCGGCGAGCTCTCCGGCATGGAGGATTTTGCCGACGACGATTTTCATGCCCAGTTCCGCCAGGAGCGCCGGCAATACCCGGTGGCGACCATCTCGCTGGAACGGTTTCTCTCGGAGGCCCGGGCGCCGCGGCGCATCGACTACATGAGCATCGATGTGGAAGGCGGCGAGCTCGACGTGCTGCAGAGCTTCGATTTCACCCATCACGACATCGCGCTAATCAGCGTCGAGCATAATTTCTCCGGCAGCCGGGAGAAGATCGCCGCGCTGCTGAGCGGCCACGGTTACCGACGGCGCTTCCGTCAGCTATCCCTGTTCGACGACTGGTACGCGCGCCCAGATCTCGTGACAGCACGATCCTGACGGGGAAGGTTCGACTATGTCGGCGCAGTCCGCAATCGCCATTCTGGATTCGATGTTCGACCTGTTCAAGGAGATGGGCAGCGGCATCGCCCTTGATCTCAACTGGTTCGCGATCGCCAGACGCCTCCAGCAGGTTCGCGCGGAAGCCGTGTGGTCGGCCGATCTCGACTTCGTCGCCGTCAAGCTGAAGGCGCACGCCGCCCATTACGCCGCTACCTACCGCGAGCCGCTGGGTTCGGAGGCGATCAGAAAGAAGAACACCGAAACGTTGGACGAAGTCGTCCGACACTACTCGATCCTCCGCGCGCATCTGGAGCAGCAGCTACCGGCCTCTTAACGCCGCGATAATTGGCGCGCGGTGCACATTTGCGCTCCGAGACTGGACCGCGCGCCAGCAGGGCACGCTTGTCAGCCTCGCCGACACATCAGTCGCGACTCACGGCAGTCCGAACTCGACCATCCCTAGCGCGCTGCCTACCGCCAAGCATTGAGCCTACGAACGGTTTGAGGCATCGATCTTGTGCGAGTGCGCCACTACGGCGACGAGGGAGGTACCGTGAGCAGTCTGAAATTCGGGACGAGCGGCTTGCGCGGTCTCGTAACCGACCTCGTCGGTGGCCCGAGCTACGCCTATGCCAGTGCGTTCTTCCGTTCCGTCTCCCAGGGCGCAGGCGGCCGCATGGTCGTCATCGGGCGTGATCTGCGCGACAGCAGCCCCGGCATCGCCGCGACGGTGGCGGATGCCGCGGCAGGCGCCGGCTTCACGGCGATCGATTGCGGCCCGCTGCCGACCCCGGCCCTCGCCCTCGAGGCGATGCGGCGCGGTGCCTACGCGGTCATGGTCACGGGCAGCCACATCCCCGAGGATCGCAACGGCCTGAAATTCTACCGGCCCGAGGGTGAGATCACCAAGACCGACGAGGCCGCTATCCTGGCCGCCCTGAAGGAGGGCGCGTCCGGCGAGGGCCAGGCCTCATCTACCGCCACGCCTGAACCCGACGCGATCGCGCGCTATCAGCAGCGCTACGCTGCCGCCTTCGCGCCGGACATCCTGCATGGCCTGCGGATCGCGGTCTATCAGCAGAGTTCGGTGGCCCGCGACCTGATGGCCGACCTGCTCTCCGGCTTCGGCGCGGAGGTGACGCCGATTGGCCGGTCGCAGGTCTTCGTGCCGATCGATACAGAGGCGCATCGTCCGGAGGACATCGCCTTCATCCGCGACGTCATGGAACCGGGCTCCTTCGACGCGCTCGTGACCACGGACGGCGATGCCGACCGGCCGCTGGTGGCCGACAGCGCGGGCCGGATACTGCGGGGCGACGTGCTCGGGCTCATCACCGCCCGCTTCCTCGGTGCCGACACGGTGGTGGTGCCGGTCACCGCCGGCTCTGCGCTCGAGCATTCCGGCGGCTTCCGGAAAGTTGTTCGTACGAAAGTGGGATCGCCTTTCGTCATCGCCGGCATGGAGCTGGCGACGTCTGCCGGGGCGCGGATCGTCGCCGGCTTCGAGGCAAACGGCGGATTCCTGCTCGGATCGAACGTCACGCTCCACGGCAGGACATTGGCCGCCCTGCCGACGCGCGACGCGATGCTGCCGATCCTGGCCACCTTGGCAGCGGTGCGCGCCGCCGGCACTTCCCTCGCTGACCTCGTGGCCTCCCTGGATGCGGGAGAGATGGCCAGCGATCGGCTGCCCAACACTCCGTCCGAGACGAGCGCCGCCTTCCTCGATCGCCTTCGGGAGCCGGATTTCCGCGCTGCCTTCCTCGGCCCGATTGGGTCATCCGCGTATATCGATCAGCAGGACGGAATCCGGATCGAACTGAACGGCGGGCGCACGATCCATTTCCGGGCTTCGGGCAATGCGCCTGAGCTGCGCTGCTATGCGGAGGCCAAGACGGCACAGGAGGCACAGGATCTCGTCCGGTGGGGACTTGCCTCCGCCGCGACCGCGATGTCGGCAAAAGCCTGAACCCTCACGAAGTCTCGGAGCGGCCCCGAACATCACAAGAGGCTGGGGCACCTCAAGGCGCACTGACGACCTTCGCCTCGCTCGGCGCGGCCGCTCAGAAGGCTACACCAGTGGTCCTCGCGCGGGCGACCTGATGGCCGGTCGCGGCTCGCTAACGGTCGGCGTACTCCGCCGCAGCGAGCCTGCGCAGGCCCGCTTCGAGATTGATGCGCGGCCGCCACCCGGTCCGGTCGAGGAACCGCGTCGAGTCGAGCATCTTGTAGGCCGCGCCCTGGAACGAGCCGGGCGGGCTCACCAAGGGGACGGACCAGTCGAGGGCGGCCAGGGCCGCCCGCGCCACCGCCTCGACGGTGACGGGCGTGTTGGCGGCGCAGTTGAGGATCTCGTTGTCGAACGCCCGGTCGGCCGCCAGGATCGCGTCGATCTGGTCGTCGACGTACAGCACCTCGCGGACGGTCTGCGGGTTGCCCCAGACCTCGAACTGCTCAGCGCCCGCCGCCTTATCCCGCACGGCGCGGTCGAGCAGGGCGCCGACGAAGTGGCTGCGGTCGGAGGCCTTGTTGTCGTGCGGTCCGTACAGGGTCGCAAGCACACAGTGCAGGAAACTCAGGCCGTACTGGTGCGCGTAGGCCGCCGAGCCCGTCGCCAGGACCTGCTTGGCGAGCCCGTAGCCGATCACCGACGGGTGAGTCGGCCCCTGCCCGAACCGCGCCTCGGCGAGCGGCTCCGCCGATTCCGGATAGGTGCAGGACGAGCCCGTGGAGACGAGCTTGGCCTGGGGCTGGAACAGGCGCCACGCCTCGAGGACGTTCAGGTGGACCCGGGCGTTGATCGCCAGCAGCTCGCCCTGGATGTCATACTGCACCGCGCCGGTCCGCTGGCGGGTCACCACGTGGAAGATCCGGCCGGCCGGGGGGGCCTCGCGCAGCGCCCGCTCGACATTCGCCCACTCGGAGAGGTCGCCCGCCGCGCGACCGATCTCGACGACCTCGCGGCCATGGGCCCGGAGCCGCGGGACGAGGTTGCGCCCGAGGAAGCCGTCCGCCCCGATGACGATGTCGCGCTCAGGCTCCGGCATGCTGAGCCCCGTCGCGATAGGCCTCGCGATACCACGCGATCGTCGGCCGCAGCCCGTCCGCGAGTCCCGTGAAGCTCGCCATCCCGAAGCGCTCGCGCAGCCGCTGGTTGGTCGAGCGGCGGGCGAGCACACCGTGGGTCGCCGTGTCGGGGGCGTGCACCGGCCGATTCTCGCCCGCCACCTCCAGGATGGTGCGGGCGAGGTCGAGCAGCGTCGTGGTCTCGCCGCGGCAGAGGTTGAGCGCGTCGCTCGTCTCCCGCATCTCCAGGGAGCGGGCGAACACGTCGACGACGTCGCCGACGTAGATGAAGTCGCGCTCGACCAGCGGGTTGCCCTTGATCTCGAAGCGCTCCCCCGGTGCGAGCGCGCGCATCACGAAGGCCGGCAGGACGTGCGCCTTGCGCGGATCCGTCGAGTCGTGGGGACCGTAGGGGTTGCTCAGGCGGAAGCTGATCGTGTGGATCCCGTAGCGCTCGGCGTGGAGGTCGGCGATCACCTCCGACCAGCGCTTCGACCAGGCGTAGAAGGCCTCGTTCCGGTTGGGCGGCGCGTTGAGGTCGACCGGCCGCGCGTCGTCGAGGGGATCGAGGGCCGCCGGGTAGACCGCGACGCTCGAGGCCGCGCGCACCTCGCGGATGCCCTTCGTCAGGCAGAACCGGTAGAGGCGGTTGGCGATCTCGGCATTGCCGGTCAGCAGGTCGCTCTGCGCCGTCTCGAACTTGTCGGCGTCGTAGCGCTGCGCGGCGACGTTGACGACGATGGCGTCGGCGGGAACCGACAGCGCCTCCAGGGCATCGAAGCGCGCGGCCTCATGCGCCCCCGGCACCGCGCGGCCGGAGGGGCTGACCGCGATCAGCCGCGGCACGCGGTCGGCGAGATGCGCGACGAGGTTGCGGCCGACGAACCCGGTCGCACCGACGACGACGACGGTCTCGGGCAAGGAGGATCGGGAGACGGCAGCCACGCTCAGATCGCCTTCGGCAGGTCGGCGGCGGTGATCACCTTGAGTTCCGGCACCGGAACGATGAAGGCGCCGCCGTTCTCGAGGTAGCGGCGCTCGCGCGCCAGGAACTCGTCGATGAAGTTCCAGGCGAGCACCAGATAGGCGTCGGGCGCGGGTACGCTGCCCTCCTCGACGATCGGGATGCGGGCGCCGGGGATCAGCCGGCCGAACTTCAGCGGATTCTTCTCGGCCGCGTACTGGACCAGACGCGGACCGATGCCGAAGGCGTTGAGCAGCGTCGCGCCCTTGGCTGGGGCACCGTAGGCGTGGACCGTCTTCCCCTCGGCGTGCCTGCGCTCCAGCAGGTCGAGCAGCGCCGCCTGCAGGCGCCGGACGTTCTCGGCGAAGCCGACATAGGTCTCGAACTTGCCGTAGCCGCGGGCCTCCTCGTCGGCGCGCATGCGCTTGACCGCGTCGCTGACCGGGTGGGCGCCGGGGAAGCCGACATGCGCCTCGAGGGAGCCGCCATGGACCGGCACCACGCTGACGTCGAAGACCTCCAGGCCGTGGCGCGCGAACAGCTGCTCCAGGGAGCGGAGCGTGTAGTAGCACAGGTGCTCGTGGTAAATCTGATCGAAGGCGGTGTTCTCGATCATCCCGCCCAGGTAGATCGCCTGCACGACGAAGACGCCGTCCGGCTTGAGCAGCGTGACGATGCCCTTCACAACGCTGTGCAGCTCCTCCAAGTGGAAGAAGACGCCGGCGGCGGTGATCAGGCTCGCCGGCCCGTCCTGCGCGCGGACGATCTCGGCGGTCTCGGCGTTGAAGAAGCGATTCAGCGTCGGCACGCCGGCGGCGCGGGCCAGTTCCACGACGTTGGAGGCGGGCTCGACGCCGCAGCGGCGCAGGCCGAAGGGCTCGTACTGCCGAAGCCACGTGCCGTCGTTGCTGCCGATGTCGACGACGAGGTCCTGCGGCCCGAGGCCGTACCGCTCCACGAGCCGGGCCGCCGTCTGGCGGAAATGCTCCACCAGCGTCTTCGTCGTGCCCGAGACGTAGGGGTAGTCGCTGAACATGCTCTCCTTCGGGATCGTGTGATCGATCTGGACGAGCGTGCAGTCGCGGCAGAAGCCGGCGCGCAGGGGGAAATGCGGCTCGCGCCGGTCGGCGAGCTCCGGCGGGATCAGGCGGTTGCAGTGCGGCTGATCGGTCAGGTCGAGGAACAGCTCGACATCGCGTCCGTCGCAGACGCGGCATGCCATGGCGAGTTTCGTTCCCGTCATCCTACGACCTGTGACATCCGCGGCGCGAGGCTCTACGACCCCACGAGGCTTATCGGCTGAGCCAGGGCAGCGCAACGCGCGGTCGCAGCTCGATCGAAGTCAGAGCCGAAAGGCGAGACAGTTTTGCCATCGCGCATGTCCTCCAGCGGCGAAGATCCACAATGACCGCGGCGGATATCCGAAAGCACAAACCCCGGGCCCGCAAAGAACAATGATCTCGACACCGAGTTGGACAGTCCGCAAATCCCACCACGTCATGAAGGATCGCTGGCTCGGTCTCCGTGCCGACGACTGCGTGACGCCGTCGGGTCACATCGTCGATCCCTATTACGTGCTCGAGACGCCGGACATCGCGCTCGTGCTGGGCATCGACGCGGCCGATCACGTCATCCTCGTACGCCAGTACCGTCACGCCCATGGGGGCCCGAGCCTGGAGCTTCCGGGCGGGGCCATCGACCCCGCCGACCCCGATATCCTTGCGGCCGCCGAGCGCGAGATGCGCGAGGAAACCGGCTACATCTTCGCCGATGCCGAGCGCGTGGTCACCCTGAACGCGGATCCGGCCCGCTACGCCAACCGCATGCATCTCGTCCGCGCGCGCGTGACCGCGGCCGGGCCGGCGCTTCCGGATCCCGCCGAGGACATCGCCGTGGTGCGCGTACCGCGGGCCGAGGCCTTACAGCTCGCCCAATCGGGCGCCATCGTCGGAGCCGTGCACGCCGCCATGCTCCTGATCGGCCTGTCCAGCACCGGATGAGGGCCGTCACCGGATTGTGGATCGAGCGATCGAACCGCTGACAAGACCCGCGCGTTGCGCCAATACGATTAATCGTCGGTTAAAGAGCGGATCGAAGCGTGCCCGAGTACGACATCAAGATCGTTGCTCCGCGAGATCGGAAAGCTCCGGACGCAGAGCGCGAGACTCCGCCCAAGCGCAAGCTCGACTGGGATCGCGCCATGCGCGAGGCCGCGGAAGCGGAGCTCTCGATCCAGTCGCACGATTGACAGTGCCAGACGGCGAAGCGCGCCCCGGCGAGGGCGCACACCTCCTGGGCCCTTCCTACTCCTTCAGCGCGACCTCTCGCAGGAAGGCGAGCAGGTCGTCCGACCTGAAGTGGTGCACGGCGAGCCCCGCCGCACGGCCGGCGGCGAGATCTGTTTCCTGATCGCCCACCAGGAAGCTGCGCGCGCGGTCGATGTCCCAATGGACCATCAGATCGAGGATCATGCCGGGCTCGGGCTTCCGCCATCCGTGGACCGCCCTGTAGGCCTCGACCGTCCCGTCCGGATGATAGGGGCAGTAGCGTAGATCATCGATATGCGCGCCGGCCACGCGCAGGTCGTCCCGCAGCCAAGCGGTCAGACGGGCGACGTCGGCCTCGGTGTAGAAGCCGCGGGCGACCCCCGCTTGGTTCGTGACGACGAACACGAAGTAGCCGGCATCATTCAGCGCGCGGACGGCGTCGCGCGCGCCCGCCATCCACTGGAACCGGTCCACGGAACCGACATACCCGTGGTCGTGATTGAGAACACCGTCCCGATCGAGGAAGGCGGCAGGTCTCCTCCGACGGGCCGGGATCTCTTCCTGGGCTCGGGCGTAGCTCTCGGGCACGCCGATATCGAGAAAGTAGCCGTCGTGGGCCTCGCCGACCACGCGGCCCTCGGCGACCAGCGCGGGCAGGACGTCCCGTTCCAGCGAGCAGGCCGGCGGCAGGCCGGCCAGCGCGTCGCGGCGCACCAGGTAGACGCCAGCGTTGACGAGGCCGGGGCCCGGCTCAAGCGGCCGCTCGAGGAAGGCGGTGATCCGGACGCCGTCGACGAGCGCGACGCCGTAGCGCGCGGCGTCCGGCACCCGACGGAGCGACAGGACCATCGCCGCTTCGGGATGACGGGCCGCCATCGCGGGCAGGGACAGCAGGTTCACATCGAACCATGAGTCGCCGTTCAGCAGGAGAAAGGTCTCGTCGGCCTCGGGAAGGGCGTGCACGACGGCGCCCCCGGTCCCGGCCTGCTCCGGCTCGACCGAGACCCGAAGCGTCATGCCGAAGCGTCGCGCGACCGGGTTGTCGGCGGCATAGGCGCGGATCTTCTCGCTGTGGAATGAGGCCAGCAGCACGATCTCGGTGAAGCCGTGGCGGCCGAGCTCGAATAGCAGCACGTCCAGGAACGGCTCACCCGATGCCGGCAGCAGCGGCTTGGGCATCGCCGAGGTCAGTGCGCCCAGGCGCGTGCCGAAGCCGCCGCACAGGATCATGGCTTGCCGGACAGAGCCTCCGCCCTTCCGCTCTGGCTCGGTCACAGGCCGTCCCTCACGCTGCCGTCCCGCGCGGGAACAGGCTTTCTTCGACGAGGCCGCAGACGATGTGCGCGGCGGTGATGTGGATCTGCTGGATCAGGGGCGTGGCGTCCGTCGGCGCGTGCAGGCAGACATCCGCTCGCTCGGGCATCGCCCCGCCCGTCGCACCCGTGAAGGCGACAACCCGCAGACCCAGGTCGCGTGCCGCGTCCATCGCCTTCAGCACGCTCGGCGACCGCCCCGATGTGGAGAGGGCGAGCAGGACATCGCCCGGGCGCCCGAGGGCCAGCACTTGCCGCTCGAACACGTGCTCGTAGCCGTAATCGTTGCCGATCGCGGTGATTACCGAGGTGTCGGTGGTCAGCGCCACGGCCGCGGCGGGCGGCCGGTCGTAGTTGAGCCGCGAGACGAACTCGCCCGCGATGTGCTGCGCGTCGGCGGCACTGCCGCCATTGCCGATCGTCAGGAGCTTGCCACCACCGCGCAGGGACGCGGTCACGAGATCGGCGATTTCGGCGAGGGTCGCGTGGAAGCGGGAGTCGTCGAGAGCGGCCTGGAAGGTGTCGCGGGTCTGCGTGAGAAAATCGACGATCGCGCTCATGCTCACCTCGGTCCGTCCCCGCGCCGGCCGACCTCTCGGGCCAACCGGCGGGCGTTCGCTGCTGGGCTCCGGTCACCCGGATCAGACGTTGGCGAACCGCGAGTTGCGTATCATTCGGAAGCCCTTGATCAGTTCCTTGATGCCCCGGTCGAGATCGAAATCGGGGAACCAGCCGGTCGCCTCCAGCTTCTCGTTGGACACGATATAGTCGCGCTTGTCGGGATCCTCGCCGATCGGGGCCTCGACGTAGACGAAGTTCGGAACGTGCACCTTGATGCGTTCGCAGAGTTCCAGCTTCGACAGGTTGGCGCTCGACAGGCCAAGATTGTACGCCTCGCCACGCATCCGGTCGTAATTGTCCATCCCGTGGATGAACCCTTTGGCGACATCGCGGATGTGGATGTAGTTGCGCTTGAAGTGGCCCTCGAACACCAGGAGCGCCCGGTCGGTCACGGCCCGGTGCGTGAAGTCATTGACGAGGAGGTCGAGCCGCATTCGCGGCGCCATGCCGAACACCGTCGCCAGCCGCAGGCTGACGCCGCGCCCGCTGTCGAGCACCGCCTTCTCGGCCTCGACCTTGGTGGTGCCGTAGAGCGAGATCGGCCGCAGGGGCGAGTCCTCGGTGCAGAACTTGCCGGCCTCGCCGACGCCGTAACCCGAGTTGGTCGTCGGGTAGACGATCCTCTGCTCGCCGCCCGCACGCTCGACCAGGGCAATCACGGCGTCGCGGTTGAGCGTCGTGGCGCCGATCGCGTCCTCCTTGCAGAGGGGCGCGCCGACCAGGGCCGCGAGAGGGATGAGCACGTCGTGCTTCGGGATCAGCTCGTCCAGGATGCGCGTGTCGCGCGCGTCGCCCTTGATCGGCTCGAACGTGTCATACTGGCAGGCCGAGAACAGGTCCGGGGCTCCGGACTTGAACGTGTCGAGCACCGTCACGTGGTGCCCGCGCTCAAGCAGCATCGGCACCAGGATCGTCCCGATATAGCCCGCGCCGCCGGTGATCAGAATTCGCATCGTTGCCTCTCGTCGCGATGAGTCTGCGGCCCGGCTGGGACCGGGCCGGGGCCTGTGAGGATGCCGCTCAGCGCGTCTGGCGATAGATCAGGGTGGACCCGTCGACATCGATGCCGATCGGCACGACGGACAGCGGCGCGACCCGCTCGATCAGGGCCGAAAGCCGATCGGGATCGATTAGAGCGAGGAAGAAGCCGCCACCGCCCGCGCCGCACAGCTTTGCCCCGTAAGCCCCCGACCCGATGATCGCTTCGAACAGATCGTCGAGCACCGCGTTCGAGACCTCACGCGACAGGGTTCGCTTGATGCGCCACGAGGCGGAGAGCATCTCGCCGAGTTGCGCGAGCCAGCCGCTCGTCCCCGCTTCGAGCAGAGAGACGCATTCCTCGACGAGGCGGTACAGTTCGGACAATTCCTTGTCGATCGCGCGCGCGCGCGTCACGGCGATCTGCGCGGCGACCGTCGTCGTCGCGCGCCGCGCGATGCCTGTATGGACCAGCACCATCGACGCGTTGAGTTGCTGAATGGCGGCAGAGCTCATCTGAACAGGCGAGATCCGTATGGCGGAGCCGCTGAAATCGAATCGGTTGATGCCGCCGAAGGCGGCGTGGAGCTGGTCCTGCACGCCGACGTTCTCACGCAAAATCTCTCGCTCGACTTCAATTGCCTTCTTAGAAAGCTCGATCTTCGTAGGTTTTTGGTTCAAGATTGCGTAAATTGTTCGCAAAAAACCGACAGTGAACGCTGAAGACGAGCCCAGACCGCTTCCCGCCGCAGGCAAATCGGAGATGATGCTCATATCGAGTCTACGGGTCACATTGAAATGCTTCAATACTTCTCGAACAACAGGATGTTCAATTTCTGAGATATTGTTGCAATGTTCAACACGAGAGTAACTTAATCTATAATTATAATCCTGGCAGCCAATCAGATCGAGCGCCGCGATGATGATATACTTATCGATCGCCGCGCCGACGACAGCGCCCGGGGCGCGCTCAAAATACTCTGGGTAATCGGTGCCGCCACCAAACAAACTAATCCGTAGGGGTGTCCGCGTAACCGTCAGCATAGCATTATTCCGAACACTCAACAGCTTCGGCGAACCCGCCTGCACCATACAGCCTTTTATATTTCCCCTAACCGTCACCCAGTCCATATTTTGAGGACCGACTTCGCTAATGTGACAAAATCGCAAAGTGATCCGTAAAATATCTATAACACAGCACCCCCATGCAACTTTAGCCTAATTTTTTGATCAAAAAATTTATTTGACCGCCGAAAATTGACGGGGATTTGTGTTTTGCAGCTAAACAACCTTAACATGCTTCATTTTAATTCTGCCGACCAACACTCCCGGGGTCGATTGGCGGCGACAGGCTGGAGCACGGGCAACAGACCTACGCCCAATGCGCCATCACGTCGCCTGTCGCGCAACTCAGCCGTAATGACCATGAAGCGCAGAACCTGATACCGTGACTAGGCCCAACTCCACTTCTTTCTGCTTTACCGACGACGCGTTCGACAAAGTCGTGATCAAATCAACGATACCAAAGCAATTGCCAGCTCTGGGTTACATCGGACAGCATCACAACTTTGGGAGAAAACCTTCCAGACGCAGCGTGCTCACATTATGGTTAAGAAAGTGTCAACAATCTCAAGCTGCCCCTATCGCAGCTCTTCGATATCATGCCACGCGGCACCCTTATTAACTTCAAGCGGCCGGAAGGTCACGATTCAGCAATTCGCTGGCGCAACGCGTGCGCCAGCGAATAACGTCGATGAGATGCGGCAGAAGGCGGCCTACAGTCCGGCTTTCGGACCGTGATCGTCAACGCTCTCAATTTTCGCAAGATCTTTACGAAATGCGTTGACCTGCGCAACTGCAATAGGATCTGCGGTCGTCACGATCGGACGGAACCCTTTCGCCGAACGGGCTGGTGCATAGTTGCGGGAGGCGGTGTGGATCGAGCGGTGCCCCAGAATCGCGGCAATTACCTCCGGCGGCAGGTCCACCTTCATCCGGGCAGTCGCAACATGGCGTAGTGTGTATGGGCAGGCGGGACGAATTCTTAGACTGGGGCACATCTTTCCCGCCTTGATAGACGCCGCTGTCATTGCGCGGGCAACGTTCTGGTGGATCGCCTCCCACGTCTCGCTGACGAGCGCATCGGCGATGCGATCGATAGATGCGGCCAGCGATGCAACGTAGTCGTCCCCAAATCCGTCCAGCGGCAGCCTTCGCGTCGGCCCATTGCCACGGTCATTGGTGTTTTTGGCGTTCTGAATAACGAGATAGCCATCGACAATCTGAGCTGTCTCCCACTCTACGGGGCGCAATCCGAGGTCGACGCCAAAAAAGACCTGCGCCTGGGCGATGGGGGCGTGACGATGTCCCACCTCGCAAAGGGCGAGCAAGAGAGCGTGGGCCTCGGCCGGTGTCAGAGTCTTCCGCTTCTTCGCGCTCGTCTGCCGCTCGGTGCGCACGCACGGTATGGGCGTCACAAGGCGGCCAGTCTCACAATCGGTCGCGTTCAGGCGCTGCAACGCCCTTACCAAACGCGGATGGTTGGGATGTTTGCGGCTCGTTTCAACGAAAGCAAAGCGCAGCGCTGCCCGAGTATGCCGGATGGTGCTCTCTGACCACCTTCCGTGCTGTCCCAAGAAATAATCAACCACGTCGACGGGAGATGGGGCCTGCTGGTCGAGCTCGCGACCGACCATGCCGATGAAGGCTCGAGCCGTGGCCGCATAATCCCGTCGTGTCGTCTCGCTTTGTCCTGTTACCGCTACGCTCATGATCCAAAACTCTACGTTACTTCCACCAAGGAGGCGGGGGTGACTGGCCGAATGCGAACCGCGCAGCGGACTGTTACCGTCTGCGTTACCCCCGCTTGATCTCTCGCGATCCGCGTGTGCCACGAGACAGGAGACAATGGCCCGCGATCGACCACGGCGGAGCTTCGTAGATCGGCATGAAAAAGACAAAGCGCGTTCGTCGAGCGATCCTCTAAGACCTGCACCCACCAAAAAAATGACGTTCTCTCGGCTGAGTCAAAGCGCAACTCGGGCAGACCGATTTTGAGCCATCTTGCGTCTTTCATCGGGCTTCACAATGCTACGATCAGGAGCGGAGATCGGCATGCGGACCGCACGTTTTACCCCCGGCGACATCGTCACCTCGGTGAGGCTCGAGCTCTTCTCTCGTAGGGAGAGCGATGCGCGGATCGAGGAACTATTCGCGCCGCTGACGACGGAGTCGATCATCGCGCTGCGAGGAGATCTCGATGGGGCGTTGACACGCTTTCATGCGCTGCTGACTGCCGCATTCGTCGTGACTTGCAACGGGACCCGCCGTTCGGTGGCGGAGACGATGCTGGTTGGCGCGATCTGCATCGCAGAAGGGCCACGTGTTCGCGCGGCGCGTCCGGCTTGGATCGCGCAGCATCTGGCTCTGCTGGACGAATACTTCGGCGTCCACCGGGTTCTGGCGATCGTGATGCATGAGTACGAGGACAGGTGCGAGATCCGTTCGCTGCTGCGCCCCACAGACGATGGACTCCACGCTAACCGAGAATGGGGCCAGCGCGGCGCGAAGAGCGCCTCCTCATCTCCGAGGACGGAGCGCGGGACAAAAGCAGTTGGGATCAGAAGAAGGATACCGGTTGAACTGCAGACCCGTGCCGCCATCCGCTTGCGGCTGAGTATCGCGGTTGACAACTCGCTTACGACCACTGCGGGATCCGTCATGACAGATGCGCCTGAGTCTCCAATCGTTGGAGTGTTCAGGAGTGAACGCGAGATCCAACATTCGCGCGACGTTTCGGAGGGGATCAGTACGTCGCTGCTCGGCGGTACAGCGATTGCTGCAACCCCGGCGGCAATGTCGCCGGCTACAGTCGCGCCCGGCTGTGCAGGTACATCGTCCCCTGACGACGCAGTTTATATATCTGATCCGTCGAACAACGTCGTGCTGAGAAGCCGCGCATGTCGCACGACCGTGGTTCGTAGCATGACTATCTCAAAGAACGGGGAGGTGTCGTCCCCTCCTATTTTGTGCCGCTCAAATAGGGGGGCGCGCATGCACTCCACGGTGGATGACCAGATCGCCACGACCCTGCTCATAGGAACGCCGAAAACCCGTGACCGCGAAGACGCTAAAACTGAAAAAATCGAATACGAAGACCGCCTACCACGTGATTTGGGTCAGGTTTCACAGACCTGGGTCCGTCAAGCGAGAGTCGAACGGCATCCGCCCCCCACGAATGGAAACGAACCAATTTTCAGCGCTCCACCTGTTGTGCCAGCGAGTAATGAATACTGTTTCGATTGCGTTCTTTGCGGCGGATCAGAGTCATCGCGTGGCCATTACGGGTTGACGGAGAGACGCACAGCCAGTCCGCCCGAACTTCGTGCGCTCGAGCATTTTCAACGGGCTGATTTGCCCGTCGACAGGGCTCGTCGACCATGGTGTCGTGATCCTTCCGATCAGCGCCTCCCGGTCACGCCGCAGATTGTCTGCGAATCTCCCCCGCAGCGTCGCGAACGCCGCCGTGAACCAAGTCCCGAGGCTCTCGACGTAGTGCTGTCGGGCGAGGTTGGCAAAGCGTACAGAAATCGCGGCTCTCTGCGGCGCTGCGAAACTAACGCGGCCGTACATGGTACGCTTGAGCATCTTCAGCCGGCCGATCTGCCCTTCGGCCTGCGCGTTGCTTCAGAACGTCGTCAGTGCAGTCTGGACCGCCCGCCGATTCTGCGCCAAGTTAGCCGCGAAGGTCTCCAACGCCGCGACGCCGCAGGTGCGCGTTTCGAGGAGCCACCTACCGTGTTCGCCCACCGGATCGGCCAGTTGGTCGCCATCCAGGCCGCAGGCGCGCATCAGCTTCGTGAACCGCTGCGTCAGATCGACAATGCGTACCACTTCGGCATCCTGCCAGATCCGAGTGAGGTCGGCCGCGGCATGGGACGGCAACGTCGTGATGGTCCGAACCGTGGTCCAGGCCAGCTGCTTTCGAGAAGCAAGTGTTTCTGGTCTGAGAACCGTTGCGCGCGTCGAGCCAGCCCCCGACAACCATTTGTGGGCGATGCTCCGCCGTGGCGGCGTACACCGCTCGGTAATGTAGCGATGCACCTGCCGATGAGTTCCAGCAAAGCCCTGATCGCGGATCTCGCGTCAGAGCGCCATGGCGCTCTCACAGCTCTCGGCCATGCGCTGCTCCAGATGGGCGAGATTGGGGTCGAGGCGAGACGGATTGGGCCGCTGGTTCGCGCGCTCGGGGAAGCTCTTAATCTGGGCGTACTTGCGCACAGTCGCGCGCGCCAACCCTGTAGCGCGACCGATCGCCAGGAGGGTCGCACCTGCCAGATAACCCCGACGCACGTCCTCGTAGGCTGCAAGCCGCCGAGCGCGACTGTCACGACTCCTCGTGATCTCAGCGGCGCTGCGGCGGTAGGCGCGCAGGCGATCCCCGGGATGGCGGCCATCACCGATAGACAGAGCGGGCAACTGACACAGCCGACTGTCGACGCGGCCGAGCCAGCGTTCGAGCGGTGGGCGCATGTTCAGGAGGTGATGCCATCGATCAGCGACCGGAAGCACAACTGGCGCGCGAGCGGTGAGCGCTTGGGCGTGCTCGGTGGACCGGTCGCGGGCGACGATCTGGATGCCGGGATCGCGACGCAGCCAGTCGGTGACGGCCACTCCCGAACGGTCGGGCAGCAGGTCGATTGGGCGACTGCATTCGAGATCGACGAGGCGTAGGCCGTAAGCTCGTCTTTTTCGGAGAAGCCGATCATCGATGCCTACGACGCGAGACCGATTCACGCTCAGCAGCGGCAGTGGACAGGGCGCAGGATCGTATCAGGCGTCGGTCTGCATACTCAGGCGGGCACCGGCCTCGCCACCAGCTGCAAGCCAAGCCCAATCCGGGTCTGAGCCTGCGCACGGCGGCATCAGCCGCGGGAATGGCTGTGCGAAGATACCGCAGCGGCCGGCAGGATGATGGCAGCAGAAGCTCGAACGCAAGGGCGCAGCGTCATGGGGTGACCAAGGTTCGGTAGAGCAACCTGGCAGGTACGAGGGCAGGATCATCGTAACCTCGAAGTGCCGTCCCCGTCACCGCGACCGCTCCACGCAAAACGCGGAGAAATCACGAAGCGATTGAGCATCATGTGATTTCTGTTCCCAGGCGTTTGTCCCTTCGACTGCCGTGTCTTCTGTATATCCATGCAGGCTAAATACCTACTTTAGCTATGCAACTTCGGCCGGGACTAGCTGAGATTCCGGCGAACCTGCTCTACAGCCGCTCACGCCTCCGCCTGCCGAAGGGCACAGGCAATCTGATCGTTCATGAGGCGTTTGCGAAGCATGGCGGCCACCTGCCTCAAGGCTCAGGATGCTCGAAGAAAATGCGTTCGGCGCAAATCAATCTTTTGAGCAAGGTTCAATCGGTGAACGCTAGCGGATCTATCCAATCACTGAGCAACTGTATAAAATATTTAATTCAAATAGCGCGGGCCAGCAGGCGATTCCAATGGGATTTCTGATAGGCGGACGGCATCATGTGGGAGTACTTCTCACAAAAATCTCTCGCCACGATAGAGGTATGCTTAGACCAACGTTGCGCCAGCTCGAAAAATAGGGAGACATTCCGCTGGTGGCGGTGTATGACCGACGCCCCGTTCAACCTAAGATAGGCAGGAAGCGGATGAGTGCAGAGGTCAGTGTAATAATTGAACCGCGCTTCGAAGCGCCATGGCACGACGCATTAAATAGCCGATGCTATTGGTACCACTCGATGCAATTTCCGGATGGCGAAGCCGTTCAAGGCAGTTGGCAGATCGATGACTTCCTTCAATACATTGGCAGCTATAATTTACAAGGCAAGACCGTGCTGGATGTCGGCACAGCGTCTGGTTTTTTGGCTTTCAATGCAGAGAAACACGGCGCTCAAGTCACCGGCTTGGATGCTGCCTCGACCGTTGAATTCCGGCACATGCCGTTCGCCAGCACCCTCTCTTACCGCGACATAAAACAATCACGAGCCATATGGGAAAGAGAAAACCTTATACCGATCAAAAATTCTTGGTGGTATGCTTGGCATAAGTTCAATAGCAAGGCTAAGTGCGTATATGCACCAATCGCAGAACTCTACGAATGGCCGGAACAGACATTCGACGTGGTGATGGCGGGTGCAATAGTCGAACATCTCTCGGATCCGGTTTATTCAATTGGAGCCTGGGCCCGGCTTGCCAAGGAAGCCGTACTGATTCCCTTCACGGACGTGCTACCGCTTGATGAACTCGTCATCCATCCAATCACGAACTTGGACGACCCAAATGTATTTTATGTTTGGTGGCACTTATCGCGCGGCCTCTATATCAAAATTTTCGACAATCTTGGATTCGATGTTTCATTCGCTGAAGCATACGCGATTCATAATGACGACATAGCAGGATCCACGCTGGCAAAACGCCCGTCTATCATAGCAACCCGCAGACGCAATGCTTAAGCAAACTGCACGCATCGGGAGATCTCTGTGGAGAAACAGCCACTCGCTGTCGTCACGATGACGTACAATGAAAAAGCGCTGCTTCCGGTCTGGCTAGAGCACTACAAACGGCAGATTGGGCTTGAGCACTGCTATGTCATTGATCACGGTTCCGACGATGGCTCAACTGAAAACATAGACGCGAGTCTAATAAGGCTCCCACGCACTCCGATGGATGAGAGTGCGCGGGCGCAAACGGTATGCGACTTCTGCGCCTCCTTATTCATCGGCTATAAGCGCGTTCTCTTTACAGATGCCGACGAGCTCGTTGTCCCAGATCCAGCCATATCGTCGAATTTGGGCTCATACGCTGCGGATCATAATCTGCCCCACGTCGTGACCATGTTTGGTGTCGATGTGCTCCATGTCGCTGAAGAGAGTGCCATTGATTTCAAGGCGCCAATTTCTCATCAGCGTTGCTTTGCTCGGCCTCTTTCTGCATTGTGCAAGCCCACGCTGATCGCTGGACGAACTGATTGGATGCACGGATTTCATTGCATCGTCGGCAATCATCGACCAAATTTCGCCGACCTTTTCTTATTCCATATCGCCCATTGCGACAATGGGATTTTGTACGAACGACAGAAGAAGCGAAACGCTGCTACACCAACTAGCATTGAAGCATCACATCATTCAATACCACCGGACAAGTTCATAAATCACATTCAAAACGAGGTTGCGAGTCTGCCTCGCCGCGTCCTAGAGATGCGACGGGGAGAGAAACATTTCGAAGATACGAAACGTGTCTTTGCAGATCAAATCGAAAAGAAGGATTGGATCGCTGCGCCAGACATCTGGCGTATACCGAGCCGTTTCTCTGGCACCTTCTAGGTTCGCTAAGGCCAGACACAACGCACGCCTCACAGAAGTGCTCAATGGCCGACTTGATTCTCGTTGTGCCCCCTGTTGCCTACCGTATAGTCTCGGCGTCGCGCATCTCTGTTTTTCGGAGATCGGCGCGCCGGCTCATCGCTCTTCTTCAAGGTGGCGAAGGACGGGCATGATGCCGTTCCTGCGCAGATCGGTGGCCAGCCAATCGACGTCGTAGCCCTTGTCGGCGCTCGGGCGGCGGATCCGGCCCGGCGCCTCGACCAGCAATACTGGGGCGGTTGTGATGTCGCTGGCGTTGCCCGGCGTCAGCGGGAGGACGTTGGGCCGGCCGAGGACATCGCTGAGAGCGTGGATCTCGGTCGTCTGGCCGCCGCGCGACGAGCCGATGACCTGCGCCCTCGCCCCCTTTCCCTCCATGGACAGACCGGTGAGCCCGGGCGAAACAGCTGTCGAGAGTGCCTGCGTTGCCGGCCCACCCGGCCTCGGCCAGCGCGGAGAGCATTGCCTTCCATAAGCCGCGCCGCGACCAGCCATTGAAGCGGTTGTAGACCGTGGTGCGCGGGTCATACGCGGCCGGGCAGTCGCACCAGCGGCGCCCGACGTCGGGACGTGCAGGATGCCCGAGATGATCTGCCGGTCGTCCTTCCGCCCGCGGCCGGGCTGGCCCCTGGGCATGAACGGCTCGGTCATCGCCTTACTGCTCGTCCGAGAGTCAGAACAGGTTCGCCATCGCCACCTCCAGGCTGCAAACGGCCGCCTGGAATCACAAACTGCCAAACCCTACAATACCCTGGCTCGGTTCACTCCCTAATGCCGAACCGCAAGAGTTTCGCGCGCCGTTACGAATGCCTCGACCAATCGGGTCAACCGCCTCACCGATCCCCCGCGCCAGGATCGACGAAGCAGCGCGACCGCTTCCCCATCCAGAAGCGCTTCAAAGGCAGGATCGAGCCCGCGATTGGCAGCGATACCCTCCAGGACCGGTCCGAGCAGCGCCTCAAGATCTGCTTGGCTTGGCGCCGCCATCTCCAAGACACGCAAGCGGTCGAGCAACGGACCAGGAATGTTGCCCACCCCGTTGGCCGTGGCCAACCAGGACACTCGGCTGATATCAACCTCGGTCTGAAAACAAGGATCTTGGTAGGCCCGGGCGGTCTCCGGTTCGAGCATCGGAAGCAAGGCATCCCAGAGCCTACCGTGATCTGCACGCGTTGCGGCCTTCTCCAACTCGTCGATCAGCATCAGCGGATTGGCGGTGCCAGATCGAGCCACCGCCATGATCGGATGCGCTGGCTCCGATGTTGCCCAGCGGCGATCAAGGCCACCGAGCGATGCGCCCGCGTCCCGCGTAGCATCGACCCGCCACAGCCCCAATCCGAGATGATGGGCGATCCTCGCGACGATGCGACTCTTGCCGGCTCCCGGCGGGCCGATCAGCAGAGTCGGCCGGAGCGTGGCGTGCTCATGTCCGATCAGATCGGCCAGAAGTCGGTCGATCATGGTCTGCGCGTAAGGAAACTCGAATACCAACCGAGCGCGCACATCCGCGAGATCCGGCACGGCGACCAGCGGGAGCGGCTTGCCGATGATGTGCTCATAGCCGCGGGCGATGGATTTGCCGCGATCACTCCCGGTCTCTTGGATCGCCGGAACGACGAGGACGTGGCCTTTGGGCACTTCCGCGGGTGGGGCATCGGCATCCGGCAGCTGTGGCGTGGTGTCGACGATTGCCACCTTCTCCCGCCGGCGCGCCTCGCTCTTCTTGACGAGCTGAGCCTCGATCTTCTTCCATCTGCGCCGCTCCCGCGTCGCCGCGCCGTCTGCGACGGGTCGTGTCAAGACCTCCCCAACGGGCACAAGCGCGTGGACGAGTGCCACGTCGCTGGCGAAGGCATCATCGGCGCCACAGGCCAAGGTGGCAGCAGCGGCGATGGCGCTGCTCGTCTTCTCGGAGAACGTCAGAAGCGCGTCCGTGAGCGCGTCGTGCCAAGCTGCCTGCAGCGCGACAGCGAGATCGGTCGCCCCGATGATGTCCGAATCGGCACCCTGTTCGGCGACGCGTCCGATAGTGAGGCGCGTCTGCGCCTCGGCCAGCGCTGCAAACCCTTTGCGGAGGTCGAGAACCGCTTCGCGTTCCAGCCACAGGGGCTGGGCCAAGCGCGCTGCAGCTCTGCGATCATCGCCGGCGCAGGACAACAGCGTCGCGACATCGGCCAACGCCCGCGCCACCGGCTGATCGTGCTCCACGGCCCACACGTCGAGGAACCGGATCAGAGCGGATCGTCGGGCTATCCATCGACGGTCACGCCACAAGCCGCCTTCCGAAGTGGCCGCCCCGATCCAGGCGGAGACCAGCGCCTCGGCATCGGGGGCGAGGGTGGTGATCTCGAGGGCGAGCTCGGAGCAAGCAGAAGCCACACGCAGATCTTGAGTGAGGCAGGCGCGCAGGCGGCGCGGAAGCATCGGTTCGAGCAGGCGACGTGCCGCCTCGGAGTCGATCTGCAGGGCAGGCGGGGTCGAAGAGAATGCCATCGGCTTCCTCCCCTTCAGTGGGCGACGCCGGCGCGGTCGGAACCGCGGCGCG
This sequence comes from Methylobacterium sp. D48H, assembly GCF_053345715.1. Taxonomy (NCBI): domain Bacteria; kingdom Pseudomonadati; phylum Pseudomonadota; class Alphaproteobacteria; order Hyphomicrobiales; family Methylobacteriaceae; genus Methylobacterium; species Methylobacterium sp. D48H. Next base: position 25,255 of record NZ_JBKFAP010000039.1, read on the forward strand.
GAACGGAGCACCAAGCATGGGCGAGGCAGAGCACCTCGAGATCAGCCCGGCGTCGAGCGCGCCGCCCGAGTACGTGCACGAGCAGATCGATGCAGGAGGCGTCACCTCGTACGGCGCAGAGGCAGATCGCCGACATCGCCGGATCGAGGCGCCCAGGAAAGGCGATGGCCTCGGCGAGGACGTTGAGGGCGATATGGATCGCAGCCGCCGGATCGCCCCGGCAAGCAGCGGACCAGTCGGGGGACGGCAGGGGCTGCGTGGCATTCAGGGCAGCGGACAGGCGGCACTGCGCCGCCATATCGAGCGCCTCAGGGGCGAGGACGCGCCACCAGGAAAGCGGCAGCGAGAGTTTGGCCGCGTCAGTTGTGCCGGAGAGATGGGCATCGGGGTCACGAGCGAGTGTCATTGAGACAGACCTGGAGAGCGCGACGGCGCGCAGGCGCACGGTGCGGGATTGATGGAGAGCGAGATGGACGCATCAGGTCGCGGCCGCGACCTGATGCCAGCGTGGTGCGGTCAGGGTGCGAGCGGCCCGGGCGGGTGCAGGTGTTTGACGTTCTCAGGACCGGCGAGGCTCGCCAACGCCATCGTCAGAAGGTCCGGCACAGCCGCGCGCAATCGGGCTTGAAGCGCCGCCGTGACAGTCTCGAGCGCGGCCAAGACCGGGGTCGCGAACAGCTGATCTATGGCCGGTCCGCTCACCGTAAGGTCATCGCCGTACCCGGCCCGTCCATAGACGTCGATCAGCACCGCGCGGATTTGCGCGACCTCATAGCCGAGTGAAGCTAGAAACGAGCGGCCCTGGACCTGCGCGCACCGCAGCACCCATTCGACTTGGTGTATTTTCCTAGCCTCATTTTTTCCGGAGCCTCTCTTGACCTCGGCGATGATGGCTCGACTCTCTTTCCGGTCGACCACGATTAGGTCGAGGAATACCGACTGCGCGACGGCGCCCGCGAGTTCGATCGAGGTCTGATTGAGCTGGGCGACGCTGCTGGCGCGGACGAGTTCCTGGGTCGGAACGGTGATCGGCATCGCGACGTTGCGCAGCACGAGGTAGCGCCCGCTTCGCTCCAGGACGTCCGTAATCGTCGCCTCAATGAGGGACCCGTGCCTCTTGACCATGGAGGCCAGCACGGATCCGAGCTGCGACAAGCCTGGTCCGAGCAGGGGATCGGGCACGAAGGTCGCCCGGAACGCGCCGTCGAGCGCGGCCTGGGCCGCGGCCATCAGTTCGGGTGCGCAGATCTGCGGGATCGCGGGCTGGACGTGGCCGCAGCCGAGGGCCGCGGCGCTCCCGAGCGGGACGGTGATTCGGCTGGTCGGCGCGGATCCAGGCTGCCCACGTGCAGATAGCCGCTGTCGGCCGCCGCGCTGGGCGGCGGGGTGGGGGACGACGATGGTCATGGATGGTTTCCGTCCAGGCGACGCCAACCCGCGCGCCCTTCACCGAATGGCGGGGCGGCGAACGGGCTCGTTTTTCGCAGCCTTAGGCCTGCGGTAACGAGGGCGTCAGGATTGCGGGATAGCGAGGGGACGCTGAGGCACGGCGTATCGCGTGCCAGCGCACCTTCAGGCGATCAGGCGGGTTCCCGGGACGGGGAGTGGGACTGCCCGGATTTCATGCATCGGGACAGTTTCGTCGGCGTGATAACGCCGGTAGGGAAGGTCTCAGCCATGGTCGGTATCCTTTGACGATACGGATCGTGGTCAGGCCGGCACTCGGTGCTGCTAACACCGGTGCCGGCCGCTCTCTGCTAAAGAGCGGCGCGGCGTGTGCGTGTGGTCTGCCAGGTACGAACTTGGCGTGGATCGGCACCTTTGAGAAGGCCGCAGATGCGGCAATATGAGCTTGAGGAAGTCCTTCCTGTCGCGATCGTTAACGGAAGCCTGGCGCCCTTTTTGTTGTTGCGGGTGAGCGCATCACATCCCATGATCGCCTGATGGCCGGGTGGCCGGTTGTCGCCAGCAGATTCTTGCTCAGTGCGCTGATCTCACCGATCCGCACAGATCAACGTGGCGACATTTGCCTGTGTGATCACATCAGAGACACAGCGGATGCCATGCTGGATCGCCGCGGGATCATCGTGAGCGGGTATGTGGCGAACCTCTAAGTACAACCGCATCGAGGAAATGTACGTGTTCCGGTCAAGGCCGAGCGGCTATGTGCCCATCGGCCTTTTGGTCTTCGAAGGTAGCTCCTCACGGCGGCTCGGTCGTTTTGCCTATAGCTCCGACTATCTAGCTTCGGAAGGACGCAGGCCGATTGACCCCATCGGCCTGCCGCTCGCAAACAAGTGGCGGCCTGTGACTGTGGGAGAGGTCCATCTGGCCTTTCACGATGCAGGCCCCGACGGCTGGGGCAAAGGAATCCTGACACAGGTATTCCCAGAACTGGAACTCGGCATGCCGGAGTTTCTGGCTCTGGGTGGCCTGTCGCGCACTGGCGATCTGGCCTTCGGCTCAACGCCAGAGGCTCCCGAGAGGTGGACGCCCAGGATGGAAGCAGCGCTTGAGCACGCTCAAAGCGAGGATGATCTTGAAGGTGCGCTCATCGCAGCAGAGAAGTACGAGGATGGCGAAGCGTCGGCGCGCCAACTCGCGCAGCTACTCATCCACAGCTCGGATGTTGGGGGAGCTCGACCGAAGACGCGTGTGAGGATTTCAGAAAAAGAATGGATAGCCAAATTTTCCGCGTGGGACGACAGGTTCGACAATCCCAGGGCTGAAGCGGTTTGCCTCGATTTCGCCGAGGCAGCAGGCCTGCGAGTCCCGGAGCGGGAGATTCGTGTCGTAAACGACAGGCCGGTTCTCTTGGTATCACGTTTTGACCGATCCTCGGCTGGAGCGTGTTTGTCTTACCTCAGCGCCGGCACTTTGCTGGGCGAGCCCGCTTATGGTTATGCGACAAGCAAGACCTATTTGGACATCGCGGCAGCCGCGCGCCGTATCGGTGTGCACGCGCCGGAACGCGAGATTTTTCGTAGGCTCCTGGTCAATACCTATCTCCGCAACACAGACGATCATTTGCGCAACCACGCTTTCATCAACGATGGGACCGGCTGGAATCTTTCACCGGTGTTTGATGTTGTCCCGCATCCGTCGGGCACCAAGCATGTCTGCGCCCCGGCTCCCGGTATCAGCCGGGAATGCAACCCGTGCACCGCATTCGCGGCCTACACAAAATTTGGCCTCTCCGCTGCCGAAGCCAGTTCCATTCTCGATGAGGTTCATGAAGCCACCTCGCGCATCCCAGCTTTTTTCGACGCCCGAGGCGTGTCGCGACGGGATCGAGAAATACTCTTGGCATGCTTCCGCTCGCTACCCAGGTGAACCGCACCCCGTTTTGACCGGACAGGCGGCATAGCTCACGAAGGCATAGGCGTTGGCCTATGGGTAAGGCTATGTCATCCGATCCGACCGCCCCACCGGTGCACGGCGAGATCCTGTCCGGCGT